>DATDGW010000563.1:0-3192 GCA_036521895.1 Candidatus Sulfotelmatobacter sp. | reverse complement strand
CCCGAGCAGAACGGCCGCGGTGCTAATCGCGAGGCGTGAAAGTGCATGTACATTCATATCTATGTTCCCCCCCAGTTTGCTGATTTAACCCACGCTTCAAGAGACGCCGGGAGAAAGGAGACTGTTAACAAACCGACGCGGCGCGGTGCGGAAGAAACTGGAGGCTCATTACGAGGTGGAACGCTGCAGGTTACTTTTCGCGACCGGGCGTCGCCGTTCCCGCCCAGGAACGTTCCCAATGCCGCCAAACCGAGATGTCGTCAAATCCCAGCTCGTTCCACCAAAGGTCGAGCATGGGCCGATCGAGTCGCAGGATCCCTTCTTTCGTGACAGCGGCAGGAGGAGGCGCGAGCTGGCTCAACCGATCGTAGACGAGTACTCGCTGTTGGTCATCGACACGCGCCAGGAGATGCCACAGGGTTAGGGCATCGCGGTTGCGAGCCTCGCTCAGTAGGATCGCCACATGGTGTGCGCGCTGCTGCGATGTGGTGTCCTCAAAATCGAACCTCGCCAAAGTAGAGCGGAACTCTGCGGAAGCATCCTCGAAGTACGGCGTGCCGGGCCCAACCTTCGGTCTGGTCGCACAAGCGGCGCCCGCCGGGATGAAGGATTCGTGGCCATTCAGCTTAAAGCCAACCCATCCCAGAGATGTGCGCACCATGCCTGCGCCCGAATCGTCGACCTGCAAAGTGTAGGCGCAACCCAGATCGACCGTGACCGCCGAGGGCGTGTCGACCACGAATTGACCGGCCGGCGCCCAGATATAGGTATGGATCGTTCCCCGATCCAATGCAATCCGCTTCAGCCCTGAGCCCATGCTCAGCAGGCGCAAGCGTGTGCCGGGGTCCACCTCGATCCTACCGGTATCGTCCGCCTGAAGGCTGGCCCGCGACCGACTGTCGGTTTCAAGCATTTGGCCAATGCCGAGACGGCTTGCGCCTTCTTTCGCGCTGATCGTTTTTTGTCCGATTCGAAGTGTCCCCTGCACGGCGGACACATCCCAACCCGCGAGAGGAGTTGGCGTGGGCTTCGTTCTGTAGACCAGAAATGTCACTGCAAGGATGACTGCCATGCCAACCGCTGCCGAAGCTAGAGCGGGGAACCACCGCAGGCTCCAGGGAAACAATGCCCATCGTCGCTCGGGGACGATCTCCGGAAAAACCGGAGTTGGAGAGTCATGTCGAAACATCCCGAGTAACGTTTCCAGATGCTCGATCTCGGGATCGGGTTCGCCAGATCGGTCCCACAAATAGTCGTCACTCTTTATCGACGATCTGTTTTCGCTTCGATTGTTGCTCGAATCCATGACTAGGACTTCTCCTGTTCTGGCCCAACGCGGCTCCGGCCCGCACTCAGCTTAGCGCGAAGCTGCTCCATGCCGCGATGCAAATTGACGCGCACCGAGCCGTGCGTCATCCCAGTGCGAGCCGCAATTTCAGGACCGGTCATGCCCTCGACCAGCCGCAGAATCAAGGTCTCTCGATAGGTCTCGGACAGACTCATGACCGCTTCGAGGATTGCGGCCGACGGGCAATCCTGATCTCCGCCGGACGTGCCACACTGAATTTCTTGGTCAGAGGCATCATCCGGCAGTGGTTCCTCTGGCACCGATCGACGGTGATAATCATGCGCCACATTGCGAGCGACGGCAGCCAGCCATGCTCCAAAGCTTGCGGTTTCGCGCAGCGTTGACAGCCGGCGAAGTGCCCGGATGAAGACATCCTGAACGAGGTCATCCACATCGCCGACCGGGACCTTCGCCAGCAGAACTCCGTGGACCATGCGAACGTAGCGCTCGTAGAGCTGCCCAAACGCTGCGCGGTCGCCGTCGCGCGCCGCCACCACCCATGTCGCGTCCGCGGAGATTTCCAGCGCGGACGGCTCCCTTACAGGCCCGGGTCGAAGGCCTGCCGCGAGCAAGTCACCTCTGTCGCCGGATCTGGCCATGCGCGCAAAATCCCCACCAGGTATTAGACGTTCGTCGGGAGGGGAGTGTTAACACCCCCCCGTTGGTCGGCGAACTTTCCTTAGTCGGCAATGTAAGGTTAGCCCGTGATCCGCTGGGAACTGATCCTAAACGCGATTTCCTACTACCACCGCTGTTCTAGGTTCCCCGAATGCGTTGTTTGCAGGTCAAACGTATGATGAATATGGTGCAACTGTCCTGTGGTCGGAGGGATTATGAGGAAACCGTGGGCGGTCTTTATCATTGCGGGCATTGCAGCCATTCGAGCGGTTCCGTGTGAAGCCCAAACAGACGAGGTCGCCCTCACGCATGTTGCGGTGGTCGATGTCCAGAGTGGAAGAATATCGCCCGATATGACCGTGCTCATCTCGGGCCAGAAGATTCGTGAGGTCGGTTCGAGCGGAGTTGTTCACGTTCCCAAACAAGCACATTCCGCTGACGCTCGCGGCAAGTACCTCATCCCCGGTCTTTGGGACATGCACGTGCACAGCTTATGGAACGCCCAGCAGCCGGCTATGTTCTTCTCCCTGTTGCTTGCAAACGGAGCCACTGGCGTGCGCGAGATGGGCGGTCCCATGCCCGCAGCCGGGCAGGTGCGCTGGCGAGACCAGGTCAGTTCCGGCGCGGTGGTTGGCCCTCGCTTGGTCGTCCCCGGTCCCTTCGTCGACGGTCCCCACCCCGTCTGGCCCGGCTCTATCAAGGTTGTTACCGCCGACGATGGCAAGAAAGTTCTCGATTCGCTCAAATCTGGCTTCGCCATACTATGGTTATCTACAACGACTCTTGTCGATCGTCAAGGCGTGTGTGCACGACGTTTCCGATTATCCGGCTTGGGATGCGCCCGGACATCTGCACGCGAAAGACGCAGTATCTTTTACCTATCTTCCGCCGATTTCCGGATCGGCGGCAAACAGGAAGCCGTCGAGAACGCGCATGTAGTGATTGACGGTTCGACTCCCTGAATGTCGGCAACCCTAACCTTACCGGGTTAGGTAAGGGTAGCCCGTTAGAACGAAGCCGCTTGCGCGGCGGACGCTGCCGCGTGTATAGGTGCAAGCGTATCTCCTCTTGAAGAACAGCCGCGGGTACCATGACCGGGTGAATGAGAAGCTGTACATTGACGAATATCAATAACCAAGCTTTTCGTGCAACTCCCTTCCTTGCAATGACTTCCAGGACCAAATTGATTGAATTCCCATAGACCGCGTCCGCCGCAAACGCAAGCG
>DATDGW010000562.1:0-2004 GCA_036521895.1 Candidatus Sulfotelmatobacter sp. | reverse complement strand
GAGGCTGATCGATTTTAAGTCCTTGGACATAGCGAGCCACAGCCGCCCCGCCATTGCTCGTTTCCTCGATCAAGTTGTCGCCGTCGTAGGCGAAGACGGAAGTGCCTGACGTAGACGATTTGTAGATTCTTCTGCCGAAGGGATCGTATTTGAAGCTAACTCCTGACCCCACCACAGTTTTTTCGCTAGACTGCTCGCAACCCCAACGCAGTTCTATCTTTAGCGGCCCGATTGCCCTAGAACAGTGCACGTTTTCGGGCTTTGAACCCCTGACGCGAGTTTTGGGGTACACCCCTGGGGCAGCTAAAGGAAAAAGCACACGCGGAGCGCTCGACGCGGAGAACGTCCCTTCTTTAGCCGCTGTCAGCATTACCCCTGATTTTACGTGCTGAGTCGTTGACCGGCGAGTGCTTTCCGAAAACGCTGTGCTCCGTGGGGCACGAACGACGCTCCGCGCGGCGCATCCGATAACGAGCTCGTTATCCGACGCGGCCTCGAACCCCGCGAGCCTTCCCGCGCTCCACTCGACAGAAGCTGCCTTCTGTCGCCTTCGCGCCCCACGTCGGTCTATGCGGATTCTTCTTGCGCTTCCGCGTCGAGCGTGGCTAGGAGATTCGCGCGCAGCGATTCTTCGTCCTGCGGCGCTGCGTTTGTAGTGGCGGGCTTTTTCTTTTCGAGTGTTGCGCCGGGATGCGTCGCCGTGTGGATTTTCTTCAACTGCCGGATGGACACTTGCGTGTAAATCTGCGTGCTTTGCAGCTCGCTGTGGCCCAGCATCTCCTGGATGAAGCGAATGTCCGCGCCGTTTTCGAGCATCAACGTGGCCATGGTGTGGCGCAGCATGTGGCACGCACCGCTCTTGCCGAGATTGGCCTGCTCCACGTAATCGCGCACCAGCTTGCTCATGCGGTCCAGATGAAACGGCCCGCCCTCGATGCTCAGAAAGAGCGTGCCGTCGTCCGGCTCCATTGCCAGTTGCGGCCGCACTTCGCGCAGATATTTATCCGCCCACAGAAGCGCGCGGTCGCCGATGGGCACCACGCGGTCTTTCTTGCCCTTGCCTTGCCAGATCGACAGCGTCCCGCGCAGATGGTCCACGTGGAAGAGTTTCAGGTTCACCAGCTCCATGCGGCGGATTCCCGTCGAGTAAAACGTTTCGAGGATGGCCCGGTCGCGCAAGCCCAGCGGATCGCGAACGTCCGGCTGGATCATCACCCGCTCGACTTCTTCTTCGTTGAGCACGGCGCGCGGCAGCCGCTTCTCGAGTTTCGGCATGTCCAGATCGGAAGCCGGGTTGTGCAGGATGTGGTTGTTCCGCACCAGCCAGCGGAACCACACGCGCACCGGCACCAGCCGCGCGTACTGCGTGCGGAAGGTCAGCGGCTTCCCGTTTTTCTGCCGGTAGTAGTAGAGATACCGCTGGTAGCTCTCCAGCACCGGGCGCGTCACTTCCATGGGGTCGTCGATGCCGCGCTCATTGACCCAGCGCACGAACTGCACCAGGCAAGAGCGGCGGTAGTTCTGTGTGTAGAACGAAAAATTTCGCACGCGTATCCAGGCGATGAACTCCTCGATGAGACTCCCCATGCGATTCTGGGGCACCGGTTGCGGCTTGACGGTCCGGTTCCGCGCCATCAGCGCACCCCGGCGCCTGCGTGTACGACACGGTTTTCTCTTGTGTCCCGGGAAGTGGTTTTTCCGAGATTCGGGCCGATTTCGCCATTTCGCCGCGCCAGCACTGGCGATTCCTCACCCGCACCACCCCCGGACACCCCCCGAACTTGGGGCAGACTTGACCCAGACTTCTCGCCTTCTACCCCAGACTTCTTTGCGTCGTAGCCATAGCCCGCGAGCTTTTCCACGTCGATCAGGCCGGGCAGCATGGGCTTGCCGCTGTCCCCGTTGCGCTCGAACACCAGCTCATAGGCGAACGTCTGCCCGCGCCCGCCGTGGTGCACGAGCAGATATTCGAGTTCTTCGAGGCGATGCAGATGCCGCTTTAGT
>DATDGW010000561.1:0-1579 GCA_036521895.1 Candidatus Sulfotelmatobacter sp. | reverse complement strand
AGGGAGAGCGCTATTTCTATAGGGACCAGCGAGTGAACAGAAAATGAATGTTAGTCGCCGCCAATTTGCGAGGACTGCTGCTATGACGATCGCCAGCCTCTCTCTAGTACTACTGTGTTATAAACTGAATACCTTCTGCTGAAATATTTGTCCGGTCTAGCATTTTCTAATGATAAGTTGCGGGTCATGAGCGCCAATTCTGTTGCGCCAGGCGCCCAGCAAAAACGCTTCGCGGCTTATTTGGATCGCCTGGCGCATGCCGCGGGGCACTTGGATCGGGTGGTCCCTCTGAAGTCCTATTGCACGGGCTTGCTTCTTCCCGGCGAACGCAAGAGTGTGGAACCGATGGCGGCCCGTCTCTGTCCCGACAACCTGCGCCAAACCCATCAGTCGTTGCACCATGTTGTAGCCCATGCTCCCTGGAGCGATGAAGACCTTTTGGAAACGGTGCGCCAGTACGCTTTGCCGGCGATGCGGAAGCAAGGACCGATCGTAGCTTGGGTCGTCGATGATACGGGATTGGTGAAAAAAGGAAAGCATTCGGTGGGAGTCACGCGCCAGTACTGTGGGCAGGTGGGCAAGCAAGAAAACTGCCGGGTGGCGGTGAGTCTGTCGATCAGCACCACGGAGATGAGCCTGCCGATTGCCTGGCGCCTCTACTTACCCGAAGTGTGGACGCAGGACAAGCAGCGGAGAAAGGCCACGGGGGTACCGCAGGAAATCCGATTTCAAACCAAGCCGGAAATTGCTTTGCAACAGATTCGCACCGCCCTGGACCGAGAGATCCCCGCAGCTCCCGTGCTGGCCGACGCCGCCTACGGCAACGACACGGCATTTCGCGAGGGCATTACCGAATTAGGTTTGCTGTACGTGGTGGGTATCCAGTCGTCCGTGAGCGTGTGGAAACCAGGCCAGGCACCATTGCCCAAGCGGAAATGGAAAGGAATCGGGCGCCCGGCCAAGTTGCTCCGCCGCGATGGCCAGCACAATCCGCTTGCGGTACGCGAGTTGGCCATGATCTTAGCTTGCTCCGCCTGGAAGACGGTGCGCTGGCGGGAAGGAACTCGTAAGCCCCTGCGGTCTCGGTTTGCGGCCCTGCGCCTACGTCCCGCCCATCGCGATTACTGGAGCAGCGAACCCCGTCCGCAGGAATGGCTGCTGATCGAGTGGCCGAAAGCGGAAGCCGAACCGATCCGGTATTGGTTATCGACTCTGCCCGCCAACACCCCGCTTGCCGATCTGGTGCGCTTGGCCAAGCAGCGCTGGATCATCGAGCGTGATTACCAAGAACTGAAGCAAGAGCTCGGACTGGACCACTATGAAGGACGAGGCTGGCGCGGGTTTCACCATCACGCGACTCTCTGTATTGCGGCCTATGGGTTCCTGGTGGCCGAACGGAGCCGTTTTTCCCCCTCCGCTCGCGCCGGTCAAGTGGACTTACCCGTCGCCGAAATGCCGCTCAAGTTCCGCCCTCGGGGTTCGCCCAGTACGCGTGGAGCGGCATAACCCCTGGTCCATTGCTACGCTTCGACAAACCATCGCACGAGTTCTGCTCCGGCAACTCTCGGGTTGTCCTTTT
>DATDGW010000560.1:0-42538 GCA_036521895.1 Candidatus Sulfotelmatobacter sp. | reverse complement strand
TGACTGGACGTTATCGATCGACAACTGAATGGCGCGAGCCATGAAAGGATTGTCCACGTGTTGGCTCTATCTATGCGTAATCGTGAAGGGCAGTTCGCGTCAGCATCCCGCGAACCCGCAACTCAGTCGACATGGACTCTTTCGCAGCCGCTTCGCTGAGAAGCGAGTATAAGCCGGACTTGGAATTTCGTAAAATGTTGATTTGATCGTGGTCTTGCGACAACCGCAAGGAGCTGAAATTTTGGATTTGCAGGCCTTCGTCGCTCAGCGCGTGGTGACTCACACGGGCATCCGCCCTGCGGCCATCCTTGTGGAGCAGGAGCAGATCCAATCCATCGTCGCACCCGATCAAGTACCTGATCATTACAAAATCCACGACTTTGGCGGCTCGGCCATCCTTCCTGGACTCGTCGATTCCCATGTGCACATCAACGATCCTGGCCGCTCGGAATGGGAGGGCTTCGAAACCGCGACCCGCGCCGCAGCGGCGGGCGGCTACACGCTGCTTGTCGACATGCCTTTGAATAGCCTTCCCGCGACAACGACGGTCGCCGCGCTGAAGGCCAAGCGTGAGGCAGCGCGCGGCAAATGCCGTGTTGATTGGGCGGCCTGGGGCGGCGTGGTCCACGACAATCAAGAGCACATCGCAGCACTCGCGGCTGCGGGAGTCCCCGGCTGCAAGTGTTTCCTGATCGACCCGGGAATCGATGGCTTCACCATGGTTACCGAGCAGGAACTGCGATTGGCTCTCCCGCATGTTGCCCGGACCGGGCTTCCACTGCTGGTTCACGCGGAACTCGCAGGTCCGATCGATCGCGCCACCGACGCTCTGGCCGATGCAGATTGGAGCCATTACTCCACGTATCTCCAGTCGCGTCCGGACGAAGCGGAACTGGCTGCCATCCGCCTGATGCTGTCATTGTGCCGTGAATACGGCTTTCACCTGCACATCGTCCATCTCTCTTCCAGCCATGCACTTCCCGACTTGCACGCCGCACGAGCGGAGGGACTGCCAGTAAGTGTAGAGACCTGTCCACACTACCTGCACCTGTCCGCTGAAACAATCGCGAATGGAGCCACGCTAAGCAAGTGCGCGCCGCCAATCCGCAGCCGCGAGAATCGTGAGGAGTTATGGGGCGGCCTCAAGGATGGAACGATCGACTTTGTAGTCACCGACCACTCGCCCTGTCCTCCAGTCATGAAGCGTCTCTGCGAGGGCAATTTCCGCACCGCCTGGGGCGGAATTGCGAGCCTGTCCGTTGCGCTGCCTCTTATGTGGACTGAGGCCAGCAAACGAGGATTCACGTTGCTCGATCTGGTGCAGTGGATGGCAGCCGGGCCGGCTCGACTTGCAGGCTGCGACAGCCGCAAGGGTCGTATTGCCGCTGGCTATGACGCGGATTTCGTTATCTTCGATCCCGATCGCGAATTCACTCTAACCGAAGACAGATTGCATTACCACCATCCCGTTTCTCCATATCTGGGAGAAACCCTCCGCGGGGTAGTGAAAGCCACCTATCTGCGAGGCAACCCTGTCTTCTCGGAAGGAGCTTTCCCCAGCAGTCCCGCTGGGCGGGAGTACATCGCAAATCAAAGCCGTCGATCGGTGCCATAACCATTTTCTATCTGTCTTCGCGCAGACTTCCCTGCCATTGTTCACCGGTCTGTCATACACTATCCCATCCCCGAATCCGCGCGGTTGGGCCGGGGAGTTGGGAATATTTTCGAGCCACAGACGCATGAATACCGATCCCATCGTCGGCAAGTCAGTTCCGCGCAAGGAAGGTCGCGACAAGGTGACCGGACGGTCGCAATACGTCGACGACATGGCTCTGCCCAACATGCTCTTCGGAGCAACCGTTCGCAGCCAGATTCCTCGCGGCCGGATCAAAAAGATCACATTCGGCCCCGGCATTGCCTGGGACCAATTCGTCGTCGTGTCGGCCAAAGATATTCCGGGGAAGAATTGCATCTCGCTGATCGGCGACGATCAACCCTGTCTGGCCACTGACTTCGTGAATCATCCTGAAGAGCCGATTCTGCTCTTGGCTCATCCCGATCGCCATCGCCTCCCGAAGGCGGTTCAAGCGATATCCTTCGAATACGATCTTTTGCCCGGCATCTTCACGATTGACGAGAGTGAGCGCCACACCGAGATCATTTGGGGCGAGAACAACGTTTTCAAAACGTACGTCATCGAGAAAGGCGATCTCGACAGCGTTTGGGAAAAAGCCGACTCCATCGTGGAAGGCGAGTATACGACCGGCGCTCAGGAGCAGCTCTACATCGAAAATAATGGGATGATTGCCGCCTTTTACCCAGCCCAAGGGATCACGGTGTGGGGCTCGCTGCAATGTCCTTATTACATTCATAAGGCGCTCATGGCGCTCTGCAACTTGCCGGCAGAACAAGTTCGCGTGGTGCAGATGGAGACTGGAGGCGCTTTCGGAGGGAAGGAGGAATATCCCTCGATGATCGCTGCGCACGCTGCTCTGCTGGCGATCAAAGCCGGAAGACCCGTAAAGATTATTTATGACCGCCTCGAGGACATGGCGGCGACTACCAAGAGGCATCCTTCGCGCACTCGCCATCGGACCGCCGTGAGCCGCGACGGGAAGATTCTCGGTGGAGAGATTGACTTCACCATTGATGGCGGCGCATATGCCACACTATCCTCGGTGGTCCTCTCCCGCGGAGCAATTCACGCTGGAGGACCTTATTATTGGCCGAGTGTTCGCATCCGCGCCAAGGCCGTCGCCACCAATGCTCCGCCTCATGGAGCATTCCGCGGCTTTGGCGCGCCGCAAAGTCTGTTTGCCATGGAGCGGCACATGGACCGGATCGCGCAGTCAGTAGGTCTTTCTCCGGTCGAGATCCGTCGCCGCAATTTTCTGCAACCGGGACAAACCACCACGACAGAGCAGGTGGTGAGGGAGCCGATTGATCTGGGAAAATTGATTGACCAAGCATTGGAGATTTCTGAGTATCACTCGAAGAGACAGAGTTTCGCGTCCCGGAATCAGGTCGGCACATCCAGGAAGGGCATGGGAATTGCAGCGTTTCTGCACGGAGCCGGATTTACTGGATCGGGTGAACGTTACCTGAGGTCAGTGGTCGGGGTGGAAGGTTGCGCTGACGGCAGTGTGAAGGTGCTAGTTTCGAGCACCGAGTTTGGCCAAGGGACAAAAACCGTCCTGAGCCAGATCGCGGCGGAAGCCCTCGGTCTGCCGTACGAGAACGTGAGCGTAGCCCAACCGGATACGTTCGAAGTGCCCAACAGCGGCCCCACCGTGGCGTCCCGCACTGTGATGGTGGTGGGAAGCCTGGTAAAGTCTGCCGCTCTTGGAATTGCACAGACGTTGATTTCCTCCAAGGTGCTGCGCCAAGGATATTCGGCCGATGAGTTTCGCGCGGCCTGCCGGCAACATGTCGCCAAGCATGGCCAATTCCGTTGCTGGTCACGCTATGAAGCGCCGAGCGGCATTTTCTGGGACGACGAAAAGTATCGAGGAGAAGCCTACGCTGCTTTTGCCTGGGCCGTTTACATTGCGGAAGTCTCTGTTGATCTCACGACATTTAGCGTATCGGTGGATGACTTCGTCGCGCTCCAAGAGGTTGGTAAGGTTCTGCACCCGCTCCTTGCGCGGGGGCAAATCATCGGCGGTATTGCCCAGGGAATCGGATTCAGCCTTTATGAAAAGGTGGTTTGGCAGAATGGGCGTATGCAGAACGGTCAGATGACCAACTACATCATGCCCACGTCGAGCGATCTGCCACCCATTCGCGTGTTCTTTGAAGAGTTGGGAAACGTCCACGGAGCTTACGGAGCAAAGGGCATTGGCGAACTTCCGATGGACGGCCCGGCTCCGGCAATCGTGAACGCTGTGGAAGATGCTCTCGGGACTCGTTTCGATTCCATTCCCCTGCTTCCCGAAGAAATCATGGACGCACTTCTCAAACCATCGCGCCGAAACGATGAAACCCTTACTAGCGGGGCCCGATGACCGATTCTGGCGGGAGCAGCATCAAGGTCGAGATTTCATTCACGGTTAACGGTGAGCCGAAGACCGTGCGCACGTATCCGATGGCGCGCTTGCTCGACGTGCTGCGAATGGAACTTGGACTGACCGGAGCGAAAGAAGGTTGTGGAGAAGGCGAGTGTGGTTCCTGCTCGGTGTTGATGGATGGCACGCTCGTAAGTAGCTGCCTGATACCCGCTCTTCAGGCAGCAGGCACCGGCATCGTCACGATTGAAGGATTGGCAGACGGAGAAAAGCTGCACGTCCTGCAGGAGGCTTTTCTGGAATGCGGCGGTGCGCAATGCGGCATCTGCACTCCCGGGATGATTGTCGCCGCCTGCCACTTGCTCAATCAAAAACCTGAGCCAACCATCGAAGAGATCCGGGAAGGCCTTTCCGGCAATCTCTGCCGGTGCACAGGCTATAGCCAGATTCTCGAGGCCGTGGCGGAGGCAGCGCGGCGCAGGTTGACCGCATGAGATCGGACCCCTCGGACTACGAAATGGTCGCACCCGGCAATCTGCCGGCTATCGTTTTGCTGCTAGCAAGAGAACCTGGCATGTGGCTCCCGATCGCAGGTGGCACCGACGTGATGGTGCAATATGCGGCCGGGACGTTGCCGCAGAGAAAGCTGGTCAGCATTTGGAACCTCACAGAATTGCGGCATATTGAAGTCGACAGGAGCGAGATTCGCATCGGGGCCGGATGCACCTATACGGATGTGCGCAGGCACGAAGTTGTAGGACAAGAGTTCCCTCTTCTGACGACGGCCGCCCGCTGGACAGGTGGAATTGCAAACCAGAATCGGGGGACGATTGGCGGCAATATTGTGAACGCATCTCCGGCGGCCGATTCCCTGCCCGCACTGCTCGTTTACGAAGCTGAAGTGATTCTCGTGTCAGTGCGAGGGGAGCGGCGCGTGCCTTATGTTTCGTTCCACACGGGATATAAGAAGACTCTGCTGGCGCCGGACGAGTTGATTCGGGCCGTGTGCCTGCCTCGGCAGTTCTCGGGATATGTTAGCCATGCCCGCAAAGTCGGGGCGCGCAACGCTCAAGCAATTTCCAAAGTGTGCATCGCCGCTCTCGGCCGGCCGGGGAAAGGCTTAGTCGACGATGTGCGAATCGCGTTGGGGAGTGTCGCGCCGGTTCCGCTTCGCCTACGGGAAACGGAACGAGTCGTGAGAGGACGGTCGATTGATTCTGATTTGTTGCGCGCGGCGAAAGCGGCAGCTACTCGAGAGATCCGCCCGATCGACGACATTCGCTCGACGGCGAGGTATCGCGCGGCCGTAGCAGGCAATCTGGTGGTCGAATTCCTGAAGCGCCTGAATTCTGAACCATCAGCCAATCGTAACCAAACATCGGAGATTCTGACACGATGGAACCTCCTCAAGACCGACGATGCCGTTAACGCGATTCTTCCCTGCTGCGGTTCGAGGGCTTGGGGGCAGGGTGTCGTCGCCCGAAGGCCTATTGCGGACCTAGGTGCGCTCCTGATTGCGTCAAACGAAACGTGGCGCAACCTCGGCCCATCCCATTGGAGGGAAGCTTTCAACAGTCATCCGCGGATCGGCGAGTCACGCGCGCCCCAGTCTCCGTCCGCCCCATCGGTGGTCTGGTCGGCCCAAGAGCAAAGGCAAGTTACGGATGCCGACCCCGCGGTGAGAACTGCTCTAGCGAATGCCAATCGCGAATACGAGCGGCGTTTCAATCGCACTTTTATTGTTTGCGCCACCGGCAAGTCAGCGTCGGAAATTCTGGAGATGCTTCAACGCCGCCTCCGCAACGACGCCGAAACTGAACTTCACGAAGCGGCCGAGCAGCAACGGCAGATTACAGAAATTCGGCTAAGGAAATGGCTCCAACCATGAAGCGTATTTCGACACACATTCTTGACCTCACGCACGGCAAGCCTGCCGCAGCCGTGTCGGTGCGACTGGAGAAGCAGAATAGCGCCGGAGACTGGCGACTACTGACCTCAGCTCGCACCGACGACGACGGCCGATGCCCTCAGTTGCTTCCCCAAGCCGAGGATCTCTCCGCCGGAGTCTATCGTTTGATCTTTGACACCGGCAGTTATTTCGCGCGACAGAAAGTCGAGGCTCTGTATCCGGCAGTGGAAGTCATGTTCCATGCAAGACAGGGCGAATCGCACTTCCACATTCCGCTCCTTCTGAGCCCGAACGGATATTCAACCTACCGCGGCAGCTGAGCGGCAATTCCGATGGAGTCGATAAAGTGACCTCGTCAATTCGGGAATGGCTGAACCTGTTGGTGCGCTGGACTCATGTCTTTGCCGCAATCATGTGGGTCGGCCAAACCTACTATTTCACGTGGCTGGACGGACAGTTCAACCGGCTCGCCAAGAAGGCTGCGACCGAAGGCCCGACTCCGTCGATCTGGATGGTCCATAGCGGCGGCTTCTACACTGTCGACCGGCAGAAATCACTCAAGGTCGGTCCCGAGCAGGTTCATTGGTTCCGCTGGGAAGCGCTCATAACCTGGCTCACCGGAATGGTGCTGTTGGGTCTGGTTTACTACTCCAGCAGTGGACTCGTTGACCATGACGTTGCAGACATTTCGCAAACCCGTGCGATCGCGATCGGGCTTGCGGTACTCACGGGAGGTTGGATCATCTACGATCTCGCGCTGCGGTCGCCCCTGGGCCGGTCCGAGAGCGGGTTTGCTGTGTTCTCTCTGCTCATGATTGCCGTGTTCGCCTGGGGACTGACGCATGTATTCAGCGGACGCGCGGCCTATATTCACCTCGGTGCGGTCTTCGGAACGATCATGTCGGCCAATGTTTGGCTCCGGATCCTCCCCTCCCAGCGCAAGATGATCGCGGCGGCAGCGGCCGGAGAGACATTCGAGTTGGCTCTCAGTGTTCAAGCCAAACTGCGATCCAAACACAATACTTTCATGGCGGTTCCCGTTGTCTTTATCATGATCAGCAATCACTTTCCGGTCGCAACCTATGGGAACACTTACAGCTGGGAGGTTCTGGTTGCGCTCGTGCTTCTCGGCTGGGTGGCGGCGAAGGTGATACGGGAGTCCTGAGCGTCTGGCATGAGGGGGCACTCGACATTCAAAGTGGAATCCAGTGCAGACCACCGAGATCATAACGCGAGCGGCGGAAGTCATCCAACGGTGTCTGAAGCTTGCATCGTTTTCCGAGGACTCGGGCAGCACGCGCCGAACCTTTCTCTCGCCCCCCATGCACGACTGCCACCAGGAAATTGCGCGATGGATGGAACCGCTTGGCTCCGAAGTGCGCATCGATGCTGCCGGCAATTTGCGGGGAGTCTATCCGGCTACACAGCCGAACGCCCTGCGTCTCCTGATTGGCTCGCACCTCGACACGGTTCCTAACGCCGGTGCTTATGACGGCATCCTCGGCGTTGTGCTCGCGGTCGCCCTGCTGGAAGAACTTCGGGGACGGCGACTTCCCTTCGCGATCGAGGTCGTCGGCTTTTCGGAGGAGGAAGGCGTGCGTTTCGGAACTCCGTTTATCGGCAGCCGTGCACTGGTGGGCCGGTTGGATGAAGAACTTCTCGACCTTCAGGATGCGCGAAGCATCTCGATGCGAAAAGCAATCCAAGAGTTCGGACTCGATCCCGCTGAGATTTCTCGGGCGGAGTTGCAACGCGACGTTATCGGTTATCTCGAGTTTCATATCGAGCAGGGACCCGTTCTCGAAAGATTGAATCTTCCCCTCGCAGCAGTCGAAGGCATCGCCGGACAGACCCGGTTAGAGTTGACATTCCTGGGCCATGCCAACCATGCCGGCACAACGCCGATGCATTTTCGGTGCGATGCGATCGCCGGCGCGGCACAGTGGATCGGCGTGGTAGAACGTTGTGCCCTAGAAGTCCCCGGTCTGGTGGCAACGGTTGGAAAGATCGACGCAAAGCCCGGAGCCACCAACGTCATCGCCGGTCAAGCACGCCTGACACTCGACGTTCGCCACCTTTCTGACGAGATTCGCACTCGCGCGGTAGGGGAACTCCTTCGCCAAGCTCAAGGAATCGCTACTCATCGCGGGCTAACCGTCCGCGAAAGTCGCCTGTTGAGCCAGCCCGCTGTCTCCCTGGACCCGTTCTTCATTGGGGAGATCGAACAAGCGATCGCCAAGGCGGGATGCACGCGGCATCGGATGGTGAGCGGTGCTGGTCACGATGCCATGATCATGGCTGAGAAAGTTCCGAGCGCGATGATTTTTCTCCGCAGCCCCGGTGGAATCAGCCACGATCCCGCTGAATCGGTCACACAAGACGACGTTGAGAAGGCGATTGTATGTGGCTTACATCTTCTTGATCAGCTCGCTTCGTCCCCCGAATTCTACAAAAGGACAAACTGTGCATAATCTTGGCCGGACTCGAAGCTCGCAAAAACCGAACCATCTGCTGCTGACTCCCGATACTTTTGTGCGCACAACTCTGCCGGGAATGAAGGGCGGCGCCGCGATCGTGCACGTCAGCCCGGCCGTGGGCGCCAAGTTTACCCAGTACACAGCTGAGTTCGAAGTTGGCGGAGAACTCGGGCCTACTTCTGCGCAACGCTTCATTTTCGTGATCGCAGGCGGCGCGAAGGTAGAAGGCGATCGCAAATCGAAGACGCTTGGCCCGAACGGTTACGCGTACTTTCCCGAAGGATTCCGTCATGAAGTAGTGGCTACAAAAGTGAGCCGTCTTGCGGTCATCGAGAAGAGCTATCTCCATCTCGACTCGACCGAGCCACCTCACTTGATTATCTCGAGCGAAGATGCGGTCTCGTCACATCCGCTCGGCGACGATCCCGACCTGCAGGTCAAGTGTCTGCTGCCAGATGAGGTGAGTTTCGACTTCGCCGTGAATACCATGGTCTATCAGCCCGGGGCCGCACTGAGCATGGTTGAAATGCATGTGATGGAGCACGGGCTCCTCATGCTCGAAGGTGGCGGAATTTACCGGCTCGGCGACTCTTGGTATCCCGTGAGCACGGGAGACTTCATCTGGATGGGACCGTGGTGCCCGCAGTGGTTCGGAGCGATCGGCAAGGTTCCCGCAAAATATCTCATTTACAAAGATTGGAACCGCCATCCCTTGGCGGGCTCGCATCGATGAGCCTGAAGATCAATGGAAATCGGCTGCAGTCCGAAATTGAAGCTCTGGCTTTGATCTCTGAGGCTAAGCCGCCGGTTGTGACTCGAGTGGTTTTCACCCCGTCTGATCTAAAGGCACGTGCATGGATGAAAACGCGGTGTGAGGATGCCGGCCTGGCCGTGCGCCAGGATGCCGTTGGAAATACTTTCGCACGCTGGAATGGCGCTGATCCGTCTGCCTCGGCAGTCGGAACTGGCTCGCATCTCGATGCGATTCCAAACGCCGGGAAATACGACGGCGTTGTGGGCGTGATGGGAGGTTTGGAAGCGGTCCGGGCTTTGCAGCAGAGCGGGTTTCGCCCCAGGCATTCGATAGAGTTGCTAATTTTCACCTCGGAAGAACCGACACGCTTCGGAATCGGATGTCTGGGAAGCCGGTTACTCTCGGGCACGCTTTCGCCGGAGGCAGCCCGAGGACTAAAAGACAACGACGGCACGACGGTGGACGAGGTTCGCAAGCGGGCCGGGTTTGCGGGTGAACTTGAGCAGGTAAAGCTGCCGCTTGGATACTACAAAGCGTTCCTGGAGCTGCACATCGAGCAAGGTCCGTTGCTGGAGCAGCAGCAGATTCCTCTCGGTATCGTTGCGAAAATCGCAGCCCCTGCGAGCCTGCACATTCTGATCGAAGGTTCGGGTGGACACGCCGGTGGTGTTCTCATGCCCGACCGCCACGACGCACTCTGCGCTGCAGCTGAGTTGATTCTGGCAATTGAAAACGCTGCACGTACTAGTGGAGCCATCGACACGGTCGCGACCGTCGGCATTTGCGATGTGTTTCCCGGCGCCGTCAATAGTATTCCGGGCCGGGTTCGCCTTTCCGTGGATATCCGTGACACGGATCTGCAACGCCGCGATCTCGTCATGCGTGCGATTGCAGCCACTTGTCGTTCGATATCGGCAAAGCGGCAAGTGTCGGTTAACAGCGAGTTGGTCAACGCCGACGCCCCCGCGGACTGCGCTCCAGAAATCATCGAGACGCTTTCTCAATCGTGTCGCAAACACAAAATGAACTTCATTCCCATGGTCAGTCGCGCCTACCACGATTCGCTTTTCATGGCGCGCATCGCCCCCGTCGCCATGTTGTTCATCCCCTGCCGCAACGGGTACAGCCATCGTCCCGACGAGTACGCGTCCCTGGAAGATATTGCTCGTGGAACGCTTATACTGGCTGAGACCCTCGCGACTCTGTCCGCGTGAGGCGCTCCGAACCAGCCATAACTAAGGGAGATGAGGAATCGTCGATTCCCGATCCGCCCAATGCCCCACGAGATCGCGCACCACTTTATCTCCGACGATCTGCGCAGCTTCCAGAGCCGGCAAATAAGCTGAGTAGTTCCCGGAAACCATCTCTTGCAGGCTTTCCGAAACCGGCACTCCGGGCGCTTCGCGGTCGTAGTTGCTGACCGTTCGCAAGACGAGAACCCGTTGCAGATCAACGCGCCCAGCTTGATTCAGAAACGTGAGAGCCTGCAGAGTGCCCGAATCTTCCATCGCTGCAACCATGTAATTTCCTTTGCCGCCGGTGTAGTAGCGAGTCCACGCATTGGCCCATTCATCCATCTTGGAACCATGCCAGAAAGTACTCGCCGATAAGGTGTCGCCTCTCGCAACGAACGGGGGCTTCAGCGCATTCGGGAATCCTGCAAAGCGTGCCCGTGACCTGCGTAAGGAATCGGAATCGCCCAGCGGGACGTCTTGTGTGAGATGGAACGCCCAGCCTACTAGTCCCGGGTCGAGGGTGTAGATTTCCCCGTAGAGGTCAGCGGCAGGTGGTTCGTAAGGCGTCCCCTTCCGCAGAGGAACATAGCCGGTCGGCCAACTCGCAGGAATCTGACGCGCGTCGATCTCGAACGCCAGGTCGCCATCCACCACATGATCCGCCCAAATCGCTGACCCAACCGAGACGTCCGCCGGATCTCCACCGCCAATACCTGCGACAATCCAGTAAGCCTTGGACAAATCGAAACGTGGGTCGAGGCCCAATGCCATCACCGATGCCGCGGCCTTGGCGGTTCCCACTCCAGTGACCATGCCGAGAACTCCGGCCTTATTCAAGCGCACGTGGTGATACCCCGAAGGTAGCGGAACAATCTGATCGAGATGCTCACGTTCGACCCAGAGCTGGAATTCGCCCGGAGTGTCGCCAGTGTCCTCGCCACGCTCAAACATGGTCACCACGACGACTTTGATTCGTATCGGCCCAGCCTGCATTGCGGCCTGGCCCGAAAGATGGCTGCAACAGATCGCATATAGCGCGAGTGTTAAGCACAGATGCCTAGGGCGATTGCACATGAAATCTCCGTGCACTGCGCGAAGTTAATGGGAAGTTTGGGATGCTATCGACTCCCGGATTCGGGCGTAACCGGGCTTGATAACTGAGTAGATAAAATCGCAGCGCTGCGTGTAAGGCAGGAACGCACTCTTCATCGCGTTGATGGTGATCTTTTCAAAGTCCGCCAGGGAGAGTCCAAAGGTTTCCGCAGCGGCCTCAAATTCCTGAGTCATCGAAGTACGGCTCATCAAGCGGTTGTCCGTATTCAAAGTCACTCGGAATTTTTCTTGATAAAGAATCTTGAAGGGATGCTCCGCCAGGCTGGGAGTAGCGCCGGTATGAACGTTGCTAAGCAGGCAGATCTCGAGCGGAATGCGCTTGTCGAGAACATATTGAGCCAGGTCGCCCAACTTCACCGCTTTGCCGTCGACCACCGCAATATCGTCGATCAGGCGCGTTCCATGCCCGATGCGATGCGCCCCGCAATATTGAATCGCCTGCCAGATCGATTCTTTCCCGTAGCCCTCGCCGGCATGAATCGTGATGTTGAAGTTCTCGCGCTGGATGTAATGAAAGGCGTCCACATGTTTTTTGGGTGGATACCCACCTTCCTCGCCCGCCAGATCGAAACCGACCACTCCGCGCGCGCGAAAGTCGACAGCAAGTTCCGCCATTTCCAGTGAAGTATTCATGTTGCGCATCGCGCAGATGATCAACCCGGAGGAAATCCCGAAGTCTTTTCGTCCCCGCTCCAGTCCTTTCAGCACTGCCGAAACAATCCGCTGATGCGTCAATCCCTTCTGGGCATGAAAAACGGGCGCAAAGCGAGTCTCGAAATATACCATTCCATCCCGGCTCAGATCCTCGGCTTGCTCATACGCGACGCGTTGTAGCGCCTCTTCGGTCTGCATCACGGCGATGGTGTGAGCAAAGCCCTCAAGATATTTCGCCAGACTCCCTTGATTTGCTCCGCGAAAGAACCACTCGGATAAGGCCTGGGCCGAGTCTGTTGGAAGGTCGGTATAATGCGCGTCTCTGGCCAACTCAATTACCGTCTGAGGCCGCAGCACACCATCCAAATGCTCGTGCAAGAGAACCTTGGGAAGGCTGTGCAGTAATCCTTGATCGAGTTTCATGAAAATGAGCAACTCCCCCGGCCGACTGTGACCACTCGGTCCAAACAGTCTATCCGAAGAAGTCGCTCGGAATGGCTCTTCTAGTTCAATGAATGGCGATTCCGGAGCGTAAGCGTAGCGCCGCCGAAATCACACCTGGTCTCTTGGAGCTACTCAATCAGGCTGCAGTTTCAGCCGGCTCGCCGAGAGGGACCTCTTCTTCGCTCTCGATCCGTACGTGAGTCTTCGCAACCAGCATGTAAATGGACGGCACCACAAACAACGTGAAAACCGTGCCGATAATCATGCCGCTCACCAGCATGATGCCGATGCTGTTTCGCGCTCCTGCACCCGGACCCTTCGCCAGCACGAGCGGGAAATGTCCGAAGACAGTTGCGGCGGTGGTCATCAGGATCGGACGTAGCCGCGTGCTCGCAGCTCCGGCAATGGCCTCAAGCTTGCTGAGGCCAGTTTCCTGCAGATGGTTTGCGAATTCCACGATCAGAATTCCGTTCTTGGCAATCAGACCGACGAGAGTGATCAATCCGACCTGGCTGTAGATGTTGAGAGTCGTGAACCCCAGGAACGAGAACGCAAGCGCGCCCGAGATGGCCAGCGGAACAGAACCAGCCAAAATGATGAAGGGATCGCGGAAGCTTTCGAATTGCGCCGCGAGCACCAGATAGATCAGGACGGCAGAAAGCAAGAACGTGCCCAGGAATTTGCTGCCTTCCACCCGCAATTGGCGAGACTCACCCGCGTAGTCGACGGTGAACCCTTGGGGCAGAACCTGCTTGGCTTCGTTTTCCAGAAACGTCAGCGCCTGATCGAGAGGCACCGGCGGCGGAATAACGCCCTGAATGCGCACTGCGTTCAGCTGCTGAAACTTGTTGAGCGATCGGGGCTCGGTCGTCGTTCGCAGACTGGCAAACGTCGAGAGCGGCACAAGCTTGTCTGAAGAACCCTTCACGTAAATTTGTGACAGCTGATCTGGAGTCAGCCGCTCCACGCGTTTTACCTGCGGGATCACCTTGTAGCTGCGGCCCTGAATGCTGAAGCGGTTGACGTAGTTTCCGCCCAGCATGGTGGAGAGGTCCTGACCAACCTGGCTCAGATCTACGCCCTGCGAACGAAGCTTGTCGCGGTCAAAGACAACTTCCGTTTGTGGCTGGTCGAACTTCACATCCGTGTCGGCAAAGATGAAAATGCCGCTGGCCATAGCCTTCTTTACGATCTGCTCGGCCAGTTGGCTGACCTGCTCCGGCTCAGCCGCGGATGCAATCACGAAATCGACCGGGAAATTACCTCCTCCGGGAAGAGGTGGTGGCGTCAACGGAATGACCCGCACTCCAGAAATCTTGGACAGCGCGCCGCTTGACTCCACAAGCAACTGTTGCGTCGTCTTCGTGCGCTGGCTCCACGGCTTGGTGACCATGCCCCCGAAGCCTCCATTGGGATTCGTGATCTGAAAGACGCTCGCGCTTTCCGGGAACGAGTGATACACGTCGTAGACCTGCTGAGTGAACAGATTTGTCTGGTCCAGGGTGGCGTTGGGAGCCGATTGAATTACGCCGAACACCACCCCTTGATCCTCTGCCGGGGCCAGTTCCCGCTGGGAAAACATATAAAACGGAATCATCAGCACAGCCACAATCGCCCAAAGCGTGAGCACCACCGGACGATACTTTAACGTGCCCTCCAGCAGCCGGGCATACACGATGCGCACGCTCTCGAAGCGCCGGTTGACGATTCCGGCGAAACCCCGCTCCGTGTCCCCGGAGCGCAGCAGCTTCGAACCCATCATCGGCGACAAGGTAAGAGCAACGATGCCCGACACGACGACCGCGCCAGCCAACGTGAATGCGAACTCGCGGAACAGCGCGCCCGTCAACCCGCCTTGAATCCCGATCGGCGCGTAGACCGCAGCGAGCGTAATCGTCATGGCGATGATCGGTCCGACCAGTTCACGAGCGGCGTCCTTCGCCGCCTGGAATGGTGACTTGCCCAAGTGCAGGTGGCGCTCGACGTTCTCCACCATGACGATCGCATCGTCCACCACCAAGCCCACTGAAAGCACAATCGCCAGCAGCGTCAGAAGATTGATCGTGAAACCGGCCAGGAGCATGAGAAACACGGCTCCGATCAGCGAGATCGGAATCGCAATCACCGGAATCAGCACGGAACGGAACGAACCGAGGAACAGGAAGATCACGACCACCACGATCAACAGCGTCTCCACCAACGTGTGCAGCACTTCGTTGATCGCGTCCTGGATGTATTCCGTTGAGTCGTACGGAACTCCCAGCTTCATGCCTGTGGGCAATTGCTGCTGAATGGCCGGCAGCGCCTGGCGTACGTTGCGAATTACTTCCAGCGAATTGGCAGTGGGTAGAACCCAGACACCCATAAATGTGGCGGTCTCGCCGTTGAAGCGGACATCCTGGTCATAGTTCTCGGCGCCCAGCACCACATCCGCAATTTCTCCGAGTCGAACAACCACGCCGTTCTGCTGTTTCACCACCATCTGGCGAAATTCGTCGGGGGTCCGCAGGTCAGTGTTAGCCACCAGATTCACCGAGACCATGGAACCCTTGGTGCTCCCAAGAGCCGACAGATAGTTATTGCGCGACAGGGCGTCGTGCACATCGGAGGGAGAGACCCCACGCGCAGCCATCTCCTCGGGCTTCAGCCAGATGCGCATCGCGAACGTGCGGTTTCCCAAGATGTCGGCGCGCTGCACACCGCTGATCGCGCTCAGCTTGGGCTGCACTACACGCGTCAAGTAGTCGGTGATTTGATTTTGATCGAGGTCGGCGGAGGAGAATCCAAGGTACACCGCCGCAAACTGAGTGTCGGCGGTCTCCAGATCGATCACCGGAACTTGAGCATCCGGAGGAAGATCATTGCGGACCTGCGCTACCTTCGCCTGGATCTGAGTCAAAGCCGTGGTTGTGTCGTAGTTGATCTTCAGGTGCACCTGGATCGTGCTCAAGCCCTGTGCGCTCGTCGACTCCATGTAGTCGATGCCATCCGCGCTGGCAATGACACGCTCGATCGGCGTCGTAATGAAACCACGAACCAGATCGGCGTTCGCGCCGACATAAACCGTCGTAACCTGCACGACCGCAATATCGCTGCGCGGATACTGTCGCACACTGAGCGATCGAATCGCTTGCAACCCCGCGATCAGGATGACCAGGTTTACGACGATCGCCAAAACCGGACGCTTAACAAATAAATCCGTGAACTTCATGGACGTTCCTCCCGGGACAAGCCAGGTTTAGCCGTGACGTTTAGCTATCCTCAGGCTTGGGACTGGCACTGTTTTCGGGTTTCACCGTGTTGTTCACTTGAACCGGCGCGCCATTGCGCAGCCGGAACACTCCAGAGCTCACAACCTCATCTCCCGGGTTGATACCAGAAGTGATGGCAACTTGATCGCCGCGAGAGCCCTCGACTTTGACCACTTGCTGGCGCACCCCGCGATATGTGTTCCCCTTCGCGTCTTTCATTTCGGCGACGATGAACACCGAGTCCCCGTAGGGCGCATAGTTAATAGCCGACGCGGGCAACGGAACCACCTGGCGCGGCTGGCCCAACGGCAGTTCGACTTGCACAAACATTCCAGGACGCAATTTGTTGTCTTTGTTCGTGACCGTGGCCTGCACCTGAATGTTTCGCGTCTGTTCGTTGATGATCGAATCGAGTGCAGTAATCCGGCCGGTGAAAGCCATGCCTGGCAGATCGCCGTTCGTGACGCGTAGAACATGACCGGGTATCACTTTGGGTGTCTCTTGCTGGGGCACGCCAAAGTTCACATAGATCGGACTCAGAGATTGCAGGGGAACAATCGCCTGGCCCGCCGCGAGATACTGTCCCAGGCTGACCTGACGAATTCCCAACAATCCCGCGAACGGAGCGTGGATCGTCTTACGCGCAATCGCGGCGCGAATGTCACCGACCTGTGCCTCAGTGGCCTTCTGCTGGGCGGAGGCATTGTCATACTCCGAACGGGAAATAACACCCGCCTTTACCAGTTCCTGAGCCCGGCCGTAGTTGATCCTGGCCAAATCGCGCTGCGCCTCCAGACTGGCCAACTGCGCCCGTTCCTGGCGGGTGTCGAGTTCGACCAGAATGTCCCCCTCGTGCACCCATTGGCCCGATTCGAAATGAATTTTGTCGATCGTGCCCGGCAGGTCGGCACTCACCGTAACCCCCTCGATCGCGGCTGCCGTACCGATGATCGACAACGTCGAGGGCCATGTCTGTTTCTGAGCGACCACTGTGGTCACGGCAGTTGGCGGGGGCTGAAAGCTTGCGCCCTGGGCAATCGCGGCTTCAACCTGCCGGAATTTTGCAAATCCGAGGCCCCCTAAAAGTGCGGCCATCACGACTAACATCAGGATCATTCTCTTCGCCATACAGTTCTCCCAAATCTGGAACAAAAACAATTGGTTGTTGTCAGGCGGCGGTCGGACACAGCACGCGCAGTTATCCGCAATAGATTTCAGCACCCGTAAAAAGGATTCAGAGTTCGTATCGGTCTTTTACGTTCGGCGCGGCGAGAAACCGCCGCGGAGTGACCAATTCGGCGATTTGCTTCCCCAAGTGAGGAAAGCATGTCTTTCAAAGACTTGCTTTGGAGAGCTTTAGTGCCCTTGCGGGAGCGCCCACGCAAACAGCACGCTGCCGCTGCTGGACAGCACGAACTGACGCCCGTCGAGTTCGTAGGTAATCGGTGAACTCACAATATGCGAGCCTGAACCTGCGTGCCAAAGCGTCTTGCCGTCGCTCGAATCCAACGCCAGGAAGTTGCCCATCGCATCGCCGGTGAAGGTGAGACCAGAGTCCGTCGTCAACACCCCCGAGCCCGACCCCTCGGGCCCAAGTTCATGGCTCCAGCGTATCTTGCCCGTCTGGTAGTCGATGGCATCGATCACGCCCTGGCCCCAGACGTCATAGTCCGCGCCCGCCCATCCGTAGACTCCGTCGGCCGGCTTGGCGAAGTAAAGGCTCCAGCTGGGATGGGCGCTGACAATAAATAAGCCATTCTTGGGGTCGAAGCTGGGGGAACGGTAGTTGGTCATGCCACCCTCGTCGGGCGCAATGAGCCGTCCATCGGGAGCCGGCTCCTTGGCAGGATTTGGAATCGGGCGACCTTGCCTATCCACTCCGAGGGTCCAGTTCACCGGCCCGAAAGGAACGGTCAACAGGTTCTTCCCATTGGTGCGGTCGAGAACAAAGAAGTAGCCGTTCCGCGAACTCTGCATCAACATCTTCTTCCGCTCGCCGTGAAAATCTCCATCCACCAGTACTGGAGTCTCCACCGCATCCCAGTCGTGCGTGTCGTGCGGCGAGGGCTGGAAAGACCAAACGAGTTTGCCTGTATCGGGATTGAGCGCAACGATGGAACACGTATAGAGATCGTCGCCGGGCCGGGTTGAGCCGTTCAGCACAGGAGTCGGATTTCCCGTTCCCCAGTACACAAGATTGAGAGCGGGATCATACGTGCCTGTCATCCACGTCATACCGCCGGTCGTTTGATTCGGCCTTCCAGCTGGAGGCGTGGAATCCCACTGCCACTGCGTTGCGCCCGTTTCCGGATCAATCGACCGCAGATAACCGCTCAAATTATCAAAGTCGCCGGAGACCCCGATGAGCACATGGTTTCCCACAATGAGAGGTGCCATGCTGGTCCAATATCCCTTCGTGACGTCTCCAACCTCAACTTTCCAACGGACGGTTCCGTCTTTCGCGTTGAGCGATACCAGGTGTGCATCGGGTGCCGAGAAGAAGAGAGAACCTTTGTATATCGCTACGCCGCGATTCCCGATGTGCTCACCTTGGGTCGTCGGTTTGTTGTAGCGCCAGATCAGGTGACCAGAGCGCGCGTCTACGGCCCAAATATTGTCGGGAACAGTGAAGTAGAGAATGCCATCGACCAGCAACGGCGAAGACTTGATGGGCGAACCCTGATTCGTCTGAAAAGCCCAGGCCAGAGTGAGAGCACCTACGTTCTGCGGCGTGATCTGATTCAGTGAACTGTGCCGTCTGCCGGAATAGTCCCCGTGGTACCCCGGCCAACTGTCGGCCGGCGGATGCAGAAGCATTTGCTCATCCGCCCCTTGCGCCAGTACCACACCAGACCACGCGAGCGCGACCAGGGCGCTCACGGCAACTAAACAGGCACGTCTCGCAAAATTCATATCGAAAGATATCCCCCAGACTTCTCACCAGAAACAGAGTTTCGCGCTAGCGCAAAGTTTGCAAATACGCCATCAGATTGTGGACATCGGCATCGGTGTATTTCGGGAACTGTTCCACATGAGCATCGAGAGCCGCGTCCACTTTGTATTGCACATCGCGAGTCCGCCACGATCGATAGGTACCCGTGGAATCGATAAGGCCAACGGTAAACTCATCGAGATATCCCAAAGTGCCGGTGATGGTTTGACCAGAAGCAGGGGTAACTGAGACCTTCGATTTCGCGTGCTTCGGATACAGCATCTGCTCCTCGAGTTCAAGACCGGTGTAACGCGATGCGATTCCCGCAAGGTCGCCGGTTGGCGAATGGCACCCTGCACATCCGCCCGCGCCCTCGAAGTAGCGCTTGCCAGCGTCGGCGTTTCCGGTCTGCAGATCCGATGCATCCACACCCTTCCGTCCACCACTTTTGCGTCCGCCGCTCGCGAGCGCATTGTTTTGCTGAGTGTGGATAAAGGCCACGAGACTGGCAATTTCCTGATCCGAACGATCAAAGGGCGGCATACCTTTGTCGGGCCGTCCATTGCGCACGACCGGCGCGATCTTGTCTCCATCAATGTCGGCAGTCACCAGCTTTGAGCGCGTCAGGTCTGGGCCGCTCTCTCCGCCGCCGGCATCGCGCCCGTGGCAAAAAGAGCAATCCTTGCGGAACAGGGCCCTCCCTTGCTGCACCAGATCTGGTGAGTACGCTTTCGCCGCGGCCGCGATTTGCTCGACCCCGTTGACTGGCTTGCTGTTGGCCGGGGCTTGCGCCGCGCAAACCGCAGCGCTCACGAGCAACACCGCTAGAGTGGAACTATGTTGAGTTGAATGTCGAAAGCTCATCTGGGCCTCAGTGCTGGTCAGCCGACGGTTGCCGCCGCGGATGAGATGTTGTGCTTCCTTCGGTCATGCCCAGCACCCACTTGATCGCTTCAAAATACATCTTGCGGATATCCGGGTCACTCCACGCTTCCTCCGTGTGGCCAAGAGTCGAATAGAAAACGCGCCCTTTGCCATACATTTTGTCCCAAGCCACTGCGAAATCATGATCGGTTCGGTGGATGCGCGGGTTGTTGGCATAGTTCAGCTTCGACGGATCGAGACTGAGCAGCACATTGACCTTATCGCGCGACCATTCCTTCGGCTGATAGATTTCATCGTACTTCAGAAATGCTTTGGGAAAATGGCGCACTGCGGGAAAGGTCTGGTCTTCGTTGACGATCGGGGCGTTGAACGTGGACCACGGATGCTGATCGAACCATCCGCCGATCATTTCCCCGTATTCTGGCCATTTGTAGTTGGTATCGAGCGCAGCGTGAACCCCGACAAAGCCCTTTCCATCGTCTTGGATGAACGACATCATATCGGCCTTCTGGCCGTCGTCGAGGTCAAGCTCGCCCGTCGTGCTCACAAAGACCAGGGCATCGAAGTAATTGAGATTCTTCGCGTTTCTTCCCAGATCCTTTTTCGTGATCAGCTCGACATCCGTGCGTAGGGTGGCATCCCAGATGCCGCTTTCACGGCCCAGGTTGTAGATGGCAACCATCCCATCGGAAACCGAGTCGTGCTCAAATCCTTTGGTCTGACCGATTACCAGCACGTGCTTGAGACGCACCTGCTTCTCATGCGGTGGAGGCGGGAGCGAGGGATCCACGGCCGCCTGATTCTGCGCGGCTATCAGCACAGGCAAAAACAGAATGAGGATGGAAGCGATTCGAGCTGGACGCAAGCGATCTCCCTCCAACAAATTCGTTTCGTGAGACTGTCTGGGCATGAAAGCCGAGTCCAGTCGATCTAAAAGGTAACATAAGGCGTCTGCGATAGAATGTTGCCGGTCGATTTCAGGAGAGAACAGGTATGCGCGTTGGGGTCTTTACTCCTCTGCTGTCGCAACTGCCGCTGACGGTCGTCCTCAAGAAACTCGCTGCACTCCATATTGATACCGTCGAACTGGGCACGGGGAACTACGTGGGCGATGCACACTGCAAACTCTCGATGCTCGAAAATCCCGCCGCCCTTGTGGAGTTTCAGAGGGTTCTGGCGGATCACGGCACGAAGATCAGCGCGCTGAGTTGTCACGGCAACCCACTGCATCCCGATAAGGACCGCGCGAGGCAGGATCGTGAAGTGAGCCGTAAGACGATTCTGCTGGCCGAGAAGCTCGGCGTCCCCATCACGGTCGATTTTTCCGGATGTCCAGGCGACTCGCCCAATGCTACGGCTCCCAACTGGGTCACGTGCCCATGGCCGCCCGACTACCTCAAGGTGCTTGACTGGCAGTGGAGTGAAGTAGTCGCGCCCTATTGGATCGAGCACGCGAAGTTCGCCGCCGACCACGGCGTGAAGATTGCGGTCGAGATGCATCCCGGGTTCGTCGTGTATAACCCTGAGACGATGTTGCGGCTACGCTCCATTGCTGGACCGAATGTGGGATGCAACTACGATCCAAGCCATCTCTTCTGGCAGAGCATCGACCCCATCGCCGCCGTGCGTGTGCTTCAGGAAGCTATCTTCCACGTTCACGCAAAAGACACTCAGATGTACGCCAGCAACCTTCCGCGCACGGGCGTGCTCGACACCAAACCCTACACGCAAGAGCGTGACCGCGCATGGATCTTCCGTACTTGCGGCTACGGGCACGGTGTCGAGTTCTGGAGCGAGCTGATTTCTACCTTGCGCATGTTTAGCTACGATTACGTTGTTTCCATCGAGCACGAGGACAGTCTGCTCTCCCCAGAGGAGGGATTGACCAAAGCGGCCATTTTTCTAAACGGGATCGTCATCCGCGAAAAGCCGGGTGCTGCCTGGTGGACCTAGCTTGAATGGCTTAGCGTCGTCTTGACCGACTGGGAGCGAGAGAAACCACGATGAAGCAGATCAAAACAGCGATTTTCGGCACCGGCTTTATGGGCCGCGTACATCTTGAGGCGGTGCGGCGGACGGAATCCGTCGAGGCGGCTGCGATCGCGGGCAGAAGTGCCGACGCAGCGCGAAGACTCGGCACGGGCTTTTCCGTCCCCACCATTACCACCGACTACCGCGAGATCCTGCGAGATCCGGCCATCGACGCAGTCCACATTTGCACGCCCAACGCGCAGCATTTCTCCATGGCGAAGGATGCCCTCAACGCAGGCAAGCACGTGCTCTGCGAAAAACCGCTGGCCACGAGCGTGGAAGAAGGCGGAGAGCTGGTTTCACTGGCCGCGAAGCTGGGATTGCGGAATTGCGTCTGCCACAACTTGCGCTACTACCCTGTGGTGCAGCAGATGCGCGCGATGCGCGAAGCTGGAGATCTGGGTGACATTCTGGTTGTCCAGGGCACCTATTCCCAAGACTGGCTGCTGTACGACACAGATTGGAACTGGCGCGTCGAGACCAAGGCCGGAGGCCCCTCGCGTTGCATGGCGGATATCGGCTCGCACTGGTTTGATATGGCCGAGCACATCACTGGCCTGCGCGTGAAGTCGCTCTGTGCCGATCTTCAGACCTTCCATCCCACGCGAAAGCAGCCCAAGCATTCCGTCGAAACCTTCGCGAACAAACTGCTGGGCCCGGAAGACTACATTGAGACGCCGGTCGATACGGAAGACTTCGGAGCCGTGATCTTTCGCATGGGAACACGTACGCGAGGCTGCGTCACGGCCAGCCAGGTCTCCGCTGGACGCAAGAACCGTCTCAGCATTGAAGTCTATGGCACGCGTTCTTCCGTCGCGTGGGACCAGGAGCGGCCCGACGAACTCTGGTCCGGTCACCGCGATGACGGCAACCGGATTTTCATCAAGGATCCTTCACTGCTGAAACCCGCGGCGCGCGGGTTCGCCGACCTGCCTGGCGGCCACAGCGAGGGTTACGACGACACATTCAAGCAAGTCTTCCGGCGCTTCTACTCTTCCATTGGTGCAACCGGCGTAGCGCTCGAGTATCCGCAGTTCGCCGATGGGTTGCGGCAGTTGAGGATCCTCGATGCCGAAATGCGAAGCCATCGCACGCGCGGCTGGGTCGACGTTCCGGCGCCCGAAAGCATCAAGTGAAACGAGCCGTCCCTCCTCAGAACTCGAACCGGAGCGCGAATTGCATGATGCGAGGATTGTTTAACAACCCCGAGTAATTCCCGAACGAGCTGGCGCTGCCCAGTCCCAGCGAGTCCGAGAGCAAGGCTGATTGCGCGTCGAAACGCGCAGTGTTGGTGAGGTTGAATGCTTCCCAGCGGAACTGCAGGCTCTGTTTGTCGCTCCAGGGCATGATCCAGCGCTTGGCCAGGCCGAGGTCAATTCCGAAATAGCCGTCACCCCGAATCGGGTTGCGCGCACCCGATTCGCCGGCCCATGCGTAGGAAAAAGAATTGATGGCCAACTCACCGTTCGCAAAGATATTAGGACCAGGATTCAGCACCCCGGCAGTCTGCGTGGGAGTGTTCAGATACACTCCGGTCTTCACGGGACCAACCTGGTCGGCGTTTCCCTCCATCTCGAAGTTCGTGGGGAAGGCGCTGAAGCCGTTATCGACGGTGACCGGGAAACCGCTGGTCCAGCGGAAGACCCCGGAGACCTGCCATCCGCCGATGATCGCGTCGAGCGCACGGTTGGAATTTTTTCCCAGCAACCGACCGCGGCCGAAGGGGAGCTCCACCACCCAGTTGGAGTTGATCTGATGTGTCGCGTCAAACGATGCCACGCCCTTTTGCGCCGCTGGATTCCAGGCGTTGATGATGTTGTTATTCAAACCCAGCAGGCTGCCGCTGCTGGCGGGGCCGACCCGCTCCGCGTCGGACGAAATATCAATCGCCTTGGAATAGGTGTAGTTCAGGTCGAATTGGACACCATGCGACATGGCATGGCGCAAGGTCGCCTGCAGAGCGTTGTAGTTTGACCAAGCCATCGAACGCCACGCAAAGAGCGAACTGAATTGCTGGGCGTAGTAGGAATACTGTCCGCCCGACGTGAAGTACGTCTGGCTCGGAATGTTAGCGTCGGTGAAACCGTTGTAATCCAGGTTGTAGAGGGCCAGAGAGTCGTTGAAGGCCGTCCCGCAGAAAGTGTCGAACGCGAAGATCACTGGATTCTGCGTGCTTAGGTTTGCTCCACCGGTGCAGCCAGTCAGCGGATAAGCACCTCCGGCGACCAACGGTTGAATCTGATTGCTCCAGAACTGTTGCACTTTGGCCGAAACCTGACTCGGATTGAACGATTGGGTTGGGTTCGGTACCCCGGCCAGCAATTGCGGACGGAACACCTGCGCCAGCCCTCTCTCCGCTGTGAAGTAATCGAGCCCTGACTGCTTATCAACGATGTCGAGCGGCATGGCCAGATCGTCCTGCGCCAGCAGGCGATGAGACATCCGCCCCACGTAGGCGAGATCCAGGCTGAAATTCGATTTCAGCTGGCGGCTCACTGCAAAATCCAAGGTGTAAGAATACGGCGTCTTCAGGTTCGGATCGATGCCCCAGCTAATCGCGCCCAATCCCACTGGATACTGTTGCGGGAAGCCACCGGGGGGCGCCGGTTCGATAATGTGCGTGCCCTGATAGTCATTTTGCGGAATCGCGTTCATGCTGGTGAGCCGCGGCGCGATCACAGAGGTTTCGTGGTCCGACGGATTGTTCAGCTGGGTCGACAGACCGAACGACCCATTCTGATCGAACGTATCGACCAAGCTTTCTCCAGCGCGGTCGTACACCATCCCGAATCCGCCGCGAATGCTGCTGGTACCGGTGGCCCCAAAGATCTTCTCCAGCCATCCACCGGAAAAATTCGGAGACCAGGCGAAGGCGACTTTAGGACCAAAGTCCTTGTGGTCCCAGCCGTAGTAGCCGGGCTTGCCGTTGGCGGGGCCGGCCCAATCGTACGAAATCAGCGGCTGGGCGTTGGAGGGGATGCCCTGCTGCATGCCCGCGCCTCGCGCGTTGAACCAGTTCCCGAGATTGATGTTGGTGCCGACTTGCAAACCATTCGTTTCCCAAGGCGGAGAGAACAGTGAGTATCTCAGGCCGAGAGTCAACGTGAGATTCGGCTTCACCTTCCAGGTGTCTTGGGCATACATCTCGTAAGAATCTTCAGCGAAACGACGTGCGACTGGCGCCCCTGGAGCCAGCGTGCCGCCGCTGCGGTCGTAGTTGTAAACCGCATTTCCCAACGTGATCATTCCCAGCAGACCCGCGATGGAACTGTCGTAGTTGCTAACGAACGAAGGGTCCACTCCTGGAAGTTTGTTGTTTAGTGGATTGAGCGGATCCGTGTTGGTAGATTGCGATATGCCGGAGTTCAGCATCCAGTCCTGATTGGCGAAGCCGGCGCTGAAGGAATTGTTCAGATTGCTTTCCGGATTTCGCAGGAAGGCCAACTGAACGCCGAATTGCCAGGTATGTTTACCGTGCACCCAGGATAGATCGTCCGTGAAGTTGTTGATCGGGCGCTGGAATGAAGAAGAGCGGGTGACGCCTTGGTCGAAGTTCAGATAATTCCAAGGCACGTTCGAGTCTCCCAGGTTGCCTAGACTTTGCCGCACGAAGCCGTAACGGAAGTTGTTCAGCAATGTCGGCGAGAAGACCGCGGAGTAGCTGGCGATCAGGCCTTTGTTGAAGTTTACTGTAGTCGCCTCCGGCGGTGTGCTGGGCAGGAAAGGCGCACCCGCTGCGTTTTCATTGGCCAGAGCCCCGCTGAGCGACAACCGGTGCTGCCCGTTCGCCGTCAGGTTGTAATCCAGTTTGACGACGTACCAGTTCTTCTTCGTGTGAGTGGCTGCCCGGAAACGGTATCCCGCGGTGTTAAGCCCGTCACCGACAGTGAAGTCGTTGGGCAGTGGATAGGTCGCCATGTATTGCATCACAACGGAATTTGGCCCCGGTTGCGGAGCAAGGCTATGACTATCCATCGCAGTGATCTGCGCGGGAGTAAGCGCCATGTATCCTGCGGGAGGAGTGTAGGTCACCCCGTTGACAGTGACCGGAGTGCCCGGGCACGTCGATGTATTTCCGTTAAGGCAGTAGTATTGGACGACACCATTGCGGAAAGACGCTGTCGGGATGGTTCGGTCCTCGCTGATAGCTTCGGAATCGCGATAGCCTTCGAAATTCGCGAAGAAATAGAAACGGTCTTTGAGGATTGGACCGCCGACCGACACGCCGAAAATATTACGGTTGAGTTGCGGTGGTTTGTTGGGCAATCCGCTATCGATCTGCGACGCCTTAATGAAGTACTCGTTGGCACTGAAATAAGAGTTGCGATTGTATTCGTAAAGCGAGCCGTGAAAAGAATTCGTGCCGCTCTTGGTAACGAGTGCGACCTGGGCAGCGGACGAAACTCCTTGATCGGCGCCGTAATTCGTGGTCGTGACCCGAAATTCCTGCACTGAGTCCAGCGTGACCGGTAGCACAGAAGTGAATGCCTCGGCGCCCTTGTCATTCACCGGAATGCCGTCTAGGGTCACGTTGCTTTGGTCGCTTCGCGCACCGTTGACTGCTCCACTGCGCGTATCCTTGGTGGTGTCAATGTCTGGATTGCCGCCGGTATAGAGCACTCCAGCTTGCAGGCTCAGCAGGTCAGGAACGTTGCGGCTTTCTAGCGGCAGTTGCTTTACCTGCACTTCGCTGAAGGCATTGCCCAGAGAGGCGTCGGTGGTATTCACCGTTTCAGACTGCGCCGAAACTTCCACCTTCTCCGAAGCGCTTCCCACGTCCATTTTTACGTTGCTGGTGGCAGCAACGTTCACCAAAAGCTCAAGACCGGTTTGCTGGAACTTGCGGAACCCGGCTTTTTCTACGGTCAGAGCGTAGTTTCCCGGCGGCAGGGCCAGAAAGCGGTATCCACCCGAGTCGTCGGTTTGCGTTTCGCGCTGCAGCGCCTGGCCATTATTGGAGATGGTCACCTTCGCACCGGCCACCGCCGCGCCCGATTTGTCGAGCACGATGCCGCCTACCGAACTGGTTCCCGATTGAGCGAGTGCAGAAGAGACAAAAATCGTTAGCAAGACCACCCGCAGCGCGTAGCAGGCCCTCATGACATTTTCCTCGATGAATTTGGAAGTGTCAGTCATTCTATTTGCCACAGCCCCGATGTCAAGACTCAATCAATGAGCATGACATCCACCAGTTGTGTAGTGTTGCAAAGGGCGCACCCCGTGTAGGGCATCGAACGAATGGCAGCGCGCATGAAAAGGCAACGCCCGATCTCGCATGGGGGTCCTTCGGCAAATGAATAATGTGACCCGCACAGTAAAGAGCAAGATACCGCCCTTCTGCGGTAGAATTGCTGTCACACAGGCTCAGCAAGCATGAGCATATCGTCGTCCGCACCTGCTTCTCTTGAGTTCTTTCTTTGTCGTCTTGTGACGACCTTCATTTGAATTTTTGATTTGTTGCGGCCGCGAATCAGTAGATTTCGTGCCCCCGCAAGGTGCGGCCAAAGGGTTCCAGGGCTATACGCATGATCGGCAAATCACTTCGCTCGTACCGCATTGAGGCCAAGTTGGGGGCCGGTGGCATGGGTGTGGTCTATAGGGCGGTGGATTCTCGTCTTGGCCGAACTGCTGCCATCAAGATTCTCTCCACGGCCGCCCTGAATGCAGACCGCGAACGACGCTTCGTGCAGGAAGCCAAGGCCGCGTCATCTCTCAACCATCCGAACATCGTCACGATCTACGACATCGACACGCAGGAAGTCGACGGAAAGCCGATCCAATACATCGCCATGGAGTACGTGGCGGGAGATACGCTCGATCACCTGATCGGGCGCAAGGGGCTCCGGATCCGCGATGTGTTGAAGTATGCCGTGCAGATCGCGGATGCGTTGGCCGCTGCGCACGCGGCTGGAATCGTGCATCGCGATCTGAAGCCCTCGAATGTGATCGTCACGCCGCTGGGCGTAGTCAAGATTCTGGATTTCGGATTGGCCAAGCTCAGCGAACCAGCCGGTGCCGACGCCTACGCCGAAACTCTGCACGGCGAAGCGTCCCCGCTCACTGAGGAAGGTACTATCCTCGGAACCGTCGCCTACATGTCTCCCGAGCAGGCCGACGGCAAGAAGGTCGACACCCGGTCCGACGTTTTTTCGTTCGGCTCCGTGCTCTATGAAATGGCTACGGGCCAACGTGCGTTCGCGGGTGGCTCCAAGCTGTCGTCGCTATCGGCGGTGCTCTACAAGGATCCACAACCGGCCTCGCAAGCCGTAGCGGATGTTCCGCCGGAGCTAGACCGCATCATCAGCCGCTGCCTGAAGAAAGATCCTGAACGCCGCTGGCAAACCATGGCGGACGTGAAAGTGGCCCTCGAAGAGTTGCGGGAAGAAATGGATTTCAGTAACTTCGCACTCGCGCCAAATCCACGCCCACGTAACACATCTCACATCCGGCTCTGGATCGGCGCAGGGTTGCTGGCTGGAATCTTGCTTGGGCTCGGGTTGCGCATCTCCTATGAACGGAGATACAGTCCACCTCCCGAGCCACCGTCATACCGGCGTTTGACGTTTCGCCGTGGGGATGTCACCTCCGCCAAGTTCGCTCCCGGGGACACGGTTGTCTACAGTGCCGAGTGGGATGGCGCACCCTCCACGTTATTTTCCGCGCAGCCTGGCAATCGCGAAGCCCAGCCCTTGGTGCTACCCAGTGGGCGCGTGCTCGCGATCTCGCCCAGCGGCGAGATGGCGATTCTTCTCGGGGGAGAGGATGTCGGCACGTTGGCCCGCGTGCCGTTTGGTGGCGGAGCTCCGCGCGAGGTGCTTGAAGGCGTGAGCGGCGCGGATTGGGGGCCGGACGGGGAGTCGCTCGCCGTAGTGCGCGTTGTCGGCGGAAAGTTCCGGCTCGAATATCCCATCGGGACGGTGTTGTACGAGACGGAAAAGCGGCCACCCATGATGCCGCGAGTTTCGGCGGACGGAAAGCTGGTTGCGTTCTTCGATTTTGACGTCGAAGTCGGCGACTATGCCCTCTGCGTGATTGGACCAAACCATCCGCGGCAGGTTCTTTCCCGGGGATGGCGTGCCATCGGCGCCTTGAACTGGTCACCGGACAATCGCGAAGTCTGGTTCTCTGGTGGCCAGCCCGGCGGCGATCCCGCACTCTACGCGGTGACCCTCTCCGGTGCGCAGCGACTGGTTTCTCAAACTGGCGGAATGATTGTGATGCAGGATGTAGCCCGGGATGGCCGCGTCCTGCTGACCACGGTCAATTCCCGTCTAGGCATCCACTATTTACCGCCGAACGGGACGGCACAACGCGATCTGGCGTGGCTCGATTCTTCCTTGATGTATGACCTTTCCAGTGACGCCCAATCCATTGTCTTCGTCGAGCTTTCCAGCGGCCAGGGGCGCAACTCCGCAATCTATTTGAGGAAGACAGACGGTTCTCCCGCCATACAGCTGGGCTCCGGGAACCGGCCTTCGCTTTCGCCGGATGGGAAGTGGGTGGCCTGCATCCACCATGAGGGGGGGACGTCGAGTCTGATGTTGCTTCCGACCGGCCCCGGGGAATCGCGCTTCCCAAAAATTGAAGGCATGCACTTCGATGGCGTGGAGTGGTTCCCCGACAACAAGCACATCCTGTTCACTGGCAATGAAACCGGTCACACAACCCGCACGTGGATGTACGACCTGGAAACAAACAAATCGACTCCTCTCACGCCCGAAGGAACGCGTGGCACGCGGGTCTCGCCCGACGGCAAGTGGTTCATCACCGTGGACCCGCACAAGCTGCTGCTCTCTCCGGTTGGCGGCGGAGATTCCAAAACCATCGCCGACTTGCAAGGAGAAAGCGTCGTGCGATGGAGCGGTGACGGACGATACCTGTTCCTGCAACAGCGCGGGCCCGCCAGCATCAAGATCAGCCGTCTCGGGGTGACCACGCGTCGCAAAGAACCTTGGCTGGTAGTGAAGGTTCCTGAACCAGGAGCTCAGTTCCTCGGGCCATTGGCGTTGTCAGCAGACGGAAAGGCTTGCGCGACAACCTTCCAGCGTGATCTTGCCAATCTGTTTCTGGTGCGCGGCCTGAAGTAAACTCCACTCCAACACTGCGTGAGAACTTACGCCGTCCGCGCTTCAGTCCGGCGTCCAGCCAGCAGCAGGCCCATCCAGCAGCTCACCGGCCAAGTAAGCAACCAGGACAACCAGTACCAGTGCGGCCAGCCCTTGCCCCAATTGGGAATAGTCGCGACGATTCCCATCACTTCCCCGATGATGAAGAACCAGAGCAGATGGCGCGCTGCCGGTTTCGGCGCAAAGCGGGCGCAGAGCCAGGCGCACAGGATCGAGACGACGACGAAGAACCCGGTGCTCGCCATGAGGGCAGTGTCAGAGGGGACGCGGCCTCGGACGAAATCGCCCGGGAACAGCCGAGAAAGCAATGGGTCCGATGACACGACTAGAACAACCGACAGCAGGTACGCGCCAACCACGACTGCGATCGATTTGAGCATCTGTTAGACCTCCTTGTAGGGATTAAAAAGAAGCCGTGTTGCCCGATGTCACTTATCCCAGAAGGTTCGTATCCTCAAGACTGACCGGTGCATGTCCCCCACGCAACCCAGATTCGTTTACAGAATCCCGCACTCGAATCATTTCTTCAACTCCGCGAGCCAGTTCGTGACTAACCGCAGCGGAGCTTGCGCCTCCTCCTCCGCGTGGTTCACCAGCAACCGCTTTCCGTCGGACGACACGTCGAACAATACGCCGACCGCGGGCAACGTGGTGTGGAACAGATGCTGCGGTGTGCCGACTTCGATCTCCGCTCCCTTTGGGGTTACGGGACAAGCGTAGAAGTCGTCAGTCAGAGCCGAATAGAAGAGTTCTTTACTATTTCCGCTCCAGGCTGCGTAATACCCGCCACCCGATGAAATCTTCCATTTCCCTTTGCCCTCCGGGAAGCTCGTGATGTAAAGCTCCTGCTGTCCGGATTCGTCCGACGCGTAGGCGACCCAGTGGCCATCCGGCGAAATTCGATAAAAGTAAATATTGGATTGCTGCGATGGCGGTTCCACGACTGCAACCGGCTTGCCCTCTCCGGTGGCGGGGCGTATCCACAGCGACACCATCTTTTCGCCATCGCCCCAAAGGTAGGTTAGGTATTTCCCGTCGGGCGACCAGTCCGGGAAGTGGAAGTTGTTCTGCTCGGCAAACAATGTCTTTTCGCTGCCACTGCCATCGGCGGCTTTGGAGCGGATTTCAACGTTGCCGCCGCCTGCGGTGACTTGCGCTGAGAATACCAGCGCTTTGCCGTCCCGAGACCATGCGGGTTCCCGCACCAACTGTTGGTCGAAGGTGATGCGCGTCTTGGTCTTGCGCTCAAGGTCGAACGTCCAAATACCGAGTCCGCTTGCGAATGCAACTCGCTTGTTATCGGGTGAGAGGCGCACATCAATCACCGAGGCCTCATGAGGATCGAAGTCCGCTAGCGCCTTGCCCGAACGGTCGAACCACACCATCCGGCTGTTTGCCGCGGCCGCCCGGCCCGCCTGGTAGATCAAGAGTCCGTCCTGCGAGACCGCGAAAATGCTGCGCCACACACCCACATCGTTGCGCAGGTTGTTCACCAGCGGAATGGGGGACGCGGACAATCTGCCCTTTTGTGGATCGAAAGTTTGTGCCACCAGAGCCGTGTTGGCCGGGTAGAGGAGATAGCCAGATGCATACTCTGCCGCCGCATCGGACACCACCACCAGGTGGGTCTCCGAGCTGTCGATTGACCCGAAGTAGATTCCGTTCTGCTTGGGATCGCCTCCGCTGTGACTAGTTGCCAGAAAAATAAAATGTTTGCCGTCGGGCAGGAACCAGGGCCAGCGATGCGTGGAGTGCTTCGCTTTATCGATCACCGTCGCTGGGGTTGCTGGACCCCCCTGGGCGCCTACTTTTGCCAGCGCACCTTGAAAATCTGGGCTGAACACAATCACGTCGCTGACGCCCCAAGTTCCTCCGCGTGAATTGGGAGCATCGGCCAAGACCGCGACCGGGCCCCCCGTGGCGGCGATCTTCATCAACTTGCCGTCAGCAAAGAACCCGATGTAGCGGCCATCCGGTGACCAGAAAGGATGCACAGCGCCGTTGGTGCTTTCGAGGGCTTGCGCCGAATCGGTGCTGAGCGAGCGCACCCACAGCAGCTTGGTTTCACCCGAGTGAGCGACGAAGGCGATTTTGTCGCCCTGTGGGGAAAGCACGGGCATGCCCCCTGCGTCCCCGGTGGCATCCAGGGAAAACTTGTCCGACATGGGAACTTCGGCGTGGATCGATACACGATCCCCTGAGGATCTTGCCCAGCGGTATCCGGCGAGTCCGGCGAGGGCAACGAATCCAAACAGAAAGGCTGCCCATCCGGCAGTCCAGGACTTGTTGAACAGCGAAGCTGGTCTTGCGGATTCCGCCGGCGCAGCTTCCGCGAGCCAGCGCAGATCCATCGCAACGTCGTGCGCCGATTGGAACCGATCGGCGGGATCTTTGGCGAGGCATGCGCCCACCACGCGTTCAAGCATGGCCGGCGTCAAAGGCTGGCTGGCCCTGATGGGCTCCGGATCTTTTTCCAAAATGGCAGTGAATACGCTGAGTTGCGATTTGCCTTCGAATGCGCGGCGACCGGTCACCATTTCGTAGAGAACGCAGCCGAAGCTGAACAGATCGCTGCGCGCGTCGGCTTCTGCTCCTTGCAGAACTTCCGGGGCCATATATTGAAAGGTTCCGACGATGGAACCCTTCTGCGTGAGCGGCGACGTAGCCGCTGTGAGCGAAGCAAGATTCATCGTGGGCGTCGAGGGAGTAAACGGCCCGGCGGCCTTCGACGCAATCGACATCTCGGGCTTCGCCAGTCCGAAGTCCATCAGCTTCGCGCCGGCTTTCGTCAGCATGACGTTCGCCGGTTTCAGATCACGGTGGACAATTCCTTGTTGATGCGCTTTCTCCAGGGCCTGCGCGATTTCCGTACCGATCTTCAGAACCTGATCTAGGGGCAGTGCACCTTTTGCCAGACGCTCCGCAAGAGTCTGGCCTTCGAGAAACTCCATGACCAGGAAGGTGGTGCCGTCCTGCGTGCCGATATCGTAAAGCGTGCAGATATTCGCGTGCTGCAGCGCAGAAATAGCCTTGGCCTCGCGCTCCAGGCGCTGTTTCAATTCCGGGTCAGAGGAAAGATGCGCGGGCAGAACCTTAATGGCGACAGTGCGGTCGAGGCGGGTATCCTTGGCCCGATAGACCTCCCCCATCCCGCCAGCGCCAACAGGAGAGAGGATTTCGTAGGGACCGAATCGGGTGCCTGAGGAAAGAGCCATAGGATCGGGTAATTATAGCCGGATCATTCCGCTTACCCTTGTCGCTGCCTTTTTGGCTTGAGGTTGAGCGTGCGAACCAAACGAAATAAATGGTTGGGATGCACTCCCAGGATTTTCGCAGCATCGGTGTAATTTCCATTCGCCTGCTCGATGGCCCTCTCGATCAGCACCTTCTTCGCCTCGCGGATGCCATCGTGCAGCGCGCTCACTGGTTCCCCAGTGGCGGCGGTTTCTTCCAAAATCGAGTCCGGCAAGTCCTCGGCGAGGATTAATTCGGTTGAGCCCAGCACCACGGCTCGTTCGATAGCGTTTTCCAATTCGCGTACGTTGCCCGGCCAAGCATAGCTCGTTAGGCAGGCACGAGCCTGCGGAGAGATGCCCGCTACCTTCCGCTTCACTTTTTCGCCATATTGCGTCGCGAAGAATGCCGCCAGCATTGGGATATCCTCTCGCCGCTCGCGGAGCGCCGGCATATGAAGCGCCACCACATTGAGGCGATAATAGAGGTCCGGTCGAAAAGCTCCCGTGCGCGATGCCTCCTTCAGCTCGCGATTCGTCGCGGCGATCAGTCGGACGTCGAGTTTGATGGGACGGGTACCGCCTACTCGTTCGAATTCCCTCTCCTGCAAAACGCGGAGGAGTTTGGCCTGCATCGGAACCGCCAACTCCCCGATCTCATCCAGAAAAACGGTGCCGCCTTCGGCGACCTCGAGCTTCCCTTTCTTCTGTGAGACTGCGCCTGTAAACGCCCCTCGTTCGTGCCCGAACAGCTCGCTTTCCAGCAAGGTTTCAGTAATGGCCGCGCAGTTAATAGCGACAAACGGCTTGTCGGCCCGGCCACTGTTCATGTGGACGGCGCGCGCCACCAGTTCTTTTCCGGTGCCGCTCTCGCCGGATATAAGGACCGTCGAATCCCGCCCCGCAACCCGGGAAACGAATGCATACACCTCGTGCATGGCCTTGCTTTCCCCGATCATGCTGTGGTGTATGCTCAGTTCCTCGTTCAGTCGGCGGTTCTCACCTCCCAGCATCTCGACGTGCCCCGCGTTTTCAATCGCGAGCGCAGTGATGTTTCCCAGCGTCGTCACCAATTGCAGAAGGTCCGAATCGAAGCGCGCGCCCGGAGAACTGGCGTCCAGGTACATCACTCCTAGAATCTTTTCCTGCACTTCGAGCGGGACAGCCAGGACCGAGTGGACCCGTCGTTCCAGCAGGCTCTCGGACTCACGGTAGGCGTCGTCGCTTTGGACATCGTTGGAAAGTACGGCCAGATTCTCCTCCAGCACGCGGTTCAGGATCGTCTGGCTGGCATGGATCGGCTGATTGGGCCCCAGCCGGCGGTGCTGACCCACAATCGAAGAGAAGCCAGCGACTCCTTTTTCGGTCAGCAATACAGCAGCTTGATCCGCGGGGACTATTGCCAGAACCGCCTCCAGCACCTTCTCTTGCAGAGCTGCCAGGCCGCGCACCGAGTTCAGCGTCCGGCTGAACTCGAGCAGCACATTGAGGTCGCGAACCGTTTTAGCCGTCGCGGGGAGTCCTTCCGGCCGGGAAGGCTGCAGGTACCGGGCATCCTCCCTTCGCAGGATTACGGTCGCGGCGCCCGGCACCGGAGTCGCATCGAGTTGTAAGCAGGCATTGCCGAGACCCGACTCACTATTTGACCCTTGGAAGACAAGGATCGAATTACCCACCCGGATCTGGTCCCCGTGCACAAGCACCCGATCCATTACCGGGACCCCGCTGACAAAAGTGTTGTTGCGGCTCTCCAGATCCTGAAGCCGGAATCCGCTCGCTTCCTTACGGATGACGCAGTGGCGCCGCGATACCAGGGAATCGAGCAACGAGATTTCATTGGACGGATCTCGACCGATCGAGATCTCATCCCCCATCAGGGGAAAGAGCGTCCCTTTAAGGGGCCCACTTACCGCTTCGAGCCGCGCCCCACCCATGGCGGCGACAGCCTTTTCGCCCGAATCGCCCATGACGCAATGAGTATACCCGGACCCTACCGGCCCCGACATCCCTTCCACCTAACATAAGTGTTACCCACTAGCGCTTTTGTTGGACTGTTGGCCCCGAACGATCTTTGACCGGGGTCTGAGACGAGGACCGAAAACGCGGTTTTCCGGCAAATTGCGGTTGTCAGCACCGCACACACCATCTTGGTCGGGTTTGGCATGCGGCTTGCATTACTAAAGTCACTTGCGACGGACGGCCCGAGCAAGGAAACAAAATCCCAGGAACTAAGGAGCAAGACGATGGTAAAGATGAATGCAAAGTTGGCAATCAGGATCGCGATTCTGGCCGTAGGGATGGTAGGTACTTTCATCGCTGCAAGTGTTCAACCCATTTCCGCCGCAGACGGGGGCCCACTCATTCTGTGCCCACCCCGCCAGCCCAACTGCTCGACGACCCTTCCGCCGTTGAGCTAGTAAGCTGACGGCCAAAACGCCGACCGCGCAGACGAAACCAGCGGTCGTCATTGAGCCGAATCTTTGGGTTCGCAATCTTTGGGCTGACGGAGCGATAGGAACCCCCGTCAGCCATCTTTTCTTGTGTGGTCTTTAAAGTCCCACCTCCACCGCGGAGCAAAGCTTCCACCCCCGATTAGAGCCTCCAGGGGATACTCCCCACCGCAGCTACCAAAGCGTAGTTACGAAGCCCCGCAACAAAAGTCTCCTTTCCATCCCACTGATTCGGGCCCATGGCGCGCGAGCTAACTTCTTCGCAAGAGCAACGGAACAGCCCGTTCTTATGGTGATTGCAAGCCAGTCAGTAGCAGCATGGCGGAAGGCATCACGGAGACTCCATGGAAGATTCCGATGGACACGCCGCATCCAGACTTCGGTTGTTGTTCCTTCCTGCCCTACTAATTGTTGCTGCAATCGTGACCGTTCAACAGTTCCAGGCCAGCAACCGCGAACGGGCCGCCAATGCCACCTATGGGCACGGCGTCGTGAACCTGGTAATTCCCTACGACGCGGCTCATTCCGGTATGGGTCGACTCACCATGGAGATTCTGGATCCGGAGGACCAAGTCCTCGGGCACGTGGAACAGCACGTCCAGGTCGCTGGGGGCCCGGGGAGCTGGCGCGAACAGATCAAGCTGGCGAAGCCGCTGGCCCTTGACGAACTAGTGTGGCACCGCGTGCACTACCGCTTCGAATACAGCGACAGCAAGACGACCGCGATCGAAGGCACGGAATCCATCTCTCAAATCCTGCGCACACGAGTGCTCCACATTCTGGGCCAGCAATCCTACTTGACAGGTGGCGATGCTGCGGTGCGCGTCATCGTCACTGATTCCCACGACGAGGTCATTGCCGGGCGCAACTCTGTGCAGGTCGACCTGCTGATGCCCGAGCAGAAATCCCGCTTGCTCTTCTCAGGACGGCTCAATCGGCGAGGAACAACCGAAGCGCAATTCCGGTTCCCGGCCGGCGTAGAAGGCAATTATCAATTGCGCTACTCGGTCGACACCCCGATTGGGTCAACAGAGTTCATGCAGGCGGTACGGCTCGAAGATAAGGTTGCAATTCTTCTCACCACCGAGAAACCGATTTACCAGCCCGGACAGTCGATTCATGTGCGCGCGTTGGCGCTCGATCGTTCCAATCGCGAGGCCGCCGCGAACCGCAAGCTGACCTTTGAAGTCGAAGACTCTCGCGGCAACAAGGTATTCAAGAAGGCGACACAAACCGACCGGTTCGGAATTGCTTCCGCAGAATTTGGACTCGCCGATGAAGTCAACTTGGGCACCTACCATCTCCGTGCTTTGATGGGTGAGAGCGAAGCGCCCACGAACACCGCCGAGATCGCCCTCAACGTCGAACGCTACGTGCTGCCGAAATTCAAGGTCGCCATCGATTTCGCGGGTAACGGCAACAAGGCGAAGCGCGGCTACCGCCCCGGCGATCACGTCACCGGCACGGTTCGTGCCTACTACTTCTTTGGCAAACCGGTCGACGACGCGGGGATCACCGTCAAAGCCTCCAGCATGGATGTGTCTGTTTTCGAAGTGGCCTTCGTGCAAGGCAAGACCGACCACGAGGGAACCTACCACTTCGATCTGACCCTGCCTAAGTATTTCGCTGGCCGTTCTCTCAGTCAGGGCGCAGCCCGCGTGCTGATTGAGGCCACGGTGAAAGATTCCGCGGAGCACGCCGAGACTCGTGGCGAGCCGATTACCGTCAGCGAATCTCCTCTACTCATCATGGCGGTTCCGGAGGGAGGCGCGCTTGTCCCCAATCTCGACAATCAGGTTTTCATCGTGACCTCTTACCCCGACGGAACACCGGCCCGCGCAAGCCTCAAGGTCCACGCGGAAGGCAATGTCGACCAGCGTGCGACCACCGATGCAGGCGGCGTTGCCATGGTCACCATCAGCCCCATTACCGCAACAGGGGCCCTCGAGATCGAAGGTCAGGACGATGAAGGAAACCACGCGTCGAGCACGGTTCAACTGCAAACCCGTCAGGGTGAGGATCAGATTCTTCTGCGCCCAGAACGCGCAATCTACCAGGCGGGGGACCGCATTGACCTGAGAATCCTTTCCACCAAGAAACAGGGCGCCGCTTATCTCGACATCGTCAAGGACGGCCAGACGGTGCTGACCCGGGATCTCGACATCGAGAACGGCCACGCCGCATTCTCCCTCACCGCGACCCCGGAACTGGCAGGAACCGTGGACTTCAATGCTTATCTTTTTGGGCGCAATGCCCAAGCGATCGCCGATCACCGCCTCGTCTTCGTGCAACCGGCAGATGAACTCAAGATCGATGCGGTGGCCGATGCTTCCGCGTACAAACCCGGCGGCGAAGCCCGCATCCGCTTCCACGTGACCAACTCTCGAGGCGAAGGCGTGAGCGCGGCGCTCGGCGTCCAAGTCGTCGATGAGGCCGTCTTCGCGCTGGCCGAGAAGCAGCCCGGCTTCGCCAAAGTGTTCTTCTACCTCGAGCAAGAGGTGATGAAGCCCCGCTATGAGATCCACTCCATCGGGATGTCGGAAATCGTCAAACCGGTGGAAGAGTCGAAAATCGAACAGCGCAACCGCGCTGCGCGTGCCTTGTTTTCAAACACAGAATTAGTCGGGGCAAACAAATTTGAGACGGAGTTCGGCCGGACCCTGCCCATGACGAAATACCCGGACTATGCCGCTCGTTATCAGGCCCGTTTCATGGATCAGGTCCACCAGTTGGCCGAACGCCTCAGTCGTGCCTACCGCGACAATCCGGAGAAGGATGATCTGACCAGGGTTTTCGCGAGAATCTCGAAGACCGGCGGGACCGACCTTTTCGACTCCTGGGGAACCCAGTTTCGCCTCGAATCTGTGCAGTGGTATCGCGACAAGACCCACTACATCGTGCGCAGTGCGGGCCCCGATCACCGCTTCGACAGCCCCGACGATATGGCGGCCTATGTAGCGGTTCGCAGCGGGAAGATCGTTGGCCACCCAGATTCGGACGCGATTACCCTCAACCTCGAACATGACCGCGGACCTTTCAACGGCCTCGCGGAAATTGTAGGCACAGTCGCCGACCCCTCCGGCGCAATGGTCGCGGGAGCCAGCGTCACGATTCGCGACACCTCCACGGGAAAAACACGAACCGTGGCCGCAAATGGTGCAGGGCAATTCACTCTGGCAGGTCTGCCCGCCGGCCGCTACGACCTGCGAGTGTCTTTGGCGGGATTCAAGACTGCTTGGCGTGGACTCACCCTTCGCCCGCGCGATCGCGCTGTGGTCTCTACGGTTCTGTCTGTTGGGTCCGTGAGCGAGACCGTCGAAGTCAACGCGGCCAGTGTAATTGTTGAATCCCGCAATGGACTCGCTAAGGCCATTGGCGGCAATGTGGGCGAGGCCGCCCTTGCCGTCAATGGCCGCGATTTTATGGACCTTGCGATGCCTCAAGCGCCAGTTGCGGGCCCGATCGACATGGGAACAGCCACAACCTTGAACATTGCGATTCGCGCCAAGGACAAGAAAGAGGATCCCGGCCCCACCGCTCACGTCCGCTCCTACTTCCCCGAGGCGCTCTACATCAATCCCGAGATCGTCACCGACCAAAGCGGCGCGGCGACGATCACGATTCCTGTGGCGGACTCCATCACCACATGGCGGATGGCAATGCTCGCATCCACCACCCACGGGGCGTTAGGCAGTGCCACGTCGAGCCTGAAAGTCTTCCAAGACTTCTTCGTTGACCTTGATCTGCCTGTCACGCTCACCGAAGGCGATCGAGTCTCGATCCCCGTAGCCGTGTACAACTACTCAGGTGCGCGTGGAGACGTCATCCTGAAACTGCAACCGGACGACTGGTTCTCACTGGTCGATGATGTGTCCGACAAGTCCGTCGCAGTGGACTCTGCCCGCGTCGGTGGATCTCAGTTCACTCTCGAAGCCCGGCGCATCGGCAAGTTCAAGCTGACGCTTTCGGCCCGCATGAAGGGCGGCGCAGAACGCGCCGACATCGTTGTCCGCGAGATCGAAGTCATTCCCAACGGCCGCGAACAGAACATGGTCTTTAACGGACGCCTGGAAAACACGGTTCAACACGAACTCATCTTCCCCGCGAGTTCCGTTCCTGACGCCAGCAGGATTTTTGTCAGGCTCTACCCGGGCCCCCTGAGCCAGGTGATCGAAGGCATGGACAGCATTCTTCGCATGCCGGGCGGTTGCTTTGAGCAGACCTCCTCCAGCACCTACCCGAACGTTCTGGCGCTCGAGTACATGAAGCGCACGAAGAAACTGACTCCCGAAGTCCACGCCAAAGCCGAAGGTTACATTGCCAACGGCTATCAACGCCTCCTGACGTTTGAAGTTCCGGGCGGCGGTTTCTCCTGGTTCGGCAACGTACCCGCCAACAAGATCCTGACGGCGTACGGTCTTATGGAGTTCAGCGACATGTCGAAGGTCTACGACCTAGATCCACGACTGATCGCACGAATCCAGCAGTGGCTCGCATCGCAGCAGCAAGCCGATGGAAGTTGGAAGCCCGATACGCAGTTCATTAATGAGGGAGCCACAAACCGCTACAACTCCGACGTCCTTCGCATCACCGCCTACATCGCATGGTCGCTTGAGAACACTGGGTACCAAGGCCCAGCAGTCGAAAAAGCGAAGCCGTTTATCGAGAGCCACATGAGCGCCAAGGTCGACAGCTACACGCTGGCCATCGTCGCCAACTTTGCCACAGAATTTGGATCCGGCAATGGTGAAAAGGATCGAGCCTTCACTCGCCAGGCCATGCAGCTTCTGCTCGACGCGCGCACTGAAAAAGACGAGCAGGCCTGGTGGAACTCAGACGAAACCGGTGTCTATGCCACCGGCGCCAGTGCGAGCGCTGAAACCACGGCGCTCGCGGTACAAGCGCTGCTCAAGTGGGGCGAGGCATCCGGCACTGCGCGCAAGGCCCTCAGTTACATCGCTTCCAAGAAAGACGCTTCCGGCATATGGGGCACGACACAAGCGACAATCATGGCGCTGCGGGCTCTGCTGCTCGCAACTGAGAAGGGCACAGCCGACGTTCAAGGTACGCTGGAGGTCCTGCTCAACGGCAAGCCCGTCGAGAGACTCACTCTGACTCCAGAGAACAATGACTTGCTGCATCAGTTCGTGTTCAAGGGGGTCGAGGCAACATCCATCGGTTCGGAGGACTCCAACACCGTCGAACTTCGATTCGAAGGTAAGGGTGGCCTGGCCTACCAGGTGGTCGGCAGCTACTTTCTCCCTTGGGACGAGAAACCCGCGAACGAACCGATGTCCATCAACGTGGCCTACGATCGCACTCATCTGTCCCAGGATGACATCGCCACTGCCACCGCTACCGTCAGAAACAATTTGCCCAAGGCCGCGAACATGGTGATGGTTGACCTGGGAATCCCGCCCGGATTCGATCTGCTCAGCGAGGACTTGCAAACCCATGTTGAGAAAAGCGCCGGCCTTAAGAGTGGTCGCCTGGAGAAGTTCAGACTCACCGCGACACAAGCAATTCTCTACTTCGATTCGATCGCTCCCGGCGACACACTCACGTTGCATTTTCGCCTGCGAGCCAAGTACCCCATCCGCGCGCAGACGTTCCAGTCGCGCGTCTATGAGTACTATGACCCGGACGTCAGCTCGATCGCACGACCGGTCCAACTGGAGGTGCGCCAGCGCTAGTGTTCGCAGTGCATAGAATCATCCAAACGGCACGCCTGGTCTATAATCAGGCGCACCCATGGCACTAGCATGCTGGATGTGGGAGAGTTGAACTGTCTTAATGCGAAAGCGTTGATGAAAAGCGAGACCATGGCTGAGTACGCCGCCGGCCACTGCTGTTCATGCGGGAGCAGACCTTGATGGCGCGCCCTTTCAACCCGCGCACACTCGACGTTACTGGTGAGGCCGTTCCGGTTGCCGAACACATCGCCATCAACGGAGCGGTCACCCGACCAATTTTTCCCGTCTCTGAGAATGGAACCATGGTGTACGAAGCCGGGCCGACCGCGGGAAACTGGAATCTGCAGTGGTTCACAAGAGACGGAAAGCCGGTGAGTACGGTCGGTGACCCCGACCGCTATTTCTATCCCGCGCTCTCTCCCGACGGCACGAGACTGGCCATCAACCTCTTCAACAGCACGCAGGGCACGCAAGCGATCTGGATTCTCGATCTGGCCCGCGGAACCAAAACCCGCCTGACCTTCGGAACCGCGAGCCAGTTGTCGCCCGCATGGTCGCCCGACGGCAAGACGGTGTTCTACCAATCCAACAGCAACGGAGGATTCCACCTCTACGCTAAGGCTCCGGACGGCAGCGGCTCGGACCAGGTAGTCATCGAGAGCAAGGATGCAGAAGGGGGAGTGCCGACGACCTCACCAGACGGGCGTTATCTGGTTTACTTGCGGCGTTCCGGTGGCCAGCCCAGCACTGACTTGTGGGTTCTGCCATTGTTTGGCGACCGTAAGCCTTTCCCTCTTGTTCAGACACCTTTCTTGAAGACCTGGCCAGCAGTTTCGCCCGATGGGAAGTGGCGCGCTTATAGCACGAACGAATCCGGGCGAAACGAGGTCTATATCACCGCATTTCCGGCGGGTGGCGCAAAGTGGCAGGTCTCGACCAATGGCGGGTCTGCTGGCCGGTGGCGCAAGGACGGCAAGGAATTATTCTTCCTCGATCCAACCGACGACATCGTAGCCGTCGATGTGAGCCTCTCCGGCAGTGCGCCTCAGATGGGCGTGCCCCATACATTGTTTCAGGCCAGCGCCATCCAGCGGCAGAACGGCCCCTTCGATGCTACCGCCGACGGCAAGAAGTTTCTGGTCAACATCGGCAACCTGAAAGAGGGCAGCGATCCCTCACGCTGGTGCTCAACTGGCCGGCAGAGCTGAAGAAGTAGCACTGCTGTCTGCACGAGAGTTTTCGCTGATAAGTTCCTTCCATGCACATCGACGCCCACCAGCATTTTTGGATTTACAACCCCGCCGAATATGACTGGATCGATGAACCCATGTCGGCCCTGCGCCGCGA
>DATDGW010000559.1:0-1683 GCA_036521895.1 Candidatus Sulfotelmatobacter sp. | reverse complement strand
GCTCTCGATTCCTGCAATCGACTTGACCAATACGATGATCGATTTGACGATTCTCGGAGGAGGGCCGGCCGGCCTGGGGGTTGCGTTCTACGCGCAACGAGCGGGGGTTCCGTTCGTCCTGTTCGAAAAGTCCCCAGACCTGGGCGGGATGTGCCGCACACTTCGCCACGGCGAGCACCTCTACGATTGTGGTGCGCATCGTTTCCACGATCAGGATGCCGAGATAACGCGCGACGTTCTCGAGTTGATGGGCGATGAAATGCTGGCGGTGGATGCGCCGAGCGTGATCTGGGACCGCGGGCGATTCGTTGATTTCCCACCCACACCGTTGAACGCAATCGTTTCTTGCGGCCCGATTGAAGCGCTGCGTATCGGTTTCGAACTGCTGCGCGCTCACCTGAAACCGCGCGCCTGCATCAGCTTCGAGGACTTTGCGGTCGGCCAATTCGGCGAAACTCTGGCACGCAGGATCGTGCTCAATTATTCCGAGAAGCTGTGGGGACTGCCTGCGGCCCAGTTGTCGCCCGATATTGCCACCCGCCGCCTGAAGGGGATGACGTTGCGCTCGTTGTTCTTCGAGCTGATGTTCCCGAGCAAGAAGGCTACGCATATCGACGGCGCTTTCCTCTATCCGCGCGGCGGCTACGGGCGGATAGCGCAGAATCTCGAGAGCACGCTGCCGCGCGGTTCACTTCGCCGCGCGCATGAGATCGTGCGGCTTCAGTGCGAGGACGGCGCCATCACTCGGATCCACTTTGCGGACGGCCAGGTGGTGGAACCGCGCGGACGAGTCGTCTCAACGCTGCCGCTCACCGTGCTGGTGAAGTTTCTTGGCGAGCAGATGTCCGCTGATGCGCGGCAAGCCGCCGCCAGCCTGCGCTTTCGCCAGATCCGGCTCTTATTCCTGCGGCTCAAGCGCCCGCAGCTCTCGGCGAATGCATCCATCTACATTCCCGATCCGGAATTTTGCATATCCCGCCTCTCCGAGCCCAGGAATCGCTGGGCCGCGATGGCGCCGCCTGACGAGACTTCCCTGGTTGTCGAAGTGCCCTGCTTTCTCAATGATCCGATTCAACGAATGTCGCATGAGGATCTGGCCGAACGCGTCAAATCTGAACTGCTGGCGCTCAAGCTGGTGAATCGCGCAGAGATCGTCGAATGGAAGCATCACTTTCTTGCCAATGCCTACCCGGTGTATTCGACGGATTACTCCAGCAAGGTTCGAATCATCACAGAAGCACTTGCGCAAATCTCCAATCTCACCACGCTCGGTCGAGCGGGCTTGTTCTTCTACGGTCATCTCCACGACCAGTTGCGAATGGCCAAAGACTGCGTTGCGGCGCACCTGCAATCCGGTAATGAGGGCGAGATGGAGCCGGTGCTCGAGTCATGGCGCACCCAGCCTCTGACAGATCAATCATGAGCGACGATCCCGAGAAAGGCGCGTCGCTCCAGCGCGCATATTTGAACGTACTCGCGAAGCGCTTTATCGACACCTTTCGACCCACTCCCTTGGCGGCGGCCGAACAGGCGTGGGTGCAATCGCTGCTCACGCGAGAGGAATTTGGTCTGTGGTCGAGCCTGCCTCCATATGATCAACGTCACAGCGTCCGGGTGGCACAAGGAGTGCGCCGCAAGCTGGCCGCGACCCAATATGCCGACGACTCCCTCTGGTTGAGCATG
>DATDGW010000558.1:0-11452 GCA_036521895.1 Candidatus Sulfotelmatobacter sp. | reverse complement strand
TTCATTGCCTATTTCCGCAGCCAACGCACCGGGGACACGATTCATTCCCCCAAGAACTGCCTTCCCGGAGCCGGCTGGGCACCGATCGAATCCAGGCGCGTAACTCTCTCCGTGCCCGGCCACGCCCCCTTCCCGGCAAATCGCTATGTCATCGTGAAGGGGGATTCCAAGCAAGTGGTGCTCTATTGGTACTGGGCTCACGACCGCGGAGTCGCCAGCGAATATTGGGCGAAGTACTATCTGGTCGCAGATTCCATCAAGATGAACCGCAGCGACGGCGCCCTGGTGCGCATCACCACCACCCTCGAACCGGGCGAGACCGCCGCTGCGGCGCAGCAGCGACTTCTGCCCTTCGTCAGTGACGTCGTGCCTGAACTGGACGGCTACATCCCGCGCTGATGCTCAGCGCCGCGCGTCCACCCGATCCATGTATGACTCGAGTAACTGTTTTCGTCGATACCCGTGCAGTATCATGAGCTTGTATGCGGATGAATGCCGAAGTGTGCACTCTGTGTCCACAGTTGGAGAATCCAATATGATTCGTTCCGTTTCCGTCCGTCTGCTGCTGGGCTGCGCATTGATTGCCGCGATGTTGACCGGCTGCTCCCGTGACCCCAACGTCCGCAAGCAGAAATATTTCGACAGTGGCGAAAAGTATTTCGCCGCGGGCAAGTACCGTGAGGCGGCCATTCAGTACTCCAACGCCGTTCAAATCGATCCCCGCTTCGCGCAGGCTCACTCCCAACTCGCTCAGGCCTATCTCAAACTAGGAGATACCAACCGCGCTTTCCAGGAACTGACCCGCGCTGTTGAGCTTGCGCCCGATAACTATCGCGCTCACACCGACATGGCGAACCTCCTGGTCACGGTGCGAAACCCGGATGGCAGTCCGATGCCTGACACGCTCAGGCAGGCGAAGGCTCATCTGGATATTCTCCGCGAGCATCTGCCCAACGCCCCTGAGACCCACGAAGCCTGGGCCAACTACTACGCTGCGCAAAATAACTTCTCTGCTGCCCTGCAGGAGATGAACCTTGCCAAAGAGGCCGATCCCAGCCGCTCCGAGACCTACCTGTTGATCGCACTTCTTGAACTGCGCAGCAATGAGCCTGACAAAGCCTTATCGGATTTCAAGAAAGCAACCGAAGTCGATCCTAAGGCTATGAACGCTCAACTCGCCCTGGGCGGCTTCTACCAGTCGCACAACCGTCTGCCCGAAGCCGAACAACAGTTCAAACACGCCATCGATGTCGACCCGAAAAACCCCGCGCCGCGCGCCGCTTTGGTGCGCCTGCTGATGCAGGAAGGCAAGAAAGACGAGACCGAATCGTTCCTGCGTCAGACCAAGAAGGATCTTTCCGATAATCCCGAAGGCTACCGCATGCTGGGCGATTTCTACTTCGCGGCCGGCGATCTCGACAAGGCCACCACCGAATACACTTCATTGCACGATGATCATCCCAAAGACCCTCAGGTCAAGAGGAATTACATCCAGTTGTTGATTCTGAAGAACCGCCTCGACGAAGCCACCAAACTCAACAACGAGATCCTCAAGGGCAACGCCCACGACGTGGACGCGCTCGTCTACAAGGCCCAGATCCAGCTTCATCAAAATGACGCCAACGGCGCGGTTGACTCTCTGCAGACTGCGCTCCGCAATGATCCCGACAATGCCATCGCTCATTACCAGTTGGGAATCGCCTTCGCTCAGCAGCACAATGACAGCCGCGCTGAATCGGAGTGGCGTGACGCGGTCCGCCTGCGCCCGGACCTGACGGACGCCCAGCGCTCCCTGGCTGCCCTGGAACTGCGGCGTGGAGATGTCGACGCCATTCTCCAGACTGCGCAGCAGATCATTACGGGTCAGCCTTACTCCGCGGATGGATTTATTCTCAAAGGAATCGCGGACCTCGCCCGCCTGAAATACGCCGACGCTCAGCAGGACGCCGATGAGGCCGCGAAGAGGGCCCCGCAGAGTGCTGCTCCTTTGGTCCAGATGGGCAACATCCAGCTGGCGCAGAAACATTACGCCGACGCGGAGAAGTTCTACCAGCAGGCGCTCGATAGGGATCCATCTTCCGCCGAGGGCCTGAGCGGGTTGATGAACACCTACTTCGCACAAAAGGAGTTCGATAAGGCGATCGCAGCGGCCAATGCTCAAATCGCCAAATCACCCAACGTCGCCAATTTCTACGACCTGCTCGGCACCGCGCTCTTCAATGGCAAGAAGGATTTGCCCGGGGCTGAGGCCGCCCTGCGCAAAGCCATCGAACTCGACAAGAACAACTCCGACGCCATCGAAAAACTCGGCAAAGTGCAAGTCCAGCAGGGCGCCGCAGACAAGGCTCTCGCTTTGTACCAACAAGCCATTAAGGACAATCCGCGGGACGTCACCATTTATATTCTTTCCGGTGAATTGTACGAGGCGAAGAAGGACTGGGTTCACGCCAAAGCTATGTACCAGCAGGCGCTCAACATTTCACCCGATCAACCCCTGGCTGCCAACAATCTCGCGTCTGTAATGCTCGATCAAGGAGGGAACGTCGATGTCGCCCTGGGCCTGGCGCAAACTGCGCGCCGCGGCATGCCCGACTCGCCCAACGCCGCCGACACTCTCGGCTGGGCGTACTATCAGAAGGGCATCTACCAGTCCGCCATCAGTCAGTTTCAGGAAGCACTGCGGCTCAATGAAAAACGCAATGGACCCGATGACGCCGACATCCACTACCACCTCGGTCTCGCCTATCAGAAAGCCAACCAGAACGCGCTGGCCCGCCAACAATTGGAGAAAGCCGTCAAACTAAGCCCCAACAACGCCGACGCCAAGAAGGCCCTGTCGGAACTCCACGGTTAGCGCTCATTGGATTTCCGTCCCCGGCAAATAGAAACCCCGCCTCGCGGCGGGGGTTCTGTTTTCCGAAACAACCAGATGAGGTCGCGAGCCGGAGCGGTGCTCAGTCCGCCGCGATGTCCTGTTTGGGGCTATCCGCGTCCCGCCGCTTGACCACCCGGTTCGAGGGTAGTCCGGCATCGCGAATCTTGTAGAGCAACGCGCGATAGCTGATGCTCAACGCACGCGCAGCCTGCTTGCGGTTCCAGTGACAATTCTGCAGAACTTTCAGAATCACTTTCCGCTCTAACTCCCGCACCGCCTGTCGAGTCAGCTTCTTCAGCGAAATCTGGCCGTCGACCGGAATTTCCGCGTTGAAAAAATCGGTGGCACGCGGCGCCAGATCGCCCGAAATCACATCTTCGTTGCCCAGGATCACATAGCGCTTGATCAGGTTTTCCAGTTCGCGAATGTTGCCCGGCCAGTTATACTTGCGCAGCTCTGACATCAATTCGCTGGAGAGAGCGCGCGCCCGGCAGTTGTACTTCCGGTTGTGATACTCGAGAAAATACGCCACCAGCTCAGGAATGTCGCTTGCCCGTTCACGCAGCGGAGGCAGATACAGATTCACCACGTTGATCCGGTAAAACAAATCCGAGCGAAACGTGCCGTTTTCAATCTCCTGTTCCAGCTTGCGGTTGGTCGCGCACACCACCCGCACTTCTACTTTCTTGTCTTCCTGCGCGCCGATGCGGCAGAACTGCCCGTCCTGCAGGAGTTGCAACAACTTCGACTGTAGTGCCATATCCAACTCGGAGATTTCGTCGAGAAACAGCGTTCCCCGGTGCGCCATCTCCACACGCCCCGGCTTCATTCCATAGGCACCCGTGAACGCACCCTTCTCGTAGCCGAACAATTCGCTCTCGAGCAGTGTGCCCGGAATCGCCGGACAGTTCACTTTCACCCACGGACCGCTGCGCCAAGGCGACGCTGCATGAATCATCCGTGCGATGATGTCTTTGCCAGTTCCACTCTCGCCTTGGATCAGTACAGGGACGTTGGCACTCGCCAACTTGGTCAGACGGTCGCGGACGGCCTGCATGGCCTCGGTGCGCCCGAAAACAATCGCGTCGGGCGGCATTTCCCCCAAAGGCTGGACGAGTGAATTCACAGTGCTGGTTGTCATGGCTGATTTCTACCAAATTGGGGGACAGACACTAACCTGCACCCGAAGAGCCAAAGCGTCCAGACGCACTACCGACCACTCGAATCTATCTTATCTAGTTGAAGAGGATCAACTTACCAAAGAACGGGACGGGCATCCCCTGGTAATCAGGGATTAGTGACAAGGGTAACACCTTGGCAGGCACGATGCGCAAACATTTTCACACCGCAGAAGCGATTTTCCGCCGTCGGCCATGGGGATTGCCAGGCAGAAGCAGTGGACGCGCGAACTTCAGGCCGAGCAGGTAGTACCCTTCGGCTGGGGTGGTGCGCAGAGCCTTGGCACGCAGGGTTCTGGATGCTCTTGGCAGTAAGGCCAGCGCCGCCACCGGCGCGCTAGGGATTTCCAGCCGGATCTGAGCGATCGCGGGTAGAGCCCGGCGAATCGCGACCAACATGCCTCCCGCGCTCACATTCAAGGCCGTCGCGAACTCCAGGAATTCATTGCCCTTGCTATCACGGCTGCGAACAAAAACGGGGATGGCCAGTGGCAACCTGGCCCACTTCCTCCGCTCGTTTCCCGCTCTCGCGCCGTGCATGCAGACTTCTCCGTCGCCCTCTTCCCCCCTTGTTCGGGAGCACCTGATGGGCCAAATCCCGGCCAAAGTCCCTGCGGAACCCGGCAGGAACACCGAACTCCGCCTGTCTCGGACTGCAAAACCGGTAAAGGAGCCGGAGTTTTCGGCACGTCGCTTCGCTTTCTATTCGGTTCTAATAAATCGGGCAGTTCGCCCCTCAGACGATCAAAAGTGCAAGCTTTTGCTACACTTGGGTAATTCCCGTGCATTTTCCGTTGACAACAAATTGCGCCTGACATACGATTTTTCTATCTGGCGTTCGAGCTTTCAATGTCGAGTGCGGTTTCCCCCTCTCCCCGTATAAACCTGTGGTAAGTTCCGTCATGGCGACTGTCCAAAAGAACGCGTGTGTTTCTGACGCGGGAGGAACCTCGGAACCTATGCCAGCTGCTGCTGCCGCCCGGCCTGACAGCGATGTCCCCAGTCCTGAAAACTTGCTCCAGGAATACAAAGAACTACGCGAGCGTTTCCATCGCACCACCAACGCCCTGGGGTCTGCCGCCCACGATCTCAAAACGCCGCTGTCGATTCTGAACGGCTACGTGGAGCTGCTGCAAAGTGAGAAACTGGGCCCAATTAGCGATCGCCAGCGTGAAGTTTTGCACGAGATGCAGTCCAGCGGACAGCGCCTGCAACGGTTTATCCAGGATTTTCTAACTTACAGCGCTCTTGAAACTGGAGGCCTGCGCATGCAGTTCGCGCCAGGCAATATCAACGATTGCCTGTCCGACGTTTGCCGTATGTGGTCAAATCGATTTCAGGAACGAGGGTTGGCTCTTTATTTTCTCGCCAACGACAAGCTGCCCGTTTTTCCCTTCGATTCTCCAAAACTGGAGCGCGTGATCTCGAATCTGCTGGAAAATTCCTTTAAGTTCACGCCGCAGAGCGGGACGGTATGGCTGCACGCTGAGCCTTATATGTGGGAACGCCGCGCCGCCGCTGAGCCTTCCCCTTCGGAGCGTCGCCGGCTCAGCGTGACTCAACCCAACTCCGTCAAGGTTAGCGTTTCCGACACCGGCCCCGGAATTCCAGCGGAGTTTCACCTCGAAGTTTTCGACGACTTTTTCCGCCTTCCCGGCACCGAAGCGCAGGAGGGCATGGGATTGGGACTCGCCATCGCGCGCCGCCTGGTACAAGGCATGGGAGGCAAGATCTGGGTCGAGAGTGATCCCGGCGCAGGTTGCAAGTTTTCTTTCCTCATCCCCTATAAACCGGCCGTTGCCGCCGCCAGCAAAGGGAAAAATCGATGAAACCAACCGCCAAGATTCTGCTGGTCGACGACGAACCCGGCATGCTCCGCTACATCAAGACCCTGCTGGAAGTGGACGACTACAAAGTCGAAACTGCAACCACCGGCGAGGAAGCGCTGCAACGCGTGGAAAAGGGCCTGCAGCCCGACCTCGTGCTGCTCGACGTTCTCATGCCCGGTATCGACGGCCTGCAGACTCTCGAACAACTGCGCCAGGTACAGCCCGGCGTCAAGGTGGTGATGCTCTCCTGCGTCAACGATACGCGCAAGGTCGTGCAGGCGATGAAGTTGGGTGCGCTCGACTATCTCACCAAGCCTTTTCAAAAAGCAGAACTCGATGCGGTCATCGATCTGAGCCTCGGCCAGGGAGAACAGACCTACAGCGGAGAAGTCGAGGAACTCTCAGACGACGTCTTCTTCATCGCCGCCAGCCCCGCCATGCGCAAGATCCGATCGCAGGCCGCACTGGTGGCCAATGTTGACATCCCCGTGTTGCTGCTCGGCGAGAGTGGCACCGGCAAAGAAGTACTCGGACGGCTGATCCACAAGCTTTCCCCGCGGGCCCACCGCACCTTCCTCAAGGTGAATTGTGCTGCGGTTCCTGCTGACCTGCTGGAAAGTGAACTGTTCGGCTACGAACAGGGCGCTTTCACTGGCGCGACCCACGCGAAGCCCGGCAAGTTTGAACTCTGCAACCGCGGAACCATTCTGCTCGACGAAATCGGCGAGATGCCCCCGCTTCTGCAGGCCAAACTCCTGCACGTGTTGCAGGATCAGCAGTTCTCGCGCTTGGGCAGCCGTTCCATCATCAAGGTCGATGTCCGCATCCTGGCGGCAACCAACATCAACATTCCCGAAGCTCTCGCCAACAAGCGCCTGCGCGAGGATCTCTACTACCGCCTCAACGCCTTCACCATGCAGATTCCGCCGCTGCGTGAGCGCAAAGAAGAAATCCCCATTCTGCTCAAGCACTCCATGTCGCGCATGGCCGAGCGCTATGCGCGGGCACCGCTTCCGCTCTCACCGGCGCTGCTGCAGGCCTGCCAGAATCACTCCTGGCCCGGCAATCTTCGTGAGTTGAACAACTTCCTGAAGCGCTACTTGATTCTTGGGGACGAGAACTTGGCAGTCAGCGAGCTGCTTCCCCGCAACGACGGCACGGGCAGCGGTCCCGGCGACTCCTCTGCCCGCGGAGCGGAGCCGGGTGGCTTGAAATCTCTGGCGCGCACCGCCAAAGATGAAGCCGAGGCGCAGGCCATCACGCAGGCTCTTGAACAAACCAACTGGAACCGCAAGCAGGCCGCCGCGATTCTCCAGATCAGCTACAAAGCCCTGCTCTACAAGATCCGCCAGTACGGGATTGCCGAAGCCAAGGGCCACCACAAACTGTCCGCCGGGGCGTAGTTCTTTCGGCGCGAAAGCCCGATTCTCTTGAGCAAAACATCGAAGCCCACGGATGTCGCGTCCATGGGCTTCCCTTCTTGCAGTCGTCTTGCTGCGTTATTTACGGTACCGAGAGTGTGATGGAAGCGCTCTTGCTGTCGCTACCCGATGTCCCCGTGACTGTGATCGTGTAGACACCGGGCGGCGTTCCGCTGACCGGAGCTTGGGTTGACGATCCCCCACACGCCGGCTGCAACAGCAGCAGCGCAAACAGAGCACACAACATTAGAATTCCCAGGATACGCCGCCGGCGCTTGTCGCCTCCGACTCCCGCACCCAGCACCGTCAATCCAGGAACCGCCAGCCAGAGGCCATAAAGCGTCGGGAAACTGGTCGCGGGTGTGACCACCGGCCGCGCTGTCGTCACCAGGTTAAGCGTCGAAGATCCCGGCCCTCCTACCAGTTTGACCGATTGGGTCGTGAAGTTGCACGTCGCCGCAGTGGGCAAACCGCTACATGCCAGCGAGATGCCGCTGGAGTACGCGGTATGCGGCGTCAACTGCACTTGATAGACGGCAGTATCCCCCGCCTGTGACACGCTGCCGTTCGGAGGGCTGACAGAGATGCTGAAATCGGTTGCCTGCGCCGCCACGGAGGTCTGTGCCAGAACAACGTTGCCCGGCCCTATCGCCTGTACCGACCCGCCGTTGAATGAAGACGGTGTCCCGCTGCTATTCGCAGCAGGGGTTGCAGTGATGGTGACCGTTGCGGTCGAGCCAGCCTGCAGGGGTGGAAGGCTGCAACTTATGTTGGTACTGGTCGAACTGCCCCCGCAAGTTCCCGCAGTGACGCTCGCGGTAACATTACTCAGCGGCACACCAGTGACCGACGGGCTCACATTATCCAGAACCGTGATGTTGCTGTCCAGATCCGGCCCGTTATTGGTCACCGTATACGTGAACGTTGCCGGATTCCCCGCGTCCACGAAAGACTGGCTTGTGCCCGACGTCAGCACTCCGGTGATCGACAAACTCAACGCTGATCCCAATTGCGTCACATAGGCGTCGTATCCGCCATTGTTGGTCGCTTGCAATGGCTTATTGACCTGCAGGTCGGCCGAATTCGTGTCTCCCCCGAAGTACGCGTTCTGGTTGACGTCGAGCGTGACCCCGGTCCCTTCTGTGAACACCGTATTCGAGTCAGCGCTGCTACCACCGAAGTAATTAACCCAAGAACCCGATGTGGTCTGCCCCACCGCCGCAGTCGTGTTCAGCCGGGCCGTAAAGGCGTCCTGGAAGCCGGTTAGAGAGCTGGTTCCCAGTGGGAAAACAGGGAAATCGGATGACTGCGTCCATCCTGTCACCACGGCGCCTGCGGCGGAGTCCACGGTGATCGCCAGGCCGGCTTCGTCCTTGGCTCCTCCGAGATAGGAGAAGTAATTGAGCGCCACGTTCACGGCGGTGCCCGTCGTCGTGGTCGGGTTGGTCAGCCGCGCCACAAAAGCATCGTTGGGAGGGGTCGTCGTGAAACTAGGACACGCCGTGCCCGCTGGCGGATTGATTGCAGTGTCCAGGCAGACTTGATATGGGGCGGCAGTATTCAAAGTCGATACAATGGCAAATGGCGAAGAGTTCGTGGTCCCGACAACGTAAACGTTGGCCGCTCCAGTATCGACGGCGATGCCGGAGCCAGAGTCTGTCCCCGCGCCTCCCAGGTAGGTCGACCAGACCAGTTGTTGTCCCTGCGCTATCGTGGGATTCAGATTGAGCTTTGCCACGAAAGCGTCCGGATCGGTCGTCGTCGTCGCGTTGGTGCACGACGGAGGATTGATGATCGTAGTCGGAGGCGGCTGATCCAGACACGGCTGGTACGCGTTCAGGATCGGAAAGTCGCTGCCGCCGCATCCCGCGCATCCTGAGAAGAGGTAGTTCGTGGTGCCGGTGAAGTAGACGTTGCCGCTCGTGTCGACGGCGATGCCGCCGCCCACAGCGATCGCGGTCGGTGTGTTAAAGCTCGCCCCACCAAAAAAGGTCGAGTACGCGATACTCTGCTGCTTCGGCGCGTTCGTATTGACCTTGGTCACGAAAAACTGAGGCTGCCCTGGGGAACGTGAAATGCTTTGGAACGGTATTCCCTGCGGCAAATTGCTCGCTGGGAATTGCACCAGACCACTGGAGGCATCGGTCGACGTCGTGGTGCCGGTGACATAGATGTAGCCCGACGCATCGATCGTCATTCCGCTCGCGATGTCAGTGCCGTTACCGGAAAGGTACGACGAATACTTCAACGCGGTAGCGTCGTTCTGCAGCCAGGTCACGAAGGCGTGAGTGCCTGCGACCTCGGGCGTATTCTGATAGGCGGTCAACGTCGTCGGAAAATCAGGCGAGGTCGTCGTGCCCGCCACGTATGCTTCGCCGCCGCCGTTGACCTTGATACCAACCGGATAGTCACTCCCCGAGCCGCCCAGATACGTCACATAGTCAAGAGCAGCCACAATCGATCCCAAGGGCGGGGTGATCTTCGCGATATAAACGTTCTGTGTGGCTCCGGTCGCCAGCGCTGGCTGAAAGATTCCCGCAGTCGTCGGGAGATTGGGCGACATCGTCGAACCCGCAATATAGATATTGAAGCTCCCGTCCACGGCCACCGAAGTCGCGCGTTCGTCCCCGCTGCCGCCGAAATACGTCGAGAACGTCAAGATCGGATCGATGATCAATTGGCGCGAGTGATCATACGAGCCAACTGCGAAGCCCGCGCGGTTCGCCCCTCGCAGCACGAAGCGGCCTTCGACCGGTTGCTGGCGGCCCGCGATCTCCTGGTACACCCGCGGAGCCTCGAGCTGCACGCTCCCGTTTTCGCTCCGGATCCGGAGGGCTCCGTCTTTCAGCTCCAGTTGTTTCGCGCCGTTGAATTCGAGTTCAGCCTGCTTCGGATCGGACCCGGGTGCAACCTGAAAGTCGTATTCCAGATGCCCCTGATTGCCGTAGAAAACCAGATTGATTCCGGGATAAACGTCTTCATACCGCACCCGTGCAAACTGCGGAACACCACCGTGCCACTTAGCCGGGTCATTGCCCAGAAAATAGTTGCTCTTGCCCGGCAGCAACTCCGCTCCGGTTAGGTTGGCGTTCCGATTCGCTCCCGCCAGTTTCATCTGCAGCGATTCCACGCGGGTCGGCGAGGCGTCCTTCGACTTCGACGGCTCGTGAGACACGAGGCTCAGAATCGCGCCCTCGGAGCCTAGAAATAGGCTGTATCCCGAGCCGCGAGTCACAAACTTCGCGCGCTGGTCGGCCGGGTCCAAGTTCCCCTGCCCCTGGTTCGGCTCAAAGATCAGCGGCAGCCCGGCAAAGAGCGCCCGCCCCCGCTTCTGAGCCTCCCCGGTGGTTGCCTCTGGCCGACCCTCCGCCGTCGCCAGAAGGCTGGGGGCGGCCATCGCCTGCGCTTCGATCGCGGGAAGGTGAGCCGCGGCGTTCGCGGCGGTGTGGCGTGAGCGGGAACCCCACCCGAGAACTGCGCATCCTGCCTCTAGCAGCACCAGCCCAGCGGCCAGAACACGAACTCGTACCACGGATGCTCCCAACCAACGGCGATCTACGTTCACTCGTTCCTCCAATGCAGTCAAACCAGTATTCTTTCGACCATGCTTATTCCGATCGTTCTTGCGATCATTCTTCGCTCAGATCAGTGGAGAGATTTGGGACGGCGCACAAATCCATCGAGCCTCGCGCCGGCGAACCTGACCGCGGCTTGCTTGTCACTGGAACTGGCGGAAAAAATTAAATAACTACTTAAACATCTACCGGATAGACAAGTCAAGCGAACCTCAGGCTGGCTGGGACCCCAAGATTCGTCAGATGCGGTCGAGGCCGTCGAAAGATGCCGCTCCCTGGCACAAAAGTGGGTGAACAGAGTTGCAGACTTCTCGTCTCCCATCTGCGCCGTGGAAAAAGCGGTGGAAAAAGAAAGAACCTCGGGCCGCAACCGATTGCATAAGTCTCCCCGGCGTTCCTCGGTCAACGTCTGTGCAACCCGCTCATTCTTCGCTGAAAACTTACGGCTCCTGCGAATTGCGATGGCCGGTCGATTGCTCTTCTCCCGTCTGAGCCATGCGCATTCGTGCGTCCTCCCGCGGCTCACGGAACCGGGTCTGTTCCGAATTCCGGACAGATTAACCGAATCAGTTTC
>DATDGW010000557.1:0-1740 GCA_036521895.1 Candidatus Sulfotelmatobacter sp. | reverse complement strand
GAAGCGACCGGCACCCAGTAACTGTTGGCGGTCGAGCTCGCTGGGGGTTGGGCGAACATCATCGGGCTGGCGGTCAGCAGGCATACAAGCAGCATCATCAATCGTTTGGTCATTGTAGTCTCCTCAAAGAATTGCCCTGGGGATGGCCACATCATCGTTTAGGAGCGTTGCGTACCTATTGTGGTTCTCGCAAATTCAGATCTACCTGATACAGTGGGAGTTGCGCACTTTCCGTCAATTCCCTCCGACCGCCGTGATATCGGCATTGCTCGCCTCCACGCTGTCTGTCTTTCGCACTCGAGCGGCATTGCAGCTTGAGATCCTGGCTCTCCGCCACCAACTTGGCGTGCTGCAACGTTCGGTGAAGAAGCCGAAGCTGAATCGATTCGACCGGTGCTTGTGGGCTTGGCTTTGTGGAACCTGGGCTGAATGGCGCTCGGATCTGCGCATCGTCAAACCGGCAACCGTCATAGCTTGGCACCGCAAAGGATTCCGACTGTTCTGGACCTGGAAAGTCCGCAGCGGCCAAACCGGCCGCCCACCGGTGTCGAAGGAAGTCCGTCAACTGATTCGGAGGATGAGCCGCGAGAATCCGCTTTGGGGCGCTCCTCGCATCCACGGTGAACTCCTCAAGCTCGGCATCGATGTCGGCGAGACCAGCGTGAGCAAATACATGGCCCGCCGTCGGAACCCGCCTTCGCAGACGTGGCGGACCTTCCTGGAGAACCACGTGAAGACCATGGTGTCGGTCGACTTCTTTACTGTGCCGACGATCCGGTTTCAGGTCCTGTACGTGTTCCTGGTTCTGGCTCACGACCGAAGGCGGATCGTGCATTTCAACGTCACCGCTCATCCGACGGCCGAGTGGACCGCACAGCAACTCCGGGAGGCCTTTCCCTTTGAGCAGATCCCGCGGTACCTGCTTCGGGACCGCGACCGAATCTACGGCGGTGAGTTTCCGGCAGATGTGAAAGCCATGGGAATCCAGGAAGTTCTGTCGGCGCCTCGATCCCCGTGGCAGCGCGCCTACGTGGAACGCGTCATCGGTACGATTCGCCGCGAGTGCCTCGACCATGTGATCGTTCTCAATGAGGCTTCCCTGTACCGGCACGTGAAGTCCTTCCTGGCGTATTATCACGAATCCAGGACGCACCTCTCGTTACTCAAGGACACACCGGAATCCCGGCCCGTGCAGCCTCCGGAACGGGGAGCCGTGGTTGCCATACCGCAAGTTGGCGGACTTCATCACCGCTACGAGCGACGCGCAGCCTGAGCGTAGCAGTCCTCGCGACAATTCCAACCCGGGAACAGGTCTGCCGATTCTCGCTGCCCGACAAGACGAGACTCCCCTTGTTCGCCAAATCGCAGCGTCGATTTCTCGTGCTCGTCCATTGCTCACGGCGAAGGGCGGCCCGAACATTTTGATTTGCAGCCGGTACGCGCCGGCCGCCTCCGGCTGCAGATGGGATTTGCGGTAGGCACAGGCATGAAACGGCTCGATTTTGCGGATAGAAGCTGTGGGAAGGACGCTAAGTAATTGAAAAGAAATGGAGCGGGAGACGGGACTCGAACCCGCGACGTCCAGCTTGGGAAATTGACCGTAGATTGATAATACAAAATTTGGCGTCTACCGGGTTGATTGCTGACGATCCCAAGCCACTGATTTTAGAGGGGCCGATTGCGGGGGTTTGTTAATGGACTCTTATTGGACTCTTCATTTTTCTGTCGCCTTCACGGTGC
>DATDGW010000556.1:0-4063 GCA_036521895.1 Candidatus Sulfotelmatobacter sp. | reverse complement strand
CAGACCAAACCTTTCCATGTGATGTTGCGCCAACTGCACGAAGAGGATCCGCCGAGTCCGAGCACGAGAATCAGCCGCGACTCTACCTCGACGACCGCGGCGGAACGACGGAACACGGATTCAAGACAACTGGAAAGCCTGTTGCGAGGTGACTTGGACTGGATCGCCTTGAAAGCTTTGGAAAAAGACCGCGCCCGCAGGTATGGCACCCCTTCGGATCTTGGCGCCGACGTCGGCCGCTATCTGCGGAACGAGCCTGTGGTGGCGCGCCCGGCAAGCACGGTATACCGGACGAAAAAGTACATTCAGCGGCACAAATTTGGAGTGGCGGTGGCAACCGCCATAGCAGGTTTGCTGATCACGTTCGGAGTGATGCAGACGATGCAGTTGAGGAGGATTACACGCGAGCGTGATCGCGCAGATCGAGTCACGGCATTCATGAAGGGAATGTTCAAGGTGTCGAACCCCAGCGAGGCCCGCGGCAACGACATCCGCGCGCGCGAGATTCTCGATAAGTCGTCGAAAGAAATAGACACGGGACTGGCGAACGACCCCGAGCTACAGGCCGAGATGATGAACGTCATGGGCACCGTGTATCAAAGTCTGGGGCTCACCTCAACGGCCGAGCCTCTGCTGCGGCGCGCCCTGGAAATTCGGCACCGTATTCTCGGCCCCAGGAACCCAGATACGTTGCAATCGCAGCAGGATCTCGCGGTCGCAGTGCTGGCGCAAAGTCACTACCCGGAGGCGGAGAAGTTGTGCCGAGAGACCATGGCGACTCGCCGCCAGGTACTTGGCCCGGAGCATCATGACACCGTGGATTCCATGGTGCAGTTGGCGAGAATTCTTGGGTTTGAATCACGATACGACGAAGCGGAACAGTTGAATCGCCAAGCGCTCGAAGTAGCGCGGCGAAAGTGGCCGCAGGATAGGTTGACGGCAACCGCGCTGTCGCTTCTGGCCGACACTCTCACGCATGAAGAAAAGTACCCGGAGGCAGAGAAGGCAGCCCGAGAGGCGCTCGAAGCGGATCGACGAGCACTTGGCTCCGATCATCCGTCAGTGTTAAGAGATATGTTCAATCTCGCCGGTATTCTGACCGAGGAGCAGCATTACGCCGACGCAGAAGAAATGTCTAAAGAGTTGATTGAGTCCGCCCGGCGAGTGCTCGGTCCGCAGCATCCCGGCACACTGGCTGCCATGGGTACCCTGGCGTCGCTACTGGACGAGGAAAAGCGCTTCCCCGAAGCCGAGAAGTTGGACCGCGAGGTACTCGCCGCACAACGGCGGACCTTGGGCCCGAAAGATGCTTCCACTTTGCTCACCATGGGTAATTTGGGTTACGTACTGACTCTGGAAAAGAATTATGCCGAAGCGGAAAAGGTTCTGCGGGAAGCACTCGATGGGCTGCGCCGCGTTCTCGGTCCTTCGCATGAGGTCACGTCAGGCGCAGCCTACAAGTTGGCTTGCGTCCTTGCGCTGGAGGGTAAGCGGGATGAGGCCTTCGTCAACTTGGGGACCTATGCGGAAGGCCTTAGTTCGGTCGACGAGATTGAAGCCGTTGAAAAGGACGACAAGCTCCAGTCCTTGCATGGAGACCGGCGTTTCGACGCGCTCCTGTCCGCCACACGCCAGCGCATCGCCGCGGCGAAGATGCAGCCGGCGACAAAATAGACCGCCGCGTCCTTCCGCCAGCCAAGGGACAGTAGCGAACATCACACCTAAACTTCTTAGGAACGAATCGGGGCGAACGGCGCGCGGAAGACCTTGCTTTGGTCCTAAATCACGGGCAACTCAGAAGTTATGCCTGGGACCGAATCCCAACGACGCGAGCCAGAAGTCCGCTTCGAGGAGATTGCCATTGATCTCCTCCAAGCCCGTTTGAACGAAGCCTTAAGGGCAGACGCTTTCGCGTGCTCGGTGTCGGCAGTGTGCCTGTGAGGGGTAGGGTTGGGTCATAAGGAGCTTACCTATGACCCACCTTCGCAAAATGATGCTCGAAGAACTCGAGCGTCGTAATTACGCTCAGACTACCATCGACTGCTACATCCAGACGATCGAGGATTTTGCGCGTCACTTTCACCGTCCTCCGGATCAGCTCACTCTTGAGCACATCCGCGAGTACCAAGCGTATCTGTTCCGCGAGAGAAAGCTGGCCGCGTCAACCGTGACGCAACGGTTGGCCGCCCTGCGGTTCTTCTACACGCAGACGATCAAGAAAGCTTGGAGCGTGGCCGATACACCGTATCCGAAGAAGACGCGCCCCCTGCCCAGCATCCTGAGCCCGGAAGAAGTGGCCCACCTCATCGACTCGTCCCAGACTCGGTTTCATCGCATGGTATTGATGACGCTCTATGGCACGGGGGTACGACGCGCCGAGTTGGCTCGCTTGCAAATTTCCGATATCGACAGCCGACGGATGGTGATCCACATCCGCGGTGGGAAGGGTCGTCAGGACCGAGATGTCATGCTTAGTCCCACGCTGCTGGAAGCTTTGCGCGACTACTGGCGTGGCCTGAAGCGTAAACCCACGGAATGGTTATTCCCGGGCGGATCCCGGCATACCTCCAACCGTCCCATCACTCCCCGAGCCGTGTGGTATGCGTGCCAACGGGCCGCCCAGCGGGCGGGCCTGCAGAACCGGGTTCATCCCCACACGCTGCGCCACTGTTTCGCTACCCACTTGCTGGAAAACGGAGCTGACCTACGCACCATTCAACTGCTCCTGGGACATCACGATCTGAAAGAAACGACGATCTACCTCCATCTCTCGCGACGGCATCTCAACGCCACTGCGAGTCCGCTGGACTCGCTCAAGCTGAAAGATAAGTCACCGCAGAACCCGTAGATGAACCGGCCGCCGCTTGAGGTGGCCGATCTGGTTCGCGCCGCGGGACGCACCTTCATCGAACGAAGCCGCAGCTGGATCACATGGCAACACCTCACGGTGCTGCGAGCCATCGCGCGCTGTCGCACCGCCGCCTTGGGCGGGCATCTCGATGAGTGCGTCGACTGTGGGTACCGTCCGGCCATCTCTTACAACAGCTGCCGTAATCGGCACTGCCCGAAGTGTCAAGCCAACGCCCGCGACCGTTGGCTCGAAGCGCGTCGTCAGGAGCTTCTCCCCACGCGCTACGTCCATGTTGTCTTCACTCTACCTCATGAACTGGCGCCGCTCGCCTTGCAGAACAAGAAACTCCTGTACCATCTCTTGCTGCAGACCAGTGCCGCAACCCTCCTCGAAGTCGCTCGCGATCCCAAACATCTCGGCGCCGAGATCGGCTTCTTCAGTGTGCTCCACACCTGGAATCAAAAACTCGAACAACACCCGCACGTGCACTGTGTCGTGCCCGCCGGCGGACTATCGCTCGCTCGCACCCATTGGATTCCATCACGCTCGCGCTTCTTTCTTCCCGTCAAGGTGCTCAGCCGCGTCTTTCGCGGTAAGTTTGTTGCCGCTCTGCAACGCAACTTCCGGCAGGGCAAGCTGGGCTTTCATGGCCACCTGAAACCCCTCGCTCACCCTAAAGTCTTCTCCGCCTGGATAAGAACCCTGTTCCGAAACGACTGGCACGTCTACTCCAAACGGCCCTTCGGAGGCGCCGAGCATGCACTCTGTTATTTAGGTCACTACACCCACCGCGTCGCCATCTCCAACCACCGACTCGTCTCCTTGGCCGATGACCAAGTCACCTTTCGCTGGCGCGATTCCGCTCATAACAATGAACACACGTTGATGACCCTAGCGCTCGATGAGTTCCTGCGCCGCTTCTTGCTGCACACGCTGCCCAAAGGCTTCGTCCGCATCCGCCACTTCGGCTTCCTCGCCAATCGGCGACGCGCCGCTCTCCTGCCACTTTGCTTTCAACTACTCGGCGCGGTACCGCAACCGCAGCTAGAACAACAAGCATCGGCTGCCAAGGAACCGCGCCCTCTTTGGCGCTGCCCCAAATGTGGCGGCCCCATGGTGGTCCTCGAGAGACTTTCTGCTGCCCAGCTCCAACTCCGTTCTCCACCTTTTCGCACCGGAGCCGCTGCATGAAACTCCAATTACGATCTCCCT
>DATDGW010000555.1:0-10778 GCA_036521895.1 Candidatus Sulfotelmatobacter sp. | reverse complement strand
TGCCCGATCTCCAGCACTTGATCTGTTTTCGGATCGTACACCGGCCACCTTGGAAGGCCCGGGCCGTTGGGATCGCCCGTCTTCGCAAACTGTGTCCAGCATCCCATCATGACATCGACGAGTTTATTGTCTTCCCCATTCGGTTCACCCCAATGGCTCGGAAAAAACCAGCCCGTCAGAAATTTGAGTTCGATACCGTGGAATGCACCTCGGCCTTCGTAGAACTTTGCGTGTGCCGGATATGTGAAGGAGTGGAACCACGCCTTCTGCCCGGCGCGTGTCATATTCCACGCGAAGCGATGGACCGGAAACCCATCACCATAGTCCGTGTCAAAGGACAGGAAGGCGGCACGAACCTCCGCGTCCGTTGCTGCGGGATACAGGTGAAAAAATTCTTCAGCATCGGCGTCATTCAGGAACTCGTTCTTCAGGTACGCATGGTAGTTAGCCAGCGTCGGCTTCGCCCTGAAGTCTTCCTCGAACGTAGTCGTTCCCTCGTCCGCGTTGCTTCCGACGATCATCGGTACGTTCGCCATCCTGCCTTACGCCAACAACGTTGCGGGCTGTTCTGTGAGCACCCACGTCAATCGTGCCACCCCCCATGAAGTTCGCGGCGGGATCGCGCTCTGAAACCTCCAGGATTTCCTTCGCTCTTCGCACGCAGCTTCGCCAGCGCGTCAGGACCGTCAGGAATGTTCAGATCCCGCATCAACCGCAGACCGATCTGTTCCGATGTTCCGGTGCCTTCAAAATAGTGCGTCGAAGTCCTTCAATTCAGGCGAAATGCAGTCGCTTCCGGTACAGCTCTCTAAAATGCTACGCCGAAACAATCCGCGAGCCAGCGGTGAAGCATCAGATCGCAGACGTCCACGCCGCCCGCCGACTCTCCGAAGATCGTAACGTTCTCAGGATCCCCCGAACCTCGAGATGTTCCGACGCACCCACTCCAGCGCCGCAATTCGGTCTCAGGCCCCGCCGGCGGACACGCCGCGCCACAAGAATCCGCCTGGCGCGCCCCCAGCCATTTCTCGACAGGCATCGGGTGCCTGCAGCCGTCGCTCTCCGACCGGCGCCGCCGCGTAAGGAATGCCCAGAAACATCCCTTCACTCGGTGCCGTCCCGAAGTGCGCACCCACGAGCATCCCGGAATCAATCGTTACGACAGGATGCGAATCGGTTTGAGAGTACGCCCGGGCGAATGCAACACCGCAACACAAGATGGCAAGCCCCAATCTCATTCCGGCCCTCCCCGGGCATGGCGTCGAATCATTTTACCGGCTCACTTTACAATTCTGGATTCTCCTTTGTGATAACGTCATCTCGAGAAACCTCCCATGTGTCTAGGCCGCTGCTGTCGGTTCCTCGGTCTTGTTCCTCTCTTTCTAGTCCTCTCGCTCCATTCTCAGACCTCGGCGCCGGATTCCGGCAACACCGTCACCACCATCAAAACCAAAGTCCGTCTAGTTCTCGTCGATGTTGTCGTGACGAACAGCAAGGGAGACGCCGTTACCGGCCTGCAAAAGCAAGACTTCGAAGTCCTGGAAGACGGCAAGCCGCAGGCCATTTCCACCTTCGAAGAGCACCATGGCGCCCCGCCCACTCAAATCAAGCTGCCAACCCTGCCGCCCCACGTCTACACCAACTTTCCCGCCACCCAAACCGCCGACTCGGTGAATGTCCTTCTGCTGGACGCCCTGAACACGCCCTCACGAGACCAGGTTTACGTCCACTCGCAGATGATCAAGTATCTGAAGACGATCCCTCCTGGAACACGCGCCGCCATTTTCACCTTGGCATCCCGCTTGCGCATGCTGCAAGGCGTCACCACCGACTCCTCGGAATTGCTGGCGGCTCTCAACAGCGCGCAAGCCGGTCCCCAGCAGTCCCCTTTGCTTGCCTCCAATGCCGAGGCTGACGCCAACCAGCGCCTCATCGACTTCATGATCGAGAATTCGGCGTCTCCTACTCCTCAGACCCTGGCCCAGGCAGCCATCGATCCCATCAATGCCATGAAGCAGTTCCTGTCCGACACTGCCGCCTTTCAGACTGAGCAGCGCATCGGCATCACGCTGCAAGCCCTGCAGCAACTCGCGCGCTATCTTTCCGGCATTCCCGGCCGCAAGAACGTAGTCTGGTTCTCTGGCTCATTTCCCATCAGCATTTTCCCGGACTCGGACGTGCCCGACCCGTTTAACATCGCAACCACTTTCCAGGACGACATCCGAAAAACAGCCGACATACTTACCGCCGGTCAAGTCGCTCTCTACCCCATCGGAGCTGAGGGCCTGGTTCCCGACACGGCGTTCGAGGCCAACGGGAACGAGATTGGGGAGAAGAGACCGTCATTGGCCATGCGGGATCAAGTCAAGCAGTTGCAAGCCGGCGAAGTCGCTCGCGATTCAAACCACAGTTCCATGGACGAGTTGGCCAAGGACACCGGCGGCCAGGCTTTCTACAACACCAACGGGTTGAACGACGCCCTCACCCGCGTTGTCAACAACGGCGCGCGCTACTACTCACTCGCCTACACGCCGGCCAACCCAAAGATGGATGGCAAGTACCGCCGGATCCAGGTGAAACTCCTCCAGGGCAAAGACAATCTCGCGTACCGCCGCGGATACTACGCCGACGACCTCGAAACCGCTCTCGCCGCCGGCCAGAAGGCCGACACGGATCCGTTGCTGATGCTCATGGGACGCAACCTGCCCGACTATTCTCAAATTCTTTACAAGATAAAAGTGGTGCCCTCAGATCCGCAGCCGACGCCTGACGCCCCACGCATCGGCAGCAACACCGACCTTAAAGGACCGTTCACCCGCTACGCCGTGGACTTCGCCATCGCACCGCAGGACCTCAAGCTCGATCCCACTCCCGATGGTGGCCGGCACGGGAACGTCGAAATCGTCCTCCTCGCCTACGATCGCGAAGGCAAGCCGCTGAACTTTGTCGTCACCAAGGGCGACGTCAACCTCGATGCCAAACTCTACGAGAGCGTGCAAAAGGTCGGCCTGCAGATCCACAAGGAAATCGACGTGCCCAAGCAGTACGTATACCTGCGCACCGGCATCTACGACCTCAAGTCGAACACCGCAGGCACGCTCGGAGTCCCGCTGACCGATGCTGTCGCAACCGCTGCTAAGTAATAACTTTCCTGAACAACTCGACGACCCCGAGCTACGATCGCGCTAGACTATGTCCGGAGAAACGAAACATGCGAAAGACCCGTCAACTCTCGGCCATAAGATGTGCCCTCGCTCTTGCATCCGCCTTCGTCTTCGCAGTGGCCGCTTGTGCCCAGACCGACTACCAGCCCTCTCCCGAAAACCTCCAGGCCCGCCGCGAATTTCAAGACATGAAATTCGGTATGTTCATTCACTGGGGCGTCTACAGCGTTCTCGGCGACGGCGAGTGGGTCTTCCACGGGCGCCATCTCACAGTCGACGAATACAATCGCCTGCCTTCGTTCTTCGACCCCGAGCAATTTGACGCCGCAACCTGGGTCGCCCTCGCCAAGGCCGCCGGCATGAAGTACATCACCATCACCTCGCGCCACCACGACGGCTTCGCCATGTTCGACTCAAAGGTTTCCGACTGGAATATCGTCACCCGGACTCCTTATAAGAAAGACCCGCTCAAGATGCTAGCCGACGAGTGCCACCGCCAGGGCATCAAGCTCTTCTTCTATTATTCGCAACTCGACTGGCACAACCCCGACTACTACCCGCGCGGCGCCACCAACTGGAACAACGGACGCCCCGATCACGGCGACTGGAACGCCTACCTCGACACCTACATGGACGGCCAGTTAACCGAGCTCCTCACCCACTACGGCCCCATTGGCGGCATCTGGTTCGACGGCATGTGGGACAAGCCTGACGCCGACTGGCATCTCCCTAAAACCTACGCGCTTATTCACAAGTTGCAGCCCGCTGCTCTCATTATTCCCAACCATCACCAGACGCCGCGTCCCGGCGAAGACGTGCAAACCTTTGAGCGCGACCTCCCCGGCCAGAACACTGCCGGATTCAACACTAAATATGTGAGCAGCAATATTCCACTCGAGAGCTCCGACACGCTCAACGGCGCCTGGGGATTCAACATTGGCGACAGCAACTACAAGAGCGCGCCGGAGTTGGTGCGCAAGCTGGTCCGCGCAGCCGGAAACAATTCCAACTTGTTGTTGAACATTGGCCCATATCCGAATGGCGAGATCGATCCGCAATTCGTCACCCGTTTGCATGCCGTCGGTGATTGGATTTCTCAATATGGAGACTCGATCTACGGAACTCGCGGCGGCCCCATCCCGCCCGGCGACTGGGGAGTCACCACGCAAAAAGAAAATAAAATCTACGTCCACGTGCTGAATTGGGGATCACCTCTGCTCGCCCTTCCGCCCATCTCCGGAAAAATCTCAACCGCGCAATTGCTGCTCGGCGGCGAGCCAGTCGACGTAACCCAAACCGCGGACGGAGTCATCCTGAAGCTTCGCCCTCAGGGCAAAGACGAAGTCGACCGCGTTATCATCCTGACGCAGGCCAAATGAAAGCTTGTCATCCTGAGCGGCGTCTTTTGCCGCGAAGGATCTGTGCAACTGGCGGGGAGTACATAGATCCTTCGCGCGCAAACAACGCGTGCTCAGCATGACAAATCTGTTTCTTGGCATCATCCCTTAGCCGCCCACTGCCCACCGTGCAAGTACGCCAGGTTCCCGATCTGCCCCGCCCGCGCAGCCGCGACCCCAGTTTCCACGGGCGCATTCGGCTCCTTGCGCGTCTTGACGCACTCAAAGAAATTCTCCATGTGCGAAATCGTCCCGTCGAGCACGCTGCGTGCAGTAAGCGCGGGATTCTGTTCCTCTTCCACGCGCTCGCGATAAACACCGAGGCCGCTGCGATTGATCTTCAGCGTTGCATCCGTCCCGCGGAACTCCAGCCCGCCATCGTCGATGGACGAATTCATCATCCCCTCATACACCACATCGAACCCCGGATACCGAAAAGCCGCCTGGATGGTATCGGGACACTCCCACTGCGCAAAAATGTATTTATCCGCGAGCATCTGTGCTTGGCGCGGCTGGTCGGCCTTCATCGCCCAGTGCACCACATCGATCCAGTGCGTAAACAAGTCGGTCATGGCGCCCCCGCCAAAATTCCAGAACCAGCGCCAGTGACTGAATTTTTCGTCGCTGAACGGCTGGTCCGGAGCAGCCCCAAGCCACAGCTTCCAATCGAGCGCCTGCTGGTCGATGGGCTTCGCCGCCCAGGTCCTGTGGTAGTTCTGCCACCAATAGGTGCGCACCTGTACCACCCGGCCCAGACTGCCTCCCTGAATCATCTCGACCGCATCGCGGAAATGACTCCAGCTGCGCTGCTGCATGCCGCACTGCAAAATCTGCTTGCTGGAACGAACCGCTCGCGTGAGTGTGGCGCCTTCCTCGATGGTGCGGGTGACTGGCTTTTCCAGATAGACGTCTTTGCCCGCCGCCAGCGCATCGACCGCCATCTTCACGTGCCAGTGGTCCGGCGACGCAATGATCACCGCATCGATGTCCTTCGCCAGCACCTCCCGATAATCGAGGTGGGCTGTGGCGAGCCCTTTGGACCGCTGCACAACCGCGTCGCGGCTCGGACCATACACGTCGCTCACCGCCACAATCTCGTAAGGCCCCACCTTGTCCGCCGCATCCAGAAGCCCACGCATCCGATGCCCCGCTCCAATGACTCCGATGCGAAGAGTATCGTTCGCGCCGAACACCCGGGTTGAAGCCAGCGCAGTCAGTCCGCTGGCAACGATGAAACTGCGGCGAGTGATCATGGACAGGTCCTCCAGTCCGTTTTGTGCGGAATGATCCTATCAAGTTTCAGACCGCCAGCAATCCCTAAGGAGTGAAATTGCCCTGTTCCCGCCAACGATCAAAACCGGCTTTACAATGCTGCCATGCGTTCTGGGCTGGCACAGATCGTTGTTTTCGCTACGGCGTGCCTGTTGGCTGAGCAGATGCCGATCGCACAGCGGGCTCATGCGGCCGTAATTCCTGAAGGCCAAGATAAAAACTCCTGCCCAGGTTCCTCCCCTTCCAGTGAGGCACCCCTGTCGGACTCAGAAGTCTCAATCGACAACGTGACCTTCTCGGGCTTCCTCCAGATGCCGATCACCGACCAAGACGCGATCGTTGCTTCGATCATTAAGGAAGCACATGGAGACACGCTCGACGGAGTGGTCGACGAGGCATTGGAAAGAGCCAGAGCGGGCTGGCAGGACCGTGGATACTTCAAAGTGCAGGTTACCGGCGACGCAAGGGCGATTACAAAGAATGCCGCTGATCCGCATGTTGCCCTGTTTGTTCACGTGAACGAGGGCCCGCGCTACACCTTGGATGGGATCACGTTCAAGAACAACAGGGCAATTAGCAACACCCAGGCCCTGCGCGCTCTTTTCCCAATCAACGACGGTGACATCTTCAGCCGCAGGAAGGTTGCCAAGGGATTGGAAAATCTGCGCAAGGCTTATGGCCAGTACGGCTACATTAATTTCACAAGTGTCCCTGCCACCACGTTTGACGACGAAAACAAGCTGGCCTTGCTCGAAATCGACGTGGATGAGGGCAAGCAGTTTTACATCAGCAGCATCAAGGTTGAAGGCTTGGAAGAACAACGTCGACAAGAAATATTGAATGGCCTACGGATCAAGCCGGGCCAAATCTATAACAGCAGGCTTTGGGAATTGTCGCTGCGGAAGTACGGATCCATCGTCCCCGACTGCGAGTGTCGATCCTCCCACTCGCTACACTTGGACGAACAAACAGGAACGATTGCGGTGACATTGGATTTCCGGCCTTGTTCAAAGGACTAGCAGGCATCCGCCGATTGTCCTTCCACCTTTGTCTGCTAAAATGCCGCCGTGAAAAGACGAACCTTGCTCCAGGCGATTCCTGCCGCCGCATTCCTACCGACAACACTCTGGGCCGCTTCTCAACCGGGCAACACTGATGCCACGCAGGCCTCGAACGGGGTCTATGAACTCCGCGTCTATCACGCCGCCCCGGGGAAATTGGGAGAACTGCTGACACGCTTCCGCGAACACACGGTGAAGCTCTTTGACCAACACGGAATGAAGAGTGTCGCTTATTGCACACCACTCAATGAACCAGAGAAGAGTAATACTCTCATCTACATCCTCCGTCATCCCAGCCGCGAAGCGGCAGCCGCCAACTGGCAGTCTTTCCAGGGCGATCCGGAGTGGAAAAGTGTCAAAGAAAAATCAGAGGCGAACGGCAAACTGGTGGACAAAGTCGACTCCACTTATATGGCCCTAACCGACTTCTCCCCGCCCTTGCCCTAGAGGGGACACGGGGTAACCCCCTGCCGGCTACGGCTCCAGCGGTGTCGTCTGCGAGATTAACCCTTAAATGAGATGAGCCGGCCACGTTCGCGCGCGCGGCCGGCTTTCGCAGCGCTCCAGACCGTTCAAACTGAAGTCGGGGGAGGGAAATCCGAAGAGCAACCTACGACTGCACAGTCTTCTCCAGCGCGATCTGGCTACGAATGATCAGCGTCGCGCCCTTCAACTGCATCAACTGCTTGTTCTTGAACTCCGAGAACAATCGGCTCACGGTCTGGCGCCAGGTGCCGATGATGGCCGCCACTTCTTCATGCGTCAGCGTCAGCTTCACCTGCGCCGAGCCGTCCTCTTGCGCGCTCTCGGTCGACCACGAGAGCAGCAACTTCGCGAACTTTTCTGACGGCGAAGCCGCCAGTCCCAGCGTCCCTATCTCCTCATACGCCACGCAGTAATTGCGGCTCAACGGCTGTGCCACCTTCACCGCCACTTCCGGATGGTCCTGCAACGTGTGCAACCACGAATCGCGCGGGATGAAATTCGCCTGGCCTGGTTCCATCATCTCGGCAGTCACTTCATACGGACGGTTCGACACCACCGCGTTGAGCCCGAGCACGCCTCCCGTGTCCGAGATCTTCGTGATGATGGTCTTACCTTCGCGGGACGAAGTCGACAGCTTCACCTTCCCAGTGCACTGCACAAATACGCCACGCGGCTGCTGCCGTTCGATAAACAGCATCGCGCCCTTCGGATAAACCGCCGTCGATTTCACGTCGTTCAGCCGTGGCGCGGCCTGCAGCGAAAGATTGCAGAAAAGATGTTCTCCCCGAACCGGGCAGCTGACACAGTTATCAAGAATATTCGGACCATAAGGAGCCCGCATGGCCAACCTCCTCCGGGCTAGAAGCTGCCAGAATCTTCGGCACCGCCTCTGCCCGCGCAAGGGGTATGGCACGCTGCGAGCCAAATCTGCCGAGGGATCTCAGTTCCCCGAAATACTGCTTTATATCGCAAAATAAATGACTTGCGGCCCAACTCTCACACCGGAACAACGGGGCGGAAACACCCAATTCCACAGATTAAGGTCATTTCCCGCCCACCGCTGTGTGATCTGGATCACTATTCCAGGTGATTAATCAAAGGGGCCTTGCTGAGAGTCAAGGCCCCGCCGTCACCTGAAGCGGTCCCGGCGTCTGCATCTGGTCGCGATAAATCCGGTTCGGTGGCACCTCCCCCACCGCGTCCACGTGGATCACGTATCCCCCGTGCGGCAGAGTCTCGCCAAATGGCAATTCCATCGCGATCGTGCCCCGCTTCAAAACGAAATGCTGGTAGCCAATCGCCGTCGCCCGCCCATTCCCCGCTACCGCCATGACCACGAACGTCAAATCCATATCATCGGGCGACGTGTTCGACACTTCCACGGTCCCCGCGATCCGGTTCCCGGAGACGCGCGCCGGCGACTTCCAATTGATGGCCAGCACCGCCACCACCCGCAGCACAAACTGCTTCTGCACCGCCGACTCCCGATCGCCACCGTCCGTCACCGACACCGTAAACTGGAACTCTCCCCGACGCTCCGGATCACCAATCAGCAGCCCGCTGTCCTCCAGTTTCATCCCCGGCGGCAACGCGCCCTTTTCAACCTTCCAGTGCTTTGCCGACACCCCGCCATGCGCATGAAAGCGAAGCTCATAATGACGATGCGGATACGCATCCGGCAGCTGGGGTTCGGCCTCGATTACCACAGCCCGCTGGTCTTGTGGCTCCGGCGTTGCGCCCTGAGGCTCCGCCTCATCACCCGCCGAAGCCAATCCCACTTGGCATGCCGCCATCCCCAACGCACACGCCACGATAAGGACCAAGTCTGCGACCCGTCCCGCCTTTTGCACGCTTGTCATTTCCCCACCTTAACCACACAAAATCAGTATGACCTGCGGCCCCAAATCCCGATGCCCTAATCTCCCACACTTCGCCCGGTTCCCGTATAAGAATGTTCCGGCCCCCCAAACTTGCGTCGCCGCCTACCGCGCCACACGGTAGTCACATTGACTTGGATTTGTGATTTCTGAAAAACTACTCACTCGGGGCTTTTTCCGGCGCCCGAGCTTCGTTTTCATGGAACTGCTGCTCAATCTCGCCTGGCTGCTTTTAGCGCTGCCAGCCTATTGGCTGTGGCGCGGATCCAGAACTCCCCACGCCAGCCGCAACTTCACTTCTCTGCAGTGCCTTCTGGCTTTGGGTTGCATGCTCGTCATCCTCTTCCCCGTGGTTTCGGCCACGGATGATCTTCGCGCCATGCGCGCCGAGATGGAAGAATCTCCTTCCAGCAAGCGTACCGTCCGGCAGGCAAGCAACGATAAAGCCTCCTCCTGGAAGTTGCAGACTCCGCCCGCACTGGCCACGACCGCGAATAGTCTCTGGCTTGTGAACGACGAGGGCTGGCGCCAATTGTCGGCCCCGGATTTGTCCGTGCCGGCAACGCCCGCCATCGCGCGACCGGGCCGCGCTCCTCCTGCTTGTTTCCCCGGGTAGTCCTCCGAATCTCAGATCATTCATAGAAGAAAAAAACAGCAGAGTATTTATCTATCTTTACGTGATTTTTGGGCGGGATACGAGATATTGGATTTGTCGGCGGTATCGCCGGCGATCCACCACCGCCAGGGGCCGAATCCCTCACACCTTGGATGCCCTATGGAGTCCTTGATGCACTGGAAATTTCTTGGTCTAGCGTTAGCCTTCGGCGCTGCCAGTCTGCTTGCCCAGACCGCGCCTCAGCCTGCGCCCCCGCCCCAAGTCTTTACCTGGGACGCCGTCAAGAACCTCTTCGAGCTGAACAATACGTCGCTCCAGGCCAGCCGACTGAATATCGACGAACTCAAGGCGCAGGAAATCACCGCCCACCTCCGCCCCAACCCCGACTTCACGCTGTCCGCCGACGGCACCCAGATCGCTCCCAGCCACGGCGTGTGGCAGCCATTTGCCGGCACCTTCGTCTCTCCCGGCATCAGCTATCTCTTCGAACGGCGCAACAAGCGAGGGCTCCGCTATGAAGCCGCCAAGCAAGGCACTGCCGTCGGCGTCGCTCAGCAGTCCGACTCGGAACGCAATCTGCTGTTCAATTTGCGCAGTGCCTTCGTCGGCGTCCTGCAAGCCAAAGCTGTCCTGCGACTCGCTCGGGATAATCTCGAGGCCTACGACAAGATCCTCAAAGTCAGCCGAGACCGCTTCTCCGCCGGCGACATCGCTCGTATCGACCTCGACCGCCTCGAACTGCAGCGCCTGCAATACCAGTCCGATCTGCAGACCGCACTCGTCAATCTGCGCACGACCAAGATCAATCTTCTCGCTCTGCTCGACGATCGCCGGCCGGTCGACAGCTACGACCTCGATGGACGATTCGATTTCAGTGAAGACTTGGCCTCGCTCGACGACTACCG
>DATDGW010000554.1:0-3786 GCA_036521895.1 Candidatus Sulfotelmatobacter sp. | reverse complement strand
GTGAAAGCGCCACCACATCGAGCTGCCGGATGGATCGGCTCCACAGATACGGCGAGACCACGTCCTCACCAATGTTCATGCGGGTTTTGGCGCGTTTACCGAAGGACGCGATGCCGCCGCCATCCACTAGTATATCGTTTCACTAAAACATAACCTAAAAGATTTGTTTCCTGCTATGCTGAGGCATGGCAGGTAAGTCGAGACTTCCTAAGTTGACCCTGAATGCCGGGCAGATGGCGGAGTTGCAGCCGTTGAGCCAGTCGCGCACAGCGCCGCTGCGGGAAGTACAGCGTGCGCGGATCTTGTGCCACTATCACGCCGGTGAAACGATCGCGGGCATTGCGCGAGCGCTGGAGATGACTCGCAAGAGCGTCCGAAAGTGGATCGATAAGGCGCTCGCCATGGGTGCCGAGGCCGCGCTCAAGGATGCCTATCATCGCCCTCGCGCTCCTGTGATCACGGAGGAAGCGCGGGCGTGGGTCGTCCATCTGGCCTGCTCGAAGCCCAAGGAACTGGGCTACGCCGCCGAACTGTGGACGCGGAGTCTGCTGGCGCGACATGTGCGGCGCGAAGCAGCGCAGGCGGGGCATCCGTCCTTGAGCCGAGCGGCCAAAGCCACCGTACAGCGCATCCTGGCCGCGCAGCCCCTGCATCCCGAACGTGTCCGGTACTATCTGGAGAGACGCGATCCCGCCTTTGCAGTTGGGATGAGGGACGTGTTGCTGGTTTACCAAGAGGTTGCCTTGCAGAATGAGGCGCAACCAGCGGGTCCACAGCGCCGCCCCATCATTACCGTTTCGGTGGATGAAAAGCCCGGCCTGCAGGCCATCGCCAACACGGCGCCAGACCTGCCGCCGGTGCCTGGAAAACATCCGAGCGTGGCCCGCGATCATGAATACAGACGGCTTGGAACCTGTTCCATTCTGGCGGCGCTGGATCTGCACGCGGGCCATGTCACGGCCCGCGTTGAGCGCCGGCATCGCAGCCGCGAATTCATCGCGCTGCTCAAGGATCTCGACCAATACTATCCTCCCGAGTGCATCATTCGAATCGTCCTGGATAACCATTCCGCGCATATCTCCAAAGAGACTCGAACTTTCCTGGCTACTCGTCCCAATCGCTTTCAGTACGTGCTGACGCCAAAGCATGGATCGTGGCTCAATATCGTGGAGACCCTTTTCGGCAAGATGGCGCGCACCTTTCTTCGGCACATCCGGGTGCAATCCTGGGAGGAGCTTCGCGATCGCATCCTGTTGGGAATCGCCGAAATCAACGCCGCACCGGTCGTCCATCGCTGGAAGAAATTCGACGCCCTAGCCTCAGCCGGTCAGGATACTTTTTAATGAAACGATATACTAGACTCAGAACTCCTATGGTAGCGATTCGAGGATGTTAACGTCGTCAAGGCGAAAAGCTAAGATTGGTCCGGTTCCGAACATTCGCGACTGCTTGGTGGTCAGTTCGGTCAGCAGCTCTTGAAGGGCTCTGGCGACCTTGTCGGAATCGGGCCTGTCGAGAACAACCTCAACGCGATCGGGTTCAACTCGGCGGACGACCCCTGGTAGCTGAAGCAGACCACGGAAGATGCTGAAAGCGTCCTTGGAGCATTCATAGACGCGATTGAAACACAGCGCGAGCATCCTCTCAGTATTCGCCGTCACCAATTTGAGAGCATTGACCAGCATGCGGCGGTCCTCGCGCAGCAGGACGCGCTGCTTGTCGACCCGGCGCGCCGAGATCTGACCGGGGGTGTGACGAAGGCGGTTCTCCAAACGAGATAAGACCTGCCGTTGTTGCGCGATGCGGCGACGGAGATCAGCTTGGGCGATTTTGAGCCCGCGGGTAGTCCGACGACGGCCCTCATCGTTGCCGTCGAGTGCGCGTCCCAGTTCTGCCTCCAGCGACTGGATTTGTTTGCTCAGCGTGCGTACTTGCTCTTTGAGGGCTTTGCGTTTGGGATTGGGAAGCAGGCGGTCTTGAGCTTCCGGCGTAGCTCCGTACTGAATGATTTGGTCAATGGCATAGTGCTCGGAAAGGAACTTGAAACTATTCTCTTGACGCCAACGCAGCCGCAAACAGTGGACGACTTTGGCCGGGCGGGCGGTGGCCGCCAAATTAGTGAGCACGGGGATTTGTTGTCCGTCGTCGCCCAGAAACAAAATCGTGCGCATTGCTCCCATTGCCTGCAGGCGAGTCTTCTTCTCCAACAGCTGGTAACTGTGCCGTTGGCCTTCGAACGAGAACCAACCCCGAAGAAACCGTTTCAACGGATACTGCCGACGCGCGCTCCGGCCCTTCAAATAAGTGATGAAGCCGATGCCGGCAGCCTGCAGGAAACGGAAGGCGTCTCCGCTATATCCGCCCCGGTCGAACACCAGCGTGAAGGGTTGGTCTCCATGCACGCGACGGATCTCGGCCACGGCGCCGGGAAGCGCGCGGGCCAGCGAGTCGTTGAGCGGCTGCGAAAAGAAGAACAGCACGCGACCTTTGGCGTCATGCAGGTACACGTCCGTATGACCTTTGGCCGCCAGCCGGCGTTGGCCGTCCCATCCTTTCGGCGTCGGATGCTGGCCAAAATAGGGACAGAAGTGTCCGTCCACGTAATACAGTCCCTCCCAAACCGGCTCCAACGCCAGATAGCGCTGCAACATGTCTCGGGAGAAAGCCACCGGGTCCAAGCTTTCGGCCACAGCCTTAATCTTGGTGCGCATGGTCAACACGGACGGCGCTGAGGATTCTCCGATCAATACGCCGAGGTCTCGCCGCAGGCCGTTCTTCCAGTCCTCGACAGAACGGAAGCGAAGGGCGAAGCAGAATACGATGGAAGCGACCGTTTGTGCCCATCCGAAGCGCCGACTAGGACCCGCCTGGGCCCCCAAGCGCGCCAATACATCCCACACCCCCAGTCGCGCCAACGCGGCGTAGAGGATCATCGCGCCTGCGTAGCGGCTAGGCTGGGATTCTCCGGTGGCCAGCTCGGTCCTATGCGTCGTCGGCTGGTCTGAATCCGCCCGCGGAGATTCCTGAGAGCCGGGTGATTCTGCTTCCCCCGTCGCCGGCGGGAGCGGGGTCTGTGGGGGAGCCGGGTCCTGTGCCAGTGGGAGCGTCTCTGGTGCAGGCGGTACGGACGGCTCCTGGAACAAAGCTGCCACAGTGACGTGCGAGATCCGCACACCACGGTGGGAGACTCTCTGCGCGATGGCTCGATACGAAAGCCCCTGCTGGCGCAGGGCTCGGCAGCAGGCCTCGATCTTCGCCGTCATCTTGCTGGGGCCTTTGGGGCCGGACTTGGAAGGCACTAAGGCCGCCGCGCCACCGCTGCGGGCCATAGCCCGAAAGCGGCTCAACGTCACCGGGTGAATCTGAAACGCGGCGGCGATCTGGCGGTCGGGTAACGGAACCATTTCGGCGAGTTGGGTGACCAGAACGCGTTCGGCCACCTTGTCGTCGCAGCTATAGCGCGCCGCGGCATGGCCATTCAAAAACACCGTGCGCTGATCGCCCGCGTCAACAACTTCCACACGCTGAGGCAGTACCCCCAGATTCTCGAGAGTTCCAGTGGCGGGCTGCATAGCCCAAGCATACCGGAACAGTTCTAAATTAGCAACAATTATCTAACAGACGACCCGCACCAGAAGCGCTAAATATGGGCTTCCGATTAAAGTTGTTAACCTACTTGAGGAGTTCTGAGCCTAGGCGGAAACTGTACCGGTCTGAACGCTGCTCTTCGGTAAAGAGATCATTTCGTCGCGAATGGCGCGATTGAGGGCGCTGGTGATAGCGTTC
>DATDGW010000553.1:0-5339 GCA_036521895.1 Candidatus Sulfotelmatobacter sp. | reverse complement strand
GTCGGCATAACCGGCCAATCTCTGCCCGATCTCAGGTTGTGCGCAGTTTGCGCACTTCTGTGAGGATCTTGGTGAGGCGGTTGGAGAGTCGGTCGAGGCAAGAGCGGGAAGTGCCCTTTGGTAGCGGGCGGCGAAACATCTCCAACACATGTTGAGAGGCGAGCAAAGAATCGATGACGCCGTCGAGGCCGGCACGAAGGGGAATGGATGAGGCCTTTGGCTGCGGAACCAGATACTTTGGGTGGGCTCGTGCTTGATGGAACTCGCGCTGGAGATCGGTCAACGCCACATCCACATAGCGCATGGTCATCTCAGGATCGGTGTGACCGAGTAACTTCATGAGGACAGGAAAGCTCACACCGGCTCGAAGCATCTCTGTGGCATAGGTGTGTCGAAGCTGATGGGGGACGATTTGGATGGAGAGTTTTATGGACTGACAGACCTGATGCAAGTAATCGCGGAGTTGACGAACGAGTGCTTCTTTGCTGCCTGGGCGCGCTAGGAGCCGCCCATCGGCAGGCAGAGGATCGAGGGAGCGAAAGAATCGAAGTCGTTGGACGAGTTCACACGCAGAAGCATCGATGGGGACCATGCGTTCGGTTTTGAGCTTGCCGAGCGGGACATGAATCGCCCATTGATTAGGTCCGGTGGAGCGAAGGCAATCGGAGGACAGATCGGCACACTCTCCGATGCGCATGCCGGTGTAGCGGATCAGCAGCATGGCATTGCCACCGAGATCGTTACGGCGAAGGAACTCCTGCTGTAAGAGCTGGTCCTGTTCAGCGGTGAGCGGCCGTGGGAGTCTCTGCGGAGTGTGCGGAATGTCCTCGCGGCGAATCAGGCGAGCGAGTTCGAAACGTTCGTTCGACCAGGCCAGTTCGTTGCAGAGGCATCGCAGAGCGATGAGCTGATTGATGCATGACGCGGTCGACAGCGGCGGCGTTTGCGAACGCAGTCGGGACATCCAGCCGAGGATGTGAGGCTCGCGGCGCAGTTGATCCAGGCGATTGACTTCGGGATGATCGACAGCGAGATAAGAGAGGAATTTGCGCACCGTCCCGCGGTAGTGACGAGTGGTATCAGGACTAAGTGCGATGCAGAGGGAATCGACCGAACGCTCGAAGATCGGAGCCAACGGATGTTGCAGTGGAGGGTGGTGGCGCGCGCGGTTCACGAGGAGATCCTCGGAAGGGGGCGGACGCACTGCGCCACCGCGCGGGCATACTGCAGGTAGACATCTTGCGGGGTGACCTGCACATAGCGCAGCGTGGTCTCGATGTCGGCGTGACCCATCAGGTGCATGAGTGCGGGCAGGCTCATGCCGGCGCGCACCATATCCGAGGCAAAGGTGTGTCGAAAGCGGTGCGGGTTGGCGAGCTGGATGCCGGTGGTGCGGCGATGGTAGCGGAACAGAGAGCGTAGTCCTGCGGGAGTCATGCGTGTACCGCGTGCGGGTCCTTTCAGCACGACGAACAGCGCTTGCGAGCAGGGATTGGGCCGTTCCAGCCGCAGATAGTGATCGAGCAGTTGAGTGGTTTCCGGCGCCAGGGGGAGGAAGCGAAGCTTGTTGCCTTTACCTCGTACGCGGAGTTGGGCTTCGGACAGCAACACGTTGTCCGGATTCAGAGCCAGCACTTCGGCGGATCGGAGTCCATGCAGGAGCATCAATCCCACGATGGCCAGGTCGCGCGCGGTGTGGAAACTGGACCAGAAGCGCGCCACTTCATTCACCGAGAGCGGCACGATGTTGAGCTTAGGCTCCTTCACTCGTAGTCGGCTGATGGCTACCCGCGGGCGGCCAAGGCCCATCGGCTTGCGCTGCAGGAAAGCCTGCTGAAACCCGCGAGCGACCTGACAGGGAGCATCTGGGAACTCGTTGCGGATGGCGCGATCGGCATCAGCGACGCGGTCATTAATGGTGGAGGCAGAGGGCCGCGGTTGCAGGCTGGACTGGAAGCGCATGTAATCCAGCAGAGTCGACTCGGTGAGGTCCGCTTCCACGATGTCGCCCGTGTGATGCCGGCTCTCCCACCAGCGAACAAAGTGCAGCAAGTTGTAAGCGTAGATGCGCAAACTCGTGTTGGCCAGGCGGCGGACATACTCGCGGTCCAAGTAACGATTCACCCAACCGACTTCCCGGCCGGTGGTTTGCTCTACCACCTGAATCGGGCTGTGTGCGTTCGCTGTGGTCTTCTGGAAGATCACGTGGAACTTCATGACTGAGCGGCCTCCAGCAGAGACTGGAACTGTTGCGCGTCGCCGCCCTGAACGAAGAAGGAGTTGGGATCATGTCCCTGGGGCAGGAAGACGCGGCGGGTGGCGATACCTTGTAAGCCAAGACGATGAGCTAGTTGCAGTGCGGCTTGTTGTCCGCTGTGGTTGGCATCGACATCGAAGGTGAGATAAACGGTGCGTGGTCGGTCGCACAGCTGTCGAAACTGGTCCGCGTTGAGATGGGTGCCCAACGAACAAGTGAGGTTGTGAAACCCCGCCTGCCACAACACGGCATAGTCGAACAGCCCCTCAACAAGAATCACCTCGGAGCATTGCCGTACCTGCTCCCAGGCATACAAGCCACCTTTGGAGCCTGGGAGAAACCGATGGGCGAAGGCGTTGCCGATACTGCGGCCATAGAGGTTGACGATGGGTTGGCCATGGCGCAAGGGAAAGACGATGCGCTGGTAAAAAGCATCCGCGCCCTGCGAGTTGAGCAGACCAAACTGCCGCAGGAGATCAAAGGAATAGCCTTGAGCGGTGAGGTGACGGCGTAAGCTCCCGCCGGGGGGCGTAGCCGATCTGTAGTTCTTTGATCAGGGCGGGATCTTGCAGTCCGCGCTGGTGGAGATAACGCATCGCATCGCGGTAGTGATCGAGTTGCTCTTGATAGAACGCGGTTGTCTGCTGGAGCACAGCGGAGGCAGAGTCGTTTGTAGAAGTGGTCTGTTGCCCCAGGCGAGGCTTTGGCGGAAGGACAGGTTTCTGGACAACTGGACAAAGCGAATCAGGTCGCCGCCCTGGCCACAGCCGTGGCAGTAGAAGAGATTCTTGCGTGCGTTGACGTAGAACGAAGGCCGGTTTTCGGCGTGCAACGGACAAAGCCCGACAAACTCGGAACTGCGACCGGCAGGCTGACCGGTCCAGTTCTGCTGCCGCAGATAATCCAGTAGCGGCAAGTGCTGTTTGAGTTTTTTGACGTCCTCGCCCACAGCGTTGTTTTGCCTCCGGAGCTGAGCGTAGGACGAGGCTGTCGGCATTCCCAGGCAAGGATGGTGGGTGGAAGAAATCTTCTTAAAGACGTAAGGGCCAGAGGATTGGCAGAACCGGAGTCAGCCAAGACAACGGCCCAGCCTCGTGATTGGCCTGATCACTGCGCACCAGCCAGTGAGCCACGCGAGCGATGGTTTGCCGGGCAAAGGAAGGGGCCAGCTGAGAAAGGTCCAAGCCGCTCGACCAGCGGCGGAGGGTGGAGGGATCGGGTAAGCGATTCGAGTCTTTGAGATTAGGCAATGCCTCTTCCCAGGAACAGTCCTCCACAAAGCGCCGCCGCAATGCACGACAGCGCGCCAGCAAGCTGTAATGCGTGTAAGGGAAAGAAAACAGCGGCAGGAAAGTGAAGGTCTTTCCGCAACTAGGACAGCGACCACGACGGATCTCAATCCAGTCATGATACTCATCGTGCGCCTGCTTGCGGCGGCGGCCGTGGCCGACAATCGAACCATGTTCACAAACGGGGCATTGCGGCAGAATGATCTGGTCGCAGTCTCCGGCCCAGTCGGTTTCGAGCTTGTGCGGCGAGGCAGAAAGTGGGATAAAGAGAATCGTAACTCCCAGGGGTTCTGCCCCGGCGTTGACCCTCCAAGATCATGAGCCGGAAGCGGGGCCCCTCCTCCTCCTGAAGAAAAATCCAACTGGAAGAGAATAACGCTGCTCACCTACAGCTTTTCAGGGGTGTGATTAGACGATTGGCCGGTTAAGAACGGCAAACCAGAAGTTGTGAAGCTGGCTATTCATGTAAGCGCGAAGAATAGCCAGTTCTCATGGACCCTGTTGAGTTGGGAGCCCACGCTGAAACTGCCGGAGCATTTGTCAATTCCCCGTTATCGCATCTCATGCGAGTCCTATTCCAAGGCTATGACCTTGCTCCTCTTCGGAGGGCAGGCCCCCCGCTGGTTAACTGATTCGGCCTTCGGCGCAGCCGGCTGCGGTTCCACCTCTGTTGCTGTACGTTGCGAACTCTCGCAACCGCTGTTAATTTCTGACCGAGATAGGAGTCTTTAACTAGATAGGTATTCGAATCGGGCCGCGGGGGTCGGATGCGGTATATACTCCTGTTGTCCCGGTCATTGAGGCGCAAATGTCACCGAAAAAGGAACCCACACCTGTATCTCTCTCCGAGTTGGTAAAGAGCGTCGCCGCTGAGCTCCGTATCGTCAAAGCTGACAAACCAGCCGCTGGCGAAGAAGTTATCACCTTGACCAATTGTGATATCGAGCTCTCCGTAGCCGCCACAATGGAAGGAAGTGCGGGAATTAAGTTTTACGTTGTCGAAATAGGAGGGAAAGGCTCGGCTACGGCATCTCATAAGATCACACTCAAGTTTTCGGCTCCGGCCGGAGTCATTGCAGCCGTACAGCGGAAGGCGCAATCAAACGAGGAAATACCCGCCCCGAAACCAAACGTCAATAAATAAGGAAATCAGAGATGGAAGAGTCAGCCGAGATGAGGTGGCTTCGCGAAGCTTGGGACTCCGAGCTGATTAAGCGGCACGAAAATCAATGGATCGCGATTCGTGGGGAACAAATCATCGCGTCTGCAGATTCGCTTGCCGAAGTCCTGTCTAACATTAGTACACTCGAATTTGCGCCCCTTTTGACCAAGGTGGTGCACGGGCCAATCCAGTGATTCCCTCGCATTACGGATCCGTGGTTACCTTTCACCACGGCGTGCCGAAAGCCGAGGTTTACGTCATCCATCCGACAACTCGGAAGAAGACGCGTTACGCCGCAATCGTTGACACAGGAGCCGACGACCTGCAGCTCGAAACAGCTGCCGCCGCCAATGCGGGACTGAACTATTCCGCTCTACCTGGAATCGCGGTTACAACCGCTGGAGCCACCGTGACTCTCAAGCAGGCGAACATTGATATCGAAATATACGGTGTCCAGCTGAACGTACCCGCCTTATTCGGTCCCAGCCCCGCCGGAGTCCTCCTCGGGAGGAGCGCCCTACTGAAGGCCTTTGAGATTGCCTTCGATAACACGGCTTGGGGATACAGCATCCCAGCAGGCTCCACCACAACCGCCTCCGGAGCAGGATCCTCTTCCGGGACACAGCTCCCA
>DATDGW010000552.1:0-2986 GCA_036521895.1 Candidatus Sulfotelmatobacter sp. | reverse complement strand
CTCGTCCGCTTCGCTTCCGAGCGCTTCCAGCAGCGCCGCCTTGCGCTGCTCTTCTTCCTGCGAGGCGCTGCCAGTGGCGGGCTTTTTCTTTTCCAGCGCCGCGCCGGGATGCGTCGCCGTGTGGATTTGTTTCAGCTTGCGGATTGACACCTGCGTGTACACTTGCGTGCTCTGCAAGTCCGAGTGCCCCAGCATCTCCTGGATGAACCGGATATCCGCTCCCCCATCCAGCATCAGTGTCGCCATGGTATGCCGGAACATGTGGCACGCACCCTTCTTCCCGATGTTGGCCTTCTCGACGTGTTCGCGCACCAGCATGCTTAGCCGGTCGGGATGGAACGCTCCCCCTTCGCTGCTCACGAACACCGTGCCATCGTCCGGCTCGATGGCCAGCTGAGGCCGCGACTCGCGCAGATATTTTTCCACCCACGCCACGGCGCGTTCACCGATGGGGATGATGCGGTCCTTTTTCCCCTTCCCCTGCCAGATCGAAAGCGTCCCGCGTTCGCGGTCCAGGTTGTAGAGTTTCAGATTCACTAGCTCCGTGCGGCGGATTCCTGTCGAGTACAGCGTCTCCATGATCGCGCGGTCACGCAGCCCCAGCGGATCGTTCACATCCGGCTGCAACATCACGCGCTCGGCTTCGTCTTCGCTCAGCACCGCACGCGGCAAGCGCTTCTCGATCTTCGGCATGTCCAGATCGGACGCCGGATTGTGCAGGATGTGATGATTCCGCACCAGCCAGCGGAACCATGTCCGCACCGGCACCAACCGGCTGTACTGCGTGCGGAACGTCAGCGGCTGCCCGTTCTTTTGCCGGTGGTAATACAAGTAGCGCTGATAGCTCTCCAGGATCGGCCTGGTCACTTCCATCGGGTCTGCGATCCCGCGCTCTTCCGCCCAGCGCACGAACCGCGCGATGCACGCGCGCCGGTGATACAGCGTGTACTCGGAAGCATTGCCCACCCGCATCCACGCCAGGAACTCTTCCAGCAGATCGCCCAGCCGGTTCGGCGGCACCGGCTTCGACACCGTGCGCTTCGCCCGCGCCATCAGCGCACCCCGCTAACCGTACGTACGACGTGATTTTCTTCCGCCGCCGGTATAGTGATTTTTTCGGGATTCCGCCTAAAATCGCCATTCTGCCGCGCCAGCACTGGCGATTCTTCACCGTGACCACCCCGCGCCACCCCCGCGACTTGACGGTGACTTGAGGGTGTCCACCCCCCTTCCAGCCGTGACTTCTTTTCGTCGTAGTGGCAGTTTCCCGGCAGCACCGGCTTCCCGCTCTCGCTGTCCCGTTCGAAGTACAGCTCGTAGACGAAGCTCTGTCCCCGACCGCCGCGATGCACGATCAGATATTCCAGTTCTTCCAGGCGATGCAGATGCTTTTTCAGCACCGAGTCGCCCCACGCCGTGTACTGCCGCACCTCACGGCGGCTAAAATGAAAATCACTCCGTTCCATCTTTAGCTGCTGGCACTGTTCGCTCACCATCTCATCCAAGAGCACCAGTAGGCGTTTGGTCTGCGGTTGCAGTTCGTCGAGCGACCGCACCAGAACATCGCTCGCCAGCTCCCACGCCAACTTCACGTCTTCCGCTGTGGCCTCGATGTACTCCAGCGTCTTGCCGTTCCGCGTGTCGGTACGGATCGGTCGCTGGTGCTGGTGCAACAGCGCGATGGCGTTGATGAGTGTGAGGAACTTCATGTGATCGCGCCGCGTACGCGTCATGCGGTCCGGGAACACCAGATCACGCACCTGGTCGTTCACCACCGCTATCGGCTTCAACAGCCGCTGCGCGTTGCGATGCACTCGCAGCACCTCCGCCCGCTCCTGCCGCGCCCACAGCCCTTCGAGGGTCTGCGCTTCACGCTGCTTTTTGTGGATCGCTTGCGTCTGCGTGCGGTCCTCGTCCACCGTCAGCACCAGGCAGCGATTCAAAAGTTCTTCGTCGACATCGATCGCGGTTGTCGTCAGGAAGATCATCACCGGGCCTTCCACGCGATACTGATGCGTGATCAGCCGTCCCGTCGTTGGGTCTTTGCCAGTGCTCGCGATGGTCAGCACTCCTTCGCTCTGCAGCAACTTCAACGCATACGCCGCTCGCTGCGCTCCTTCTTCCTCCACCACGGCCAGAACCTTGTGCTTTAGGTCCTTCTCGCCCATGTAGAACAGCGCCTGCCCGGTCATGGTCGAGTACTCCACGCGCTGCTCCTCCGGCAGAAAGTCCAGCGCCGCTTCCATCAGCGAGCTTTTCCCCGCCGCCGAACTCGACTGCACCACCACCGCCAGCGGCGCGGGCAACAGCCGCGACACCGCCGCCAGATAACTCACTTTCTTGTTGGTCTCCTCGCCCACCACTCCGCACCGCTCGAAGTCCGCGAGGATGCGCTCCAGCAACCGGGGATCTTCCAGCAGACCGAGTGCCGCCTCTTTTTCCTCCGCCGTCATCTCGATCTTTTTCTCGCCGGGTTCGAGGGCCTGTTTGATCTGCTGGCGTTGCCGCTCTTCGAGCTTCAACAGCACCCGTCCCAGGTCGCGCCCCACTACCTCTTCCTTCACTCCCAGTTCCTCGCCCGCCTGTTTCGCGTACAGCATCCGGTGCCGCGAGGAGTACAGATCGAACGTGTCCACGTGCAAGCTCTCGCCCCGCGTCACCAGCACGTTCACCCGCAGGATTCCCAGGCTGGTGTTCTTCTCGAGCCCCAGCACGCGATACCGCCGGTCTCCTTGCGTGATCGTGATTTCATCTCCGCTGACCTCTACCGGCACATCGCTCGTTGGCGATACGGCAGGCGGGAGTGGTGGTGCGGACTCCGCAGCTAAAGGAAGATCGTTCTGCTCTTTCGTGTTGGCCTCGATGGATTCCGTGATTTTTTCTTTAGCTGCTGCTTCGCTTTTTTCTTCGCTCACCGCCACTGTGGGACGCTGGCCCTTGCCGAGCCACTCTGCTTTGTTGAGCAGTATCCCGAGGCTCTTCGCCG
>DATDGW010000551.1:0-24248 GCA_036521895.1 Candidatus Sulfotelmatobacter sp. | reverse complement strand
ACTGTTCGAAACCGCCAAAAAGCTGGAAGGCATGGTTCGCAATTCCGGTGTTCACGCGGCCGGGGTCGTGATCTCACCGCGCCCCCTCACGGAGCTGGTCCCTCTGCACCGTACCAAGAACGACGAAATCGTGACCGCATTTGACATGGTCGCCATCGAAAAGATGGGCCTGTTGAAAATGGACTTCCTCGGCCTGACCACCCTCACGATTCTCACCGACGCGTTAAAGCTGATTGAGCACACCCGGGGCACGAAGATCACTCTCGAGCAAATTCCTTTGGAAGACAACGAGACCTACGAAAAAGTCTTCCACAAGGGACTGACCTCCGGCGTCTTCCAGTTTGAATCGAACGGCATGCGCGATGTGCTACGCAAGTATCAGCCGAACTCCATTGAGGACCTCACCGCTCTGAACGCGCTCTACCGTCCCGGCCCCATCCAGGGCGGTATGATCGACGACTTCGTTGACCGGAAACACGGCCGCAAGAAAGTCGAATACGAGCTTCCCGAACTGAAAGAGATCCTGCAAGAAACGTTAGGCGTGATCGTGTATCAGGAACAGGTGATGCAGATCGCCAACCGTCTGGCGGGATACTCCCTGGGTGAAGCCGACCTCCTCCGCCGCGCCATGGGCAAGAAGAAAGCCGAGGAGATGGCGCAGCAGCGCGAGCGCTTCGTCGAAGGTGCTGCCCAACGAAAATATCCACCCAAGAAGATTGAAAAGATTTTTGACCTGATGGCGCAGTTCGCCGGATATGGCTTCAACAAGTCCCACTCCGCCGCCTATGCCCTGCTGGCGTATCACACGGCCTATCTCAAGACGCATTATCCCGTCGAGTTCATGGCGGCCCTGCTGACCTCCGTCACCGGCTCAAGCGACGATGTGGTCAAGTACATCAACGAATGCCGCGAGATGGGCATCGCCGTGGAAGCTCCCGACATCAACGTCTCCGACGCCAACTTCACCCCGCACGGCGAATCCATTCGCTTCGGCCTTGCCGCCGTCAAGAACGTCGGTGGCAACGCGATCGAATCGATCGTGGCCGCACGCAAGAAACTCGGCCGTTTCAAATCCATTTTCGAATTCTGCGAAAACGTCGACCTTCGCCTGCTCAACAAGCGCGTGCTCGAGTCCTTGATCAAGAGCGGCGCCATGGATTCCATGGGCCGCCGTGCTCAGCTTATGGCCGTGCTGGACAAGGGGATGGAACAGGCGCAAAAAGCGCAGCGCGACGCCGAATCCGGCCAGCACGGTCTGTTTGGCGTCTTCCAGCAGGAAGATACCGAAGCGCACAACGACCAGCTGCCCACCATCCCCGACTGGGATGAACACACCCGCCTCACCGCCGAAAAAGAGATCCTCGGCTTCTTCATCAGCGGCCATCCCCTGCAGAAGTACAAAGACAAGCTGACCGACCTCCGCGCGCTGAGCATTGAAGAGCTAGCCGCCATGACGAAATCGACTGGAAAAGACGAAACCATCGTCACCGCCGGCATCATCGGCAACGTGCGCGTACTCAAATCCAAACGTGGCGACTTCTACGCTCAGGCCACGCTCGAGGACATGTCCGGCGCCATCGACATGATCGTCTTCCCCGAGGCCTACAAGCGCATCGGCGAGAAGGTAAAACTCGAAGTTCCCGTCCTCGTGAAGGCCGGCGTGCGCATCGAAGAAGGCGCCAATCCCAAGATCACAGCGGCCGAAATCCAGCCGCTCGAAGAAGCCAAAGTTCCCCTTCCGCGCGCCATTCGCATCCGCGTGCCGCTTGAAAGCTTCGGCGAAACCACGGTCGACGACCTGCACACTCTCTTCCTCGAGCGCAAAGGCGAAGCCAAAGTATTGTTCGACGTGGAACGCCAGGGCGATTTCATGGTGGTCATGGAAGCGGAAGGCTATAATGTCATCCCGGACCGCAATTTCATCGCCCGCGTCGAGCAGTTGTGCGGGCGGGGCAGCGTCCGCATCATCGCCTGAACCCACGCATGGCACCGACCGAAAAAGCGCAGCAGGAATTGGAGCAGATCGAGCGCCAGGTCGCCGATCTCGAGTCTCCCGGCGCCGACGCCGCGACCCGCCGCCAGATTGTCAAGCTGCAGGAACGCATCGAGACCCTGAGGCAGGAAATGAACGCGCCGCCCACAGCATGGCAAAAGACCGAACTGGCGCGGCATCCGCAGCGTCCCCAGTCGCTCGACTACATCGAGCGCATCTTCACCGACTTCAGCGAGATCCACGGCGACCGCAGCTTTGGCGACGACGCCGCCATCATCTGTGGCATGGCCCGGTTCCACGGCGACGAAGTCCTCATCGTCGCCACGCAAAAGGGACGCGACATGAAGCAGCGCGTCCATCGCAATTTCGGCACGCCGCATCCCGAGGGCTACCGCAAGGCCATCCGTGCGATGCAGATCGCCGAAAAGTTTCGCCGCCCGATCTTCACCCTGGTCGACACCGACGGCGCCTACCCCGGCATTCACGCGGAAGAACGCGGCCAAGCCGAAGCCATTGCCTATAACCTGCGCGAAATGGCTCGGCTCGAAGTTCCCATTCTCACTACGGTGATCGGTGTCGGCGGCAGCGGCGGCGCTTTGGCCATCGCGGTTGCCGACCGCGTGCTCATGATGGAGAACTCGATCTACTCGGTCATCTCTCCGGAGGGCTGCGCTGCCATTATGTGGCGCGATGCCTCCCAGAAAGAACTCGCTGCCGAAGCCATGCGCATCACGGCCACGGATCTCAGTGAACTCGGTTGCATCGACGGCATCGTTCCCGAGCCCGAAGGCGGTGCGCACCGCGACCACGAAGCGGCTGCCCATCTGCTCGATGCCAGCCTGCAGAAGCATTATTGCGAATTGAAGAAAACTTCCCCTGCCGAATTGCTCGTGTCACGATATAATAAGTTCCGGAATATTGCCCAGTTCTACAGGACAGAATCCTGAGTCCGCGAACTTTCTTACTCGTTTCAAAACAGGTTCCTCCGGGCCACAGGCGGGCATTTTGACGCGACGCGGTGCTGCCGCTGCCCTTATAATGAAATGTTTCCTCCTCTGCAATCCACAAATCACGGGCAACTGGGTTCCGCCCGCTAACTGAAGGAAGGTGTAGGGATGGCCACTACGGATGTCGTGCCCCGGGAATCCGCCGGAGGCCCCGGGCACAAGCGCATCGTCAACGACATGAGCATTCAGGTCGCGACGGTCAATGGTTCCGGGTCGCAGAGCTCCAACACCGTGCTCCTGCGCAGCATTTTCCAGATGGGCGTACCGGTCTCCGGCAAGAACATGTTCCCGTCCAACATTGCCGGTCTTCCGACCTGGTACACAATTCGGGCCAACAAGAACGGCTACATCGGCCGTAAGAAGGAAATCGATTTCCTGGTGGCCATGAATCCCGAGACCGCGCAGGAAGACACGATGTCGCTGGCTCCCGGCGCCGCCGTCCTGTACGACGAACCGCTCGCCTTGCACAAGCTGCGCGATGATCTCATTTTTTACTCCGTTCCCTACGACAAGCTCGTCGCCGCTGTGTGTCCTGAAGCCAAGCTGCGCAAGCTAGTCAAGAACATGGTGTATGTTGGCGTCCTCGCCAGCCTGCTTGCCATCGACATGGCTGAGGTCGAAAAGGCGATCCGCAAGCAGTTCGCGAAAAAAGTGAAGGCTGCCAATTTGAATCTCGCCGCCGCGCAAGCGGGCTCCGATTACGCCAAAGCGAATCTGCAAAAGCGTGGCGCCTTCTACATCGAGCGCATGAACGCCACTGCCGGAAAGATCATCATCGACGGCAACTCCGCTGCCGCGCTCGGCTGCATGTTCGCCGGATGCACCGTCGTGACATGGTATCCGATCACGCCCTCGTCCTCGCTCGTCGAGACGATGATCGAGTACATGAAGGAGTACCGCATCGGTCCCGACGGCAAAGCGACCTTCGCCATCGTGCAAGCCGAAGACGAACTGGCCGCGATCGGCATGGTCATCGGCGCCGGCTGGGCGGGCGCGCGTAGCATGACCGCAACCGCCGGTCCCGGAATCTCGCTCATGTCCGAGTTCGCCGGACTCGCCTATTACGTCGAAGTCCCCGGTGTCATCTGGGACATCCAGCGCGTAGGCCCCTCCACCGGACTCCCCACGCGCACGTCGCAAGGCGACATACTCTCCACCGCATTCCTCTCGCACGGCGACACCAAGAACATCATGCTGCTTCCGTGCTCCGTGACCGAGTGCTTCAGCATGGCGCCGGAAGCGTTCAACCTCGCCGAGCAGTTTCAGACGCTGGTCTTCGTCATGTCCGATCTCGATCTCGGCATGAACAACTGGATGTCGGATCCTTTCGAATATCCCACCACGCCGATCAAACGCGGCAAGGTGCTCAGCAAGGAAGACCTCGACCGCCTCGGTGGATTCGCCCGTTACAAAGACGTCGACGGAGACGGTATCGGCTACCGCACGCTCCCCGGAACCATCCATCCCGCGGCAGCCTACTTCGCACGCGGCAGCGGCCACAATGAGAGGGCTCTGTACAGCGAGCGCGCCGACGACTTTGAGAACAACATGGAGCGATTGAACCGCAAGTTCGAAACCGCACGCTCCTTCGTTCCCCGCCCCGAAATCACGAAGGGCAAGAACGCAAAGATCGGGATCATCGGCTACGGAACCTCACACTGGGGCATCACCGAAAGCCGCGATCAGCTGCGCGACGAATACGCCATCGAAACCGACTACCTGCGGCTCCGGGCGTATCCCTTCACGCGCGAGGTGCACGAGTTCATCGAGCAGCACGAACGCATCTACCTGGTCGAGCAGAACCGCGACGCGCAGATGCTCACGCTGCTCAAGCTCGATCTCAAGCCCGAGCTGACCACGCGCCTGCGCAGCGTCGCCCACATCACCGGACTCCCGCTCGACGCGCGGTCCATCACCGACGAACTGACCAGCATGGAGGGTAAATAGATGGCCACGACTCCCGTTGAGCCCGGAACCGCCGCCCCTGGTCCGAAGACCAACCGCATCGGCCTCACCGTCATGGACTACAAGGGCGGCAAGACCACGCTGTGCGCCGGATGCGGCCACAACGCAATCTCCGAGCGCATCATCGAGTCCATGTACGAGATGGGTGTGCAGCCCGAACTGCTCATCAAGCCCAGCGGCATCGGCTGCTCTTCGAAGACTCCTGCCTACTTCGTGAACCGCTCGCACAGCTTCAACGCCGTGCACGGACGCATGCCCTCGGTTGCCACCGGAGCCATGCTGGCCAATCGCAAGCTCGTCTGCATCGGCGTCAGCGGTGACGGGGACACCGCTTCGATCGGCATTGGACAGTTCGTCCACCTCATGCGTCGCAACCTGCCGATCATCTACATCATCGAAGACAACGGCGTCTATGGCCTCACCAAGGGCCAGTTCTCAGCCACCGCCGACCTGGGCTCGAAGCTGAAGACGGGCGTGATCAACGACCTTCCTCCGATCGACACCTGCGCGCTCGCGATTCAACTCGGTGCAACTTTCGTCGGCCGCTCGTTCTCCGGCGATAAGAAACAACTCAGCGCCATGCTGAAGGCTGCGATCGCTCACAAAGGCACCGTCATGCTCGACGTGGTATCGCCCTGCGTCACTTTCAACGACCACGAGGGCTCGACCAAGTCCTACAAGTACGTGAAAGAGCACGAAGAAACATTGCAGGACGTCAGCTTCGTTCCCTACTTCGAAGACATTGCAGTCGAGTACGATCCCGGCTCCACCGTCGAAGTCACTATGCACGACGGCTCCCACCTGCGCCTGCGAAAGCTGGAAGAAGACTACGACCCGACCGACAAGATTCGCGCCATCACGCGTCTCACCGAAGCCCACGACAAGGGCGAGGTCTTAACCGGCGTGTTCTATGTAAATCCCGCGGCTCCCAACTTCCTCGACATGCTGAACGTCATCGACCAGCCCTTGGCCACATTGCCCGATTCCATGACGCGCCCCAGCAAAGAAGTTCTCGACGCAGTCATGGAAGAACTTCGCTAGAACCGACTTCACCCGAAAAAGGAAAAGGCCCTCTCCGAAGAGAGGGCTTTCCACTTTGACTCCCCGGCAAGCGCTTCTACGCCGTTTTTCGTTCCCGCTCGCCGCTATGTTCTGGATTTTGCCCAGGTTCGGGAAAATCGGAGTCCGCATCCTTCAGCATCGGATCCTGATCGCGGTGCCCAAGCTGTTCCTGGAGCCCGACATTGCCAGGGATCTTATGGTCCTCGGTTTCCGTGGCACCCTTCGCCGTATCCTGGTCGGGCGTGCTGTATTCCATGATTCCCCCTCGAACGCTAATCCCGACGAAACCAGTTTAGTCCTGTAGCTTTTGGAAAAATATAGTTATAAAGTAGGAGAAGTTCGCCGGAGAGAGGGTAGATGAGACGGTGGTTTTCAGTACTGCTGCTGTGCCTTTTGTCGACCGCGTTCGCCCTGGCAGCGACGCCGCACGCGACGCTCACCGGTGCGAAGTGGGGTCGCCACCGCGATCGGCGCGTCCAGCGCCATCACGGCCACAAGGCAGGGAAACATCCCACCCCCAAAAGACCCCATCACCACGGCGCCTAGCATCGTGGCCCGCAGACGGCCCGATCCACAGGCTCCACCCGCATCCCTTGAACTTTATCTTCCGGGCGTCGCCACTCCCAGCTTCCGCAGCCGATCCCGCGCCTGCAGAGCTTCCGGCGAATGCGGATACCGCTGAATCACTCGGCGTAAATCACTGACTCCATCATCCTGTTTGCCCAGTTCAATCAAAGAGAATCCCTTCTTCAGCTGCGCGGAAGCCGCCTTGTTCCCGCTGGGAAAATTCTGCAGGACTTGGTCATAGCTCTGCGCCGCCTGCTGGTAGTTCCCCTGCCGGAACTGAATCTCCCCCAGATAGAAGTAGCAATTCCCTGCCAGATCGGTGTTGGGATAGAACTTGATGTAGTCCGAAAACTCCTGCAGCGCCAGATCGTTCTTGCCACCGTTGTAATCGCGCAGGCCGTTGTTGTAGAGCACATCCGGCGGCGGGGCGTTCTTTGCGGCGTCGGCCGCGGCTAGCTGCGTGGCCTGCTGCGCGCCCAGACTCTGCTGCGCCGCCTGCATGTCTTCCAATTGCTTGCTCACCTTGGCCAGCCGCGCCTTGAGTTCGTCCATCGTGTCGTTGAGCGCCTGGATCTGTCCTGAAAGCTGGTCGAGCTTCCCGCCGGAATCGCCCTGTTGCTTTTGAAGCGTCTGCTGCAGCGCACTAAGGGCGCTGGAGACTTTGTTGACGGCGTCCGTGTCCTGCTCGACCAGGTTCTTCATGACTCCCATGCGCTCGTCAAAACTGCGCTGCATGGCCGTCATTTGTTCCTGCAGTTGCTGCACCTGCGTCTGCAGTTGCACCATTTCTTTGCTTACGCCCCAGACCGGAGCCACGCTCAACCCGAGCATCAGCAATAGGGCGAAAAATGCGGGAATGCCATGTGATTTCATAGAGATTTCCTGACTAACGGTAGCTTAGATGCTCTGATTGTCCCACAGGCTGGGATGATTCCGCACCGAAAGGCCGACCCGGAACCGGAAGCCTCAATGGGGAGATCGGGCACGCACACCAGTGCCTGATCCCATGCAAGAAGAAACGGGAGACGCCGAACGGCGCCTCCCGGCCAGTTTCACTTCTGATAGACGAGATGCCCACGGCGGTTCTGCTGCCAGCAAGCTTCGTTGCTTTCGGTGCAGAATGGTTTTTCCTTGCCGTAGCTGATGGTCTTGATCCGGCTGGCGCTCACGCCCGCCGCCGTCAGCGCGTTCTTCACCGCGCTGGCACGTTGGTCGCCCAGAGCTAGGTTGTACTCGGTCGAGCCGCGCTCGTCGCAGTGTCCTTCAACCGTGAAATTCACGTTATTGTGCTGGCTGAGGAACTGCGCGTCCGCCTGCACCGAGGCTTGCTGATCGCCGCGGATGTCGGCCTTGTCGTAGTCGAAGTACACATCCTTGATGTTCTGACTAAACAAGTCTTCGTCCGTGACCGACGGCGTTGGAGGTGGCGGCGGCGCCGGCGCCGAAGTCACCGTGAGCCGCGCGGTCGCTTCCTGCGTCCCACCCGATCCCTTGGCCGTCAGGTGATAGGTGGTTGAATCCGTCGGCGAAACGCTTTGCGAGCCATTCGGCTGCACCGCGCCAATGCCGTCGATCGATACGTCGGTGGCATTGCTGGTCTGCCAGGTTAGCGAGGCTGACTGCCCCGCCTGAATGGAGTTCGGAGTCACTGCAATCGAAGCGGTTGGAGCGGGCGGCGCCGGCGGGGGTGGTGGTGGCGGCGGAACCCTCTTCTTTCCGCAGGCGCCGAGCGCCAGTAGGCCGCTAAGGGCTATGATGAGCAGAAACCACTTCATGCTTTGATGCTTCACGTTTATTCCTCCCTGCGACCCTGAAAGCTTCCCTCCAGGGTCAGACGAAGCGTATTTACTATTTCCAACTCCAATTGGGTTGCGTGTTGTGTCCCGTAAACGTCAGTTGCTGCACTTTGCTTCCGTCGGCCAGCATCGTCCAGATCTGAAGACTGCCCGAACGGTTCGACTGAAAAACAATATGCCGGTTATCCGGCGACCACGACGGAAAATCGTTCCGCCCGCCATCATGTGTAAGCTGCACCCACTGCTTGCTGGCGATATCCATCAGGTAAAGATCCGACGAACCGGGTTCACCTGGCCCATACTTTCTCACCCAGGCAAAACTGAGAAACTGCCCGTTGGGCGCCCAGTTCGGCGAGACCGCGTAGCCCTGATCGGTCATGCGCTGCTGGTTGGTACCGTCGGCTTCCATCGTATAAATCTGCGGCAACCCCGTCCGCCCGCTGACAAAAGCGATCTGCGCGTTCGTCTTCCGGTTCCACACCGGGGAAACGTCCGGCCCCTTCCCCGTGGTCATCCGACGTGGATTCCCGCCCGACGCATCCGCCACATAAATTTCCGGCTCGCCCCCCTGCGACGACGAAAATGCCAGCTTCGTCTCATCCCCCGACCACGCCGGAGACAGATTCGTCCCGCCCATGTGCGGAAAACCCACCATCCGGTTCAGTTCGAGCGAGTACATCAGGATTTCCCAGCCACCCTTGGTCAGGCTGCTGAACGCAATGCGCGATCCATCCGGAGAAACGCGCGGCGACAATGAAATCGCCCCCAGGTGCGTGATCTGATGCTGGTTCGAGCCGTCGTAGTCCATGGCCCATATTTCCTTGTGCCCCGTGCGATCGCTCACGAAGTAGATTTGCGTCTCCGCGATGCCGGTGATCCCTCCGCCCAGCCGGAGGATGATTTCGTCGGCAAACCTGTGGGCCATCATCCGCGCCGCCGCATCGCTCGAGCTGTCGGTGTATTGCTTACCCAAAATCTGCGGCGACTGAGTGTTCTTCACGTCGTACAGCCAACCTTGAACCGTGAGCTTTCCGCTCGCGACGCCCAGGCTTCCGAAAGCCAGCACCGCCGCATTGGGCGGCGGCGCATTCCATGTCAGGAAATTGACGTCAGGGGGCTGCCCGGGAGTCTGCAGGGGATAGAAACTCTTCGACACCAGTTCAACCACGCCGGAAACGTCGAGATCGTTCCACAGCGTGTCATTGAAAGTCTTGAGCAGCGCGGTGTTCTGCGGATCGCCGGTCGACGGCTTAAAATCCGGCACGGCGAGTCGCGGCTTCGACATGCCCAGGCTCGTGCCCGTCTTCACCCAATCCTGAGCGAAAAGTGCGGAAGCAAGAAAGCAGCAAACAAAAACGAACGCCAACGCCGGGCCGGGGAAACCTCTTGGCCATCGCCGGAAAGTGGGTCTAGCGCCTTCGTCCATCCGTGTGGGGGTAAAAGATACTCTGTACGACAATATCGTATAACGATATGTATTGCTTTGCAAGGCTTCTTCCCTCTTACACTCTCTTAGGGCATTGTGCCTCTATTCGGAAGCACATGGTCAATCGGTAGTGCTTGGTATTTACTCGCTTGGTTCACTTCTTGTAATCGAACCAGTACTCGACTGAAATCTTCGCACCCGAGTAATCCGCAGGCAACGGTCCGAAAGTATCAATGCGCTGCAGCGCTCGTACTGCAGAAATATCCAGCGAAGGTACGCCGCTCGACTGCTCCACCTGCTCGTTCATGGGATGGCCATCCCGGGCTACATCGAACGTGATGTACACCCGCTGCGCCGACGTGATTCTCGGATCAACTTCATACTTCAGCCAGTTCTCCGAGACCTTCTGCTGAATCACGTGCACGTACCACGCGTACTTTGTGCCGAAATCCCCGCCGCCGCCCGTGATTCCAAATCCCCCCTTGGCCCCGGCGGCACTGAATGTTCCGTAAGGACCGCTGACCGGACCGCCCTCTCCAAACGCCACCTGATTGCTTTCTTCCTCGGGCGGGCCCTGCGATTTCTCTTTCGATGCAGTCTCTTGCTTCTTCTTGGGTTTTATTTTCGCGTTCTTGCCCTGAATCTCGATGGCATCCGGAGCTTTCTCTTCGATCTTGGGCTGGGACTGCGTGATGCCCTTCGATTGGTTCGCCAGCACGTTCTGCGTCTGCGCGGGATTCGCCGGCAGCGGCACCGTGCTCACCAGCGTGGCGCCGATCGCCTCCCCGCCGCCCCCCGCGCCCCACGTGTCGCCGCTCGCTCGCGAGACAAACGCGGAGTAGATCAGCAGCACCACGGTGACGCCCACGTGCAATCCCGCCGACCACGCCAGCGCGCGGCCCCAGCGTTCGTGCTCGAAGTAGATATCAGCGCTTGCTGCCATTTTGCTCGAGGGGTTGGGTCACAATGCTGACGTTGGTGATGCCCGACTGTTTGACCGCATCCATCACCGTAGCGAACGCGCCAAACGGAACATTTTCATCGGCCCGCACAAACACAGACTGGTTCCTGGGATCCCGAATCTTCTGCCGCAACTTGGCCCCAATCTCATTGATGTTGATGGCGCTACTGCCCAGAAAAACGCGCTGATCTTTATTGATCGTGATGACCAGGCGCTCTTCGGTAATCTCTTTCACGGTGCGCGTCTTCGGCACGCTGACGTCGATTCCCGATTGCAGCACCGGCGCCGTCACCATAAAAATGATCAACAGCACCAACACCACATCCACCAGCGGAGTAATATTGATATCGGCCAGCGCCGTCTGCGTGCGTCCGTTGGCGGTCGTAAAAGCCATCAGCGCCTCACTTCTGCCACGGGAGCCTGCGCCTGGCTGTGCTCCACCGCGTTGAGCACTTCGAGAGCGAAATCATCGCTGCGCGCCGCAAACTCACGGATGGACGCACCAATCAGGTTGTAAGCGATCACGGCGGGAATCGCAGCCGCCAGTCCGGCCGCCGTCGTAATGAGTGCCTCTGAAATGCCAGGAGCCACGGCCCGCAACGTCGCCGCGCCCGCCGTCCCTAATCCGTGAAACGCGTCAATGATACCCCACACAGTACCGAACAACCCGATAAACGGCGTCACCGCAGCCGTAATGGCGAGCCACGGAACATTTCGTTCCAGCCGCGTGATCTCCTCCGATGCCCCAATCTGCATCCCACGCTGAATCGACAGCAGATTCCGCACCGTGCCCGACGTCTGCGCCTGCCGCTTGAACTCCTCGTACCCGCCTTCAAACACTCCCACGAGCGGGCTGGGCTTGAACTGCTCCGCCACGGCTGCAATATCCTGCAACCGCTGCGCCTTGCGAAACGCGCGCACGAAGCGCCCGCTCTGCATGCGCGCCCGCCGCAACCGGCTCCATTTGGTCAGAATGATCGACCAGGAAATCAGGCTGAACGCCAGCAACCCAAGCAAAACCAGCTTGGCCACCGGACCACTGTTAGAGATCATGTCGACGATTTCACCGCCGACGAACGCTACTGGCAAGGGGAAGAAATGCATCGCGTTTTAGGAGAATGCCTCTTTTGAGTATAGATGAATCATGACTTGCACTTCCCCGCACGTACCCAATCCGCCAATGAAATATTTGGATGCAGTCATGGCATCAGTGGCTGGTTCGGGGATCGCTATTCGTGAGGGCAAACGAGATTGCCATTGAATCCAAATAGGGCGAATCCAGCGGCGTGAAGTGCAGATCCTTCACCTGCACCACCAGGTAGAAATCTTCCACCTTCATGACCCGCTTCGCGCGCACCGGCACGGGGGCAGTTGGCTTCGGATTCAGCCAGAACATATTGTTCTTGGCCTCTTCCGACGGCTCCTGCTCGGCCACAAGAAGGTTGCGATAGAAAGTGTGATGCAAATCCTTGAGTGTCACCTTCCAGGAAGTGACCTTGTCGTCGCCCCCTGGCATCAGCGGCGCAATCGTCAGTTCATAACGATCCTTGCCTTGAGAATCCTTGATGTTTTCGTGGTACGAAGCATGCTCCGGCGTGAGCTTAAGGTCGAACCCCTCCTCGGTGATGCGGGTCGAACCATGCCGAAAGCTTTCCGCATAAATCGTTAGCGGAATGTTCTGCCCGAACAACGGCACCGTGATGATGACCCATGCAAGAATGGAAAGCAGCACGCGGATCATCGGCCCTTGACCGCCTTCACCGGCGAAGCCCCGGAAGCGCCTTGAATCGGCTCCGTGTTCATCTTTCTCAGCCAGTCGCTCAGCGCCCGTGAAGCACGATTACTGTTCCTTGCCAACTGCAGCACCCGCGGCCACAACCAGGGCCGCAAGGCAGCAAACCATGCCAACCGTTCCTCCAGGAACTGCCCGTTGGAATCGACAAAGCGTTCCGTCGAAGGGAACCGGAAGTCGAATTCGTCTGAAATCACTTTCACCACTGCGAATTCCACTCCCCGCACTTCCGCCGCCCGCGCCACCGCAGCCGCTTCCATGTCAACCGCCTGCGCCCCGAATGAATCCCGCAGGCTCGCCTTTTGCTCCGGGCTCGCCACCGATGCGAAACTGACCAACACGCCTTCTGCGCCCTCCTGACTCACTCCATCAAGGTTCACGCTGCTTCCCTCGCCCGCGTTCACAACCCGCCGTGGCCGTATAATGCTCCCCACTTTCAACTCCGGATCGAGCGCCCCGGCAAAGCCCGCCGAAAAAATCACCTTGGGCGCGTAGATCGCGATCACCGCCTCCGAGGCTCGCCGCGCCGCCTCCGCTCCAATGCCGCCGCACACCAGAACGAAATCATCCTTCTCGAAGAATCGGAACCGCCTGCCATTGACTTCCTGCTCACTGCCGCTCCACTCCCGCACCAGCGGGCGCACCTCGCGTTCCAGCGCCGCCACGATGGCAACTCTAGACATATCCATTGCCCTTGAACCACTCCACCGCCCGCCGCAGCGCCCCTTCGACCGGAACGATCTTCCAACCCAATTCGCGCTCCGCCTTGCCCGAAGTCGCGAACATCTTCTTCTTGCCCATGCGCACCGTGTCCACTGTGGCCCGCGGTTCCTTGTTTAACAGTCTTCCGGTAAAAGCCTCGTCGATGACCCCGGTGGCGAACGCGAAAAAATACGGCAGCTTGATCTTCGGCGAAGGCAGCCCCGTGATCCGACCCAGCATATCCAGAATCTGCTTCAGCGAAAGATCTTCCCCGCCCAATATGTACCGCTCGCTCGTCCTCCCTCTTTCCAAAGCCTCGATATGGCCCAACGCGCACTCCCGTACATCGACCAGGTTCAATCCCGTTTCCACATACGCGGGAAACTTACGCTTCAGAAAGTCGAGGACAATCCTTCCGGTCGGCGTCGGCTTCACATCTTGCTCCCCGATCGGCGTTGTCGGATTCACCGTCACCACCTGCATCCCGCTGCGCCCCGCCTGCAGCGCCACCTGCTCCGCCATGAACTTCGAGCGCTTGTAGTGCCCGATCATGTCGGCCACCGACACTGGAGAATCTTCATCCGCTGGACGTCCATCGCGGGTGAACCCCATGGTCGCAACGCTCGAGGTATACACCACGCGCCGCACACCATTCTTCCGCGCCGTTTCCAGAATTGCCCGCGTGCCCTCCACGTTCGACCGGTACATCTCCTCCGGATCGCGCACCCACAGCCGGTAGTCGGCGGCGACGTGAAAAACGGTGTCGCAACCCGACATGGCTTTTTCCAGGGAAGCCGCGTCGCGCAGATCTCCGGTAGCGGTCTCAGCCTTAAGACCTTCGAGGTTGCGCAGATTGCTTGTAGGCCGCACCAGCAGCCGCAGCTCCGCGCCTTGATCGGCAAGAACGCGCGCGACGTGAGATCCCAGAAATCCCGTGGCGCCGGTGACGAAGGCTTTCAGAATAGTTCTCGATTCTTGGCTGCAGGCTACTTCGCTTCCTTGTTAAAGGGAGCGGGCGTCCGCACGACATGCGTCGCGGACTCCAGACACACGGGAAGCATTTCGCCTGGCTTATCGCTCGGATAGGGGCAGACTCGAAAATTCCCAACCACTTCATGATCGAAGTCCGCCATCAAAGGCTTCAGGTTCGAAGGAGGGTCGTGCGGCCCGACCACAGCAAGGATGCGCCGCGTGCCGATGCGCCCAATCCGTGCCCAAGACCGACCGCTGGAGTTGTCCATCCGGCCATGGACAACCAAGCACTTTGCGACAACTTGGGGATCATCTTTGCACTCCACCGCGAGTGCTGTCGCTCCGAGCAGAAGTATCGCGATGCAGATCAGTCTCATGCGGAGCGCCCCGCGCCCACTCAGTTTTGCGCCTTTTCCATGATTTTCGCGTACGTCGTCAGCGCCAGCAGCGGGAAATAGTCCCGGTAGAGGTGGTACATCAAATAAAACACTCGCGGGAATCCCGTACCCGTGAAGAAAGGCTCCTCCCACGAGCCGTCCGTCCTCTGCGTCCGCAGTAAATAGGCAATGCCGCGCGCCACCGAGTCGCTGCGAATATCATTGGCCGCCAGCAATCCCAAAATCGCCCAGGCGGTCTGCGAAGGCGTGCTCTCGCCCTGCCCGCGCAGAGTCGGATCATCGTAAGACCCGACGCTCTCGCCCCACCCGCCATCGGCGTTCTGCACCATGCGCAGCCACTCCGCCGCCTGCTGCACGCAAGGCTCGTGCAGGTCCATCCCGATCGCTTCCAGTCCGCGCAGTACCAGCGCGGTGCCGTAGATGTAATTCACGCCCCAGCGCCCGAACCAGCTTCCGTCCGGCTCTTGCTCTTTACGGATAAAAGCAATCGCCCGCTTCACCGCCGGATCATCCTTGTCATACCCGTACGTCGCCAGCATCTCAAGAATGCGCCCCGTGATATCCACGGTTGGGGGATCGAGCATCGCGTTGTGGTCGGCAAATGGGATGTATTGAAACACCATCTTGTCGTTGTCTTTATCAAACGATGCCCACCCACCGTTCTTGCACTGCATCGAAAAGATCCAGTCAATGGCGCGCTGCACCGACTCCCGCTGATACCGGCCATTGGGATGCTCCACCCGGCTCAACCCAAGGCAAACCATCGCGCTATCATCGACATCCGGATAAAACTCGTTGTTAAACTCGAAGTACCACCCACCCGGCTTGCCAGTCTTGTTCTTGACCTGCCAGTCGCCCACATTCCGCACTTGCTTCTGCAGAATCCAGTCCGCGCACTTCACCATTCGCGGATCATTGGCCGGGACCCCCGCCTCGCCCAGCGCAAACAGCGCGTACGCCGTATCCCACACCGGCGACATGCAAGGCTGCATGCGGAAGGTGTCTTCCTGTTCAATGCCCAACTTCTCAAACTCGTCCATCGCGCGAATCACCTGCGGATCGTCCAGCGAATACCCCAGGCAGCGCAGCGCAATAATCGCGTTCATCATCGACGGATAGATCGCGCCCAGCCCGTCGCTCATCTCGAAGTGTTCCAGCATCCACTTCTCCGCGCTCCTCAAAGCCACCGAACGCAGCGGACGCACATGCACCCGCTCCAGCCAGTGCGTCATCCGATCCAGCACTAAAAAGAAGTTCCGCCACGACACCAGCTTCTTCGCCCAGTGCAGGTGCATGCGCGACTTCTGCATCCCTCCGACGAACAGCTCCTGCACGCCCATCTCGCGCGGAATCTTCTTGAACGGCTTCTTAGCGTAGCAGATCGACAGCGGCACCAGAATGGCACGCGACCACGAGGAAATTTCGTAGATATTGAACCAGAACCAGTTGGGGAACAGCACGATCTCCGGCGGAATCGCCGGAACCGCATCGTAGTCATACTGCCCGAAGAAACACAGATAGATCTTGGTAAATGTATTGACTTCGGTGACGCCGCCCATCTCCAGAATCTTCTTGCGGGCGCGCTCCATCGCCGGATGATCCGCCGTAAGACCCGCCAGCTTCAACCCGAAGTACGCCTTCACCGAAGCGCTGATGTTCGACGGCCCGGCTGCATAAATACTCCACCCGCCGTCTTCGTTTTGATGCCGCAGAATCCAGTTCGCACACTTCTGGAACCGCTCCTGGTTCCCGGTTCCAAGCAGCGTGTGCAGCAGAATGTAATCCGACTCGAGCGTGGTATCCGCCTCGAGTTCCCCGCACCAATACCCCTCGTCCTGCTGCTGCGAGAACAGAAAATTCCGCGCAGCCACGACCGCCGCACCAACGCGGGCGCCCAGTCCCTCGATTTTTCCGAAGCGAAGCTGAGGATTTGAACCTATGGAAGCATTGGAGGATAAATGAGCATCGGGGGAGTTAATATTCATTGCTTGGCGGCTCCATCAATCCGCGGTTGCGTTGGCCGGAGCGGCAGCGATCGCCTCCACAATCTCCGGTGGAAGCCCGAAGCGCACGTTCTCCGGCATCACTTCGAGTTCCTGCATGTTGTCGAAACCCTTGTCGCGCAAAAACGTCACGGTCTCTTCGACCAGATGCTCCGGCGCCGACGCTCCGGCAGTCAGGGCAATGGTCCTCACACCCTTCAACCACTCCGACTCTATGTCGTTGCAGCTATCGATGAGATGCGCATTCGTGCCCAGGTTGCGCGCCACTTCGACCAACCGGTTGGAGTTGGAGCTGTTTTCCGATCCCACTACCAGCAGCAAATCGGCCTGGGAAGCCACTTGCTTCACCGCAACCTGCCGGTTTTCCGTCGCGTAGCAAATGTCCTGCGCCGCCGGCCCCTTGATGTTGGGGAACTTCTTCTTCAACGCCGCAATAATGTCTTTGGTCTCATCCAGGCTGAGCGTCGTCTGCGTCAGGTACGCCACGCGATCCGGATCCGGCACGTTGAGCGACTTCACCTGCTCGGGCGATCCCACTACTTGCGTCACCAGCGGAGCCTCGCCCAGCGTCCCAATCACCTCATCGTGATCCTTGTGCCCGATCAAAATGAGCGAGAATCCTTCCTTGGCAAACTTCACCGCTTCCACGTGGACCTTGGTCACCAGCGGACACGTTGCATCAATCACGCGCAGCCCGCGTTTGGCGCTGTGCTCCCGCACCTCCGGCGAAACGCCGTGCGCGCTATAAATAATGCGCTCGCCGTTCGGAACCTCGTCCTCGCTGTCGACAAAAATCGCGCCCTTGCCGCGCAGTTCCTCGACCACAAAGCTGTTGTGGACGATCTCCTTGCGCACATAAATAGGCGGCCCAAACGCCTCCAGAGCAATGCGGACCACGTCAATCGCCCGCACCACCCCCGCGCAAAACCCCCTCGGCTTGAGCAGCAATAAAGCTTTTCCGTCAGTTTTCGCTAGAAGTCCAGACACGATGTAAGCCCGCTCCTCAAATCCCCCAACACCCCGTCCCGGCTGTCATTCCAGAAAACCTTTCCGGCCTGTCATGCAGAGCGAAGCGAGGAATCTGCTCTCAGTGTTTAGATTGCAAGAACTGCCACAAAACCCCATCCTTTAGGGTACACGATCCCCATTGTGGCGATAGTAATAAACTACCGGAAAGTACCGGGATGGTCAACGTAAGCCACAGAAAGCGTTGGGATTAGCAGCGAATGGGGAGATTCGGACCCTGAACTGATGGGCACCATCCGGTCGACTGGCGCCAACCGCGCCGTCCGTCGTGACTTGAGATCCGTAAGAGTGATCGGTTTCTGCCGGCGCGCCGGTGGCGGCTACCCGCAGCAGCAGTCCAGCCTTCTCATAGAACTCAATCAGCCGGCGCGGTGCTGCGATCATAAGCCTCCCGCTGCACCCGGATCGATTCCGGCGGATCATCCCCCGGTGCCCCCAACAGGACAAGCCGCCACGGAGTCATCCCATTCGCTGCCGCGTCCTCGCCACTGAATCGAGGGCCGCTGCAACCACGCCACCCGACCCTTCGCATTTTGTGGGCTCATCCTTCTACCTATATCGGATGAACCCTGCCTGCTCAGTCGAAAATAAAAAAAACAGTCCTCCCCGAATCACATCTCCGACCCGCAGCACCGCTTTCTCCGCATGGCCCCCTCGTGCCACCACCCCCCACGCCGTGGCCATTGTGATCACGGACGCTCGGACGCAACATATAAATGTCTCGCCAGACTTCCCGGGTCAGCGACCATGTCAGAGTTCAAGACCAGAGCGATGGTAGGCAACACTCAGAATCGAGTGCCACCAGCCAATCCGCAGCGCCGCCGGCTCCTGCTGGCGCTCGTTCTTCTGGTCGTTGCTCTCGTCGCAGTGGTTTTGAAAGACCAGCAGTTCTGGTTCGGATCGGATGAATCGACGCTCGAAACCGATGGACCAGCGCCTGCCGTAGCTTCCAAGACTGTAGCCACTCCGGCTCCCGTGGCCACGACGCACGCGAAGTCCAGCACCGCAAAAGCCCATATCCCTTCCGCCAAGACGGCCGCCGAGCCGAAGCCCGCGGACGCACCTGCCGTCATCACCAACCGCACCGTACTGCCTCCGCTGGACGTTGAAGTAATCGCCGGCGATGCGCACAGCAGAATTCATCCTGGCACAAACGCTGCCAAGGTCGAACTCAACCACCCGGCGATGGTTGCCCCGGAACAATCCACTCTGGCGACGGCTACGAACGCAGCCGAGCACGAGCGCATGGCCGTCGAAGCAACTACGTCGACCGCCGGGTACCCGGCGCTGGCGCAGCACATGAATGTTCAGGGATCGGTAGTGTTGCAAGCCGTGATTGGCACCGACGGCGTGATTCAGAATCTCCGGGTGCTGAGCGGCCCCGCCATCCTCTCCGCGGCAGCCCAGCAAGCGGTGCGCGAGTGGCGCTTCAAGCCGGTCGTGCAGGGCGGCCAGCCCGTCGAAACCAAGGCCAAGATCACCGTCAATTTCACCATCAAGGTCGCCGACGGCGCAGCCAATACCACCTTGGCCGATAGCCGCGGCTCAAACGACCTGATCATCACCCGCTAGCGTCCGTCTTCTCCGCGAACCCTAATAGCCTATTCCCCGGTCAGCGAAACGCACTGCACCGTGCCCGAGGTGTCTGTCACTTCCAGCGGTCCAGTAGTCACGTAGAGCAGGGACCACCACGCTTTACCCGTTCGCCTTAATCATCTGCTCAGCATGTTTGCGCGAAGTCTCGGTCAGCTTCGCGCCACTGAGCATGCGCGCCACTTCTTCCGTCCGCTGCTCGCCGCTCACCGCGCGAATGCTCGTGCGCGTACGCCCCCCAGATTCTTTTTTCTCGATCACATAATGACGATCCCCAAAGGTCGCGATCTGCGGCAGATGGGTCACGCACAAAACCTGATTCGACCGCGCCAACGACTTGAGCTTCTTCCCGACCGCCTCCGCCGCCCGTCCCCCGATGCCGGTATCGATCTCATCAAACACGAGAGTCCTCTGGGCGCCCCGCCCTTGTCGCACCTTTTGCGACAGGGTGAGGGTTTTGCCTTTCTCACGCGGGGTCGCACCTTCCACACTCGCCTTCAACGCCAGCATCACCCGCGCCAGCTCTCCCCCGGACGCAATGTGTTCCAACTGCCGCAGCGGCTCCCCCGGATTCGTCGAGATCATATACGCCACCTGATCGATGCCCGACGCACTCCAGTTCCCTTCCTCCTGCGAGCTCGTCATCTCAATCCGGAACATCGAGTTCATCGCCAGATCGTTGATCTCCGCCTCCACCAGCTTCTCCAGTCGCCGCGCCGCCTCCGCGCGTTTCTTCGACAGTGCTAGCGCCGCGCGCAGATATTCCCCAGCAGCCTGCGCCAGTTCGCCGCGCAACCCCTGTAGGATCTCGTCCTTGTTCTCCACCTCCGACAACTTCCGCGAGACGTCCTCCCCGAACTGAATCACCTCATCGAGCGTCGGCCCATACTTGCGCTTCAGACGATCGAGCAGCGCCAACCGGTCCTCCACCTGCGCCAAGTGTTCCGGCGACGCATGAATTCCCCCTGCATAGTCGCGCACGCTCGCGCCCACATCTTCCACGCTGATGCGCGCCGTCTCCAGCGCCGCCAGCGCCTCCTGAAATTTCGGCTCGTAGCCCACCAACTGCTCGACCTGCTTCTGCGCCGCACGCAGCGACGACGCCGTCGACCCGTTCCCCTCGTACAGCAGATCAAAAGCATTCATCGCCGCGTTATAGATTTTCTCGGCGTTGGCGAGCACGCGCTTCTCGCCCTCAAGTCGCTCGTCCTCTCCGCTCTGTAAGCGGCCTTCTTCGATCTCACGCTTCTGGAAAACCCAAAGATCGACGAGCCGCAGACGGTGTTGCTCGCCCTGCTCCAACCCCTCAATTCGTGTGCGAATTTCTTTCCACGCCGCGAACGCTGCCTCCACCACCTCAGTCTGGCTCCCCGCGAATGCATCCAGCAAAGCCAGCCGCGCGGGCCCGTCAAACGACAAAATGGATTCATTCTGGGCGTGGATCGTCGCCAGATGCGGCGCCAGCAGCCGCAACACAGCCACCGTCGCCGGCTGATTGTTTACGAACACGCGCCCCTTGCCGCCAGGGGCAATCTCACGCCGCAGAATCAGCGACCCGTCGTCCGACTCGTCCAGCCCATTCGTTTCCAGGATTCCCGCCAGCGGCTTCTCCGCCGCACCCTCCGCCTCAAAAACCGCCGACACCACGGCCCGCTCCGTCCCTGTGCGAATCACGTCGCTCGAAGCCTTGGCACCCAGCAGCAGGGCCAGCGCATCCACCAGGATCGACTTCCCCGCCCCGGTCTCGCCCGTCAGCAGGTTCAACCCCTGCCCAAACTCCACCACCAGGTTGTCGATCACCGCGTAGTTCTCGAGCCGCATTTCAATCAGCACGGTTAGTCCCGGATTCCCGAAGTTTTGCGCAGCATAACATGAAAGCCCGGAAGTAGCGCCGGCATCCTGCCGGCTGTCCCCGGGGGCGTCTCGCCCTCGGACCCGTCCCGCACCGCAGCCTCTGACCGTCGCCACCGCCACCAAGCTGCTCACCTCGTTACCAACGGTCTCCCCCATCCCCTTGATTTGAAACGAACCCACCCCCAACATCATCTAAAATAAATGGATGGCCACTGCCGGACAGTTCTCGGTCGATAGTTCCCCGTATTCGATCCCAGCGACCATGCAAGCCGCGGTCTACCGCGGCGTGAACGACGTCCGCCTCGAAACCGTCCCAGTCCCCAAGATCGGCCCCGGTGAAATGCTCGTCCGCGTCCACTCCTGCGGTGTCTGCGGCACCGACCTAAAAAAAATTTCCACGGGCTCGCATTCCGCCCCCCGCATCTTCGGACACGAAACCTCCGGCGTGGTCGTCGCGGTCGGCGAAGGCGTCCAGACCTACCGCCCCGGCCACCGGGTCATGGTCTTCCACCACATCCCTTGCCGCCAGTGTTTCTACTGCCAGAACAAAACGTTCGCCCAGTGTGCCACCTACAAGAAGGTCGGTTGCACCGCCGGATTCGAGCCTTCCGGAGGGGGTTTTGCCGAATACGTCCGCGTGATGGACTGGATCGTCGAGCACGGCACCGTCCGCATCCCCGACGGTGTCTCCTTCGGACAAGCCTGCTTCGTCGAGCCCGTCAATACCTGTATGAAAGGGATCGAGGCCTTGCGCCTCCGCCGCGGCGAAACCGTCCTGGCTATCGGTCAAGGCCCCATCGGCATCATATTGAGTGTCCTCGCCAGGCAGACGGGGGCCACCTTAATTACTTCCGATTTGTATCCGGAGAGGCTTAGAATAGGATCAAGTTTCGGGCTAGAGCTTACAATCGATGCATCGCGGGCAAACGTAGTCGACCGTGTCCGTGAGTTGACTGAGGGGCGTGGCGCTGACGCGGTCATTCTTGCTGTAGGCGGCAACTCCCTGATTCGCACCGCGATGGATACGGCCCGTCGCGGTGGCCGGGTCTTGCTGTTTGCACAAACGCAGCACGGAGAGGCATTGATCGATCCTGCAGCCATCTGTGTCGATGAGAAAACCTTGGTGGGGTCCTATAGTGCGTCGGTCGACTGGCAGGATGAGTCGGTCCGTTTTGTCATGAACGGTGTGATGGATCTGGAACGGCTGGTCAGCCATCGCTTCCCGCTCTCCGAGAGCCCGCGAGCCCTGGATCTGGCCGCCCATCCGCAACCTTCGTCAATGAAGATCATGATTCAGCCCGGCAGTTCGTGGGAAGGAAGCCAGCAGTGAACGGAAAAATGACCGCTGCCGTCTTGTACGGCAAAGAAGACCTGAAGATCGAAAAGGTACCCATCCCTCGCGTGGGAGACGGCGAGGTTCTGGTCAAGGTCCAGGTCGCATTGACCTGCGGCACCGATCTCAAGGTGTACCAGCGCGGCTACCACGCCCGCATGATCGTCCCCCCTGCTCTTTTCGGCCACGAGTTGGCCGGAGTCATCGAGGAAGTCGGCGCCGGAGTCAACGGCTTCAAGAAAGGCATGCGTGTCGTCGCCCTCAACTCGGCTCCCTGCCAGATGTGCTTCTACTGCTCTAAACATCAGGAGAACCTCTGCGAAGATCTCCTGTTCAACAACGGTGCCTACGCCGAATACATCCGCGTCCCGCGCCGCATCGTTGAAGCCAACATGCTGATCATCCCGCCCAACGTTAGTGTCGAAGAGGCCGCCATGACCGAGCCTCTGGCCTGCGTCCTCCGCGGCCTGCACGAAACCGGGGTAGAGATCGGCGACACCGTCACCATTCTCGGGGGTGGCCCCATCGGCCTCATGTTCGTGCAAGTCGCCCGCGCCATCGGCTGCAACGTAATCTCCGTGGTCAAACGTGACGGCCAAGTCGAAGCCGCCAAGCACATGGGCGCGCACGAAATTATTCAGACCACCAAGGTTCCGAACGTGGTCGACGCCGTCCGCGCCCTCTCTCCGCAGAAGCGTGGATGCGACGTCGTCATCGAAGCCGTCGGCAAGCCAGAAGCGTGGGAGTGGGCCGTCGACATGGTCCGCAAAGGCGGCACCGTCAACTTCTTCGGCGGATGTGCCAGTGGAACCAAAGTGCAGCTCGAAACCAACCGCCTGCACTATTCCGAGATCACGCTGAAAGCGACGTTCCATCACACGCCGGAAACAGTTCGCCGGGCCTTCGGCTTGATCGCGGCCAAAAAGATTCGCCCCACCGACTACATCACTGGGGAAGCGCCGCTGTCGCGCCTGCAACAGGTTCTCCGCCATATGCTGAACCGCGGAGGCGACATCAAAACCGCAATCATCCCCGGCCACTGACTTGGCGAGGTTGGGAAGAGCACGACTTCAGTCGTGCCATCAAAGTTCATAAGGTTTTGTCATCTTGAGCGAAGTCAATGGTTCGCGAAGGCGAACCCTTTACGCAGTCGAAGGATCCCTACCCGGCAGATGCAGACGAAAGCGCACGAAGAGCATCTCCCGCGATCGTGGAAAAAATTGTCACCCGTACAGGAACAACCCGTGACCACCCCCGCCGCCCTCGGCTGGTCCCGTCTGCCCGCCCACTACGCCATTCCCGCCACCGCACCCACCCTCGCCGAAGCCCGCGAATACTGTGCCCGCCTCGCCCGCACCCACTACGAAAATTTCTCCGTCGCCAGCTGGTTCCTTCCCCACCGCCTACGCCAGCACTTCTTCAACGTCTACGCGTACTGCCGCGTTTCCGACGACCTGGGCGACGAAGTTGGCGACACCGCCGCCTCGCTCGAACTCCTAGATCAATGGCAACACGAACTCGACGCGTGCTACGACGGCACTCCGAAGCATCCGGTTTTCGTCGCCCTCGCTGAAAGCGTACGCCAGTTCGACATTCCCAAGCACGAGTTTTCCGACCTACTCATCGCCTTCCGCCAGGATCAAACTGTCACGCGCTTCGAAACTTTCAACGATGTCCTGGCCTATTGCAAATATTCCGCAAACCCGGTCGGCCATCTCGTCCTCTACCTCTGTGGATACCGCGACCCCGAGCGCCAGCAACTCTCCGACTTCACCTGTAGCGCGCTGCAACTCGCCAA
>DATDGW010000550.1:0-6015 GCA_036521895.1 Candidatus Sulfotelmatobacter sp. | reverse complement strand
CGGGGTGAGCATCGACCCGTTGCCTTGAGGCGAACTCTATCGGAACGTGCGTGCCCGGTCGAGGAAGGGACTTTCCAGCTTTCGCCCTTTTGATTTTTTCTGCTGCAAATCTGGGTGTGTCAAGACTTTTGTGTAAACGGCCCGGTTTTGTGTTTGGGGATGGGGTGCCGGGGAAGGGGGCAGTTCCCCTTCCCCGGCCCAGCGATTTAGAAGCAGCCCCCGTTTTCATTGCGTAACTCTCTCCAGAGCCGGCATCCGTTCCGGCCACAGAATCGTGAAGTGGTTCAGGGCTTCGCGCCAGTGATGAATCGGCATGGTCCACTTCTTGGCCGCCTGCCGCAGCGCCAGAAACAGCAACTTCATCGCGGCCTCTTCGTTGGGGAATCCGCCGCGGATTTTGATGATCTTGCGCAGCGACCGGTTCAGCGACTCCACGCTGTTGGTGGTGTAGATCGCGCGGCGAATGTCCGGCGGATAATTGAAAAATGGCGTGATTCGCGTCCAGTTCCGACGCCACACTTGGCTCACACTGGGATAAGCTTTCCATTTGCCTTCCAGCTCCTGGAGATGTTGCTCGGCCTCGCTCGCGGTGGCAGCACGATAGATCGATTGCAGATCGGCGGCCACCGGCTTGCGCAGCTTCCAGGGTACATAGTTCAGCGCGGCCCGCACCAGATGCACAATGCAGAGCTGCACCTCGGTGTGCGGATACACCGCTTCGATGGCTTCGGGAAATCCCTTCAGCCCATCCACGCAGGCGATCAAAATATCCTTCACCCCCCGGTTCTGCAACTCCGTCAGCACCTGCAGCCAAAACTTGGCGCCCTCGCTCTGCGCCGCCCACAGCCCCAGCACTTCCTTCTGCCCCTCCAGGTTCACTCCCAGCACCACGTAGATCGCCTTGTTCTGGATGTGCCCCTCGTCCCGTACTTTTACCATCAGCGCGTCCAGATACACGATGGGATACAGTTCTTCCAGCGGTCGTCCCTGCCACTGCTTCACTTCCTCGATCACCGCGTCGGTCACGTTGGAGATCAGCGTGGGCGAGACTTCGATCCCGTACATCTCCTCCAAGTGGCCCTGGATCTCCCGCGTGGTCATGCCCCGGGCGTACATCGAGATGATCTTGTCGTCGAATCCCTTCCAACGGGTCTGCCCCTTGGCCACGATCTTCGGTTCGAAGGTGGCTTGGCGATCGCGTGGAGTCTCTAACTCCAGCTCCCCGAAGTCGCCCTTCAAAGTCTTTTGGCTTTTCCCGTTGCGCGTGTTGCCCCGGTGATGACCCGCCGGGTCGTGCTTCTCGTAGCCGAGATGATCGGTCATCTCGGCGGCTAAGGCCCGCTCCAAAATGGCCTTGGTCAGCTCTTTGAGCAGACCGTTCTCCCCGATGATATCCTCGGGCTTCTTGTAGTTGCTCAGCAGTTGGTCGATCAACTTCGTATCGATGGTCATGGGGTTCTCCTATTGTCAGCTTTTCCATGACCGTTTACACAGTTCTATTTACACCCTCCTCATGAAACCAATTTCCCAAAACCGCAAACCTCGATCCCTCTTTCGGCTCGATCCGCCCTCCTGCGCCTTGCCCCCGAAAAAAGTTCTTCTCCCTGACCCCGAATCTGTTCCAACCGCCATCATCTTCTACTTCCATCACCGTCTGCCAGCCATACTCCGCTTCACCCGCCAAGCACACCGGTTCATCGCCTACCGTATGCCACCCATCGACGCTATTGAAAACCCATAGCCATCGGCACCCGACAGCACCGCGGGGCGGCTTCCTTCAAGTCGTTGTATCAAAAGCGACCGCCGCAGATTCTGATGAGGCTACTAATTTTTCATCTGCGGTCGCTTCTGATACAACACTAGGACTTGTAGCCCGAAACTCAGGGGCGATGCGTGACGTATTGCTTGTAGATCGCCAGACCCCAAGGATCGTTTGGATCAAGTCGGTATCCTTCGGTGATCTCAAGAACACCCTCCCTGTACTTGCCTTTCGCGTAAAGGATGAGCCCCAGATTGGTGTGCGCCTTGGCATCGAGTCGGTTGAGGCGGATGGCCTCCCGATACTCCGCCATAGCTCCGTCCAGGTCACCCTTCTTCTGCAGCACCGACCCGAGATTGTCGTGTGCGTAGTAAACGTTCGGCTCCAAGCGGACGTCTTCACGAAGCTCCGCTATCGCTCCATCCAGATCTCCTTTCTCTGTGAGCGCAAATCCAAGCATCGCGTGCGCCGAGGAATCCGGTTTCAGGCGAATGGCTGCGCGATATGCGGCAATCGCTCCTTCGAGGTCATGATTGAGACTGAGAGACTCACCCTTCGAGAGAAGCGACTCCGCAGTCTCTGGCTCGACAGTATGGGATCTGTAGTAACTAGGGAGCCAAAGTGCAAGAGCGATGACAATAATGGAAACCGCAACGAGCAACTTATATACGGGCGGTGTGCCCACGCCACTGTAAAGGAACAGCTGGTTGGGCTTCCTCGCTTTTAGACGAAGCTGTTCGTAGACAGGTTGCAGGGTTGTCTCAAATACCGTCACCCAACGCCGGGTTATTCCCCATTGACGAAAGCCCGTGAGCACTAGGAAATGTGGTGTCCAATCGTGCTCAAAGAAGAGGATTCCTCGTATGCTACCGGCCGAAGGTATTTTGTCAGGTGGATATGGGGGCAGACGACATGGCGTATACGCTTCTGCTCTTTGGCGAAAGACTTCATACTGCTCTCGGTCGTAGGGCAGCAAGAATACGATTCTCTCCGGGCTCACGTTCGCAAAAACATTCTGAACTTCCCACTGCAAACCTGCGGTTCCGCCCCCTCGTAAAACCACTAACTGGGCGCTGGACATCAGTTGCCGTACCCGATCTTGCCATTCAGTGTCTCCAACGTACACCCTCGCCGCGCCAAGCTCCGGAAGAGGTTCGCCGGGCCTACCTATGGCAACGAAAGGTCCTACCTCCTTCATTGCGTCCGCCAGTTGCTCTTCTTCAGTTCCGGTTGCCGCCGACGTGATCGCACCAAGTAGTCCGCCGAGCTTAGTCTGCTGTGGCTCCGCCGTCACTAGGTCGTCTTTAAAGGAGCGCAAATAGAGTACCGGCGGCCGCGGGTCGGAGGCTATTAATGCGTCTGCTGCCGGCGCACTCATGCGTTTGCCCCGCGTGTAAGAACCGATTCCGACAGCCACGACGACAACAAGAAGAGCGAACAGAAGAGCCGACTGCCAAAATGGTGCCTGCTGCCAGATTGCTTGAAACGCAATCAGACCAAGGACGGCAATCATCAGAAGTGCAACACCTGAAACTTTCAGCAATCTTGCCCTGATTCCGCCGGCAGAATTGGATCGAGAATCTTGTAAATTCCTGGTCTCCAACATGAGCCTATCCCTCCGACCGAGACCGCGAGCGATCCCCTATATTATCCGCTGGTTCGCCGTGACAGTTTCGCGGACCTTCAGCCCAAGACCAGTGCGCACCCCACTGCAGAATCCCTTTCGCGTCAGGCCTCATAAACGGACTTGAACGAAGCCGCGTTGCGGCAGACGCTTTCGCGTGCCAGGTGTCAGCAGTGTGTGTGAAGGGATAAGGTTGGGTCATAAGGAGATGACCTATGACCCACCTTCGCAAAATGATGCTCGAGGAACTCGAGCGTCGTAATTACGCTCAGACTACCATAGACTGTTACCTGCGTGCCGTTGCCGAGTTTTCCCTTCACTTCCACCGCCATCCAAACCAGTTAGGACCGGAGCACATCCGCCAGTATCAAGCTCAGTTATTCAGCCAGCGAAAGCTAGCGCCGAGTACTGTGACGCAACACCTCGCCGCTTTGCGATTCTTCTACATCAAGACGCTGAGGAAACCATGGAGCATCGCCGAGACACCGTATCCCAAGAAAGTACAACGTCTACCGATCATCCTGAGCCCGGAAGAAGTCACACAGCTGATTAACTCAGCTCTCACTCCCTTTCATCGCATTCTGTTGATGACGCTCTATGCCACTGGAGTGCGGCGCGCGGAGCTGGCTCGACTGAAGATCACCGATATTGACAGCCGGCGAATGATCATCCACATCCAAGGCGGAAAAGGCCGCAAGGATCGCGACGTCATGCTCAGCCCGACGCTGTTGGAAGCCTTGCGAGAGTACTGGCGCGGACTGAGATGCAAACCCACACACTGGTTATTTCCCGGCGGGCGTTCGCATACCAGTAATCGTCACATCAGCCCCAAGACCGCCTGGCACGCCTGCGAAAAGGCCGCACGGCGGTCGGGTATCCGCAAGAAAATCCATCCGCATACCCTGAGGCACTGCTTCGCAACTCATCTGCTAGAGGCGGGCGCCGATCTGCGCACCATTCAGATACTGCTAGGCCACCGTGATTTGGAAGAGACGACCATCTATCTCCATCTCTCCCAACGGCACCTCAACGCCACCGCGAGTCCGCTGGACTCGCTCCAGCTGAAAGACAAGGTACCGCAGAGCGATTAGATGAACCGGCCATCCCTCGAGGTGGCCGATCTGGTTCGCGCCGCGGGACGCGCTTTCCTCGAACGCAGCCGTAAATGGATCACCTGGCAACACCTCAAAGTGTTGCGGGCCATCGCACGCTGTCGCACCGCCGCCTTGGGCGGGCATCTCGATGAGTGCACCGACTGCGCGTACCATCCGCCCATCTCCTACAACAGCTGCCGGGACCGGCACTGCCCAAAGTGTCAGGCCAACGCGCGCGACCCTTGGCTCGAAGCGCGTCGTAAGGAACTTCTCCCCACGCGCTACGTCCATGTTGTCTTCACCCTACCCCATGAGCTGGCGCCGCTTGCCTTGCAGAACAAGAAAATTCTCTACCATCTGTTGCTGCAAACCAGTGCCGAAACTCTCCTCGAAGTCGCTCGCGATCCCAAACATCTCGGCGCCGAAATCGGCTTCTTCAGTGTGCTCCACACCTGGAATCAGAAACTCGAACATCACCCCCATGCCCATTGTGTGGTGCCCGCCGGCGGATTGTCGCTCGATCACTCTCGTTGGGTTCCATCGCACTCTCGCTTCTTTCTCCCCATCCCCGTGCTCCGAAAGGTTTTTCGCCGCAAGTTTGTCAGCGCTCTAAAACACAACTTCCGTCAGGGCAAGATTGGCTTCCATGGCACCCTGAAACCCCTCGCTCACCCCAAAGCCTTCTCCGCCTGGTTGCGAACCCTATACCGACACCACTGGCACGTCTACTCCAAACGCCCCTTCGGAGGAGCCGAACAAGCACTGCGCTATTTAGGCGCCTACACCCATCGCGTCGCTATCTCCAATCATCGACTCGTTTCTTTCGTCGATGACGAAGTTACCTTTCAATGGCGCGACTCCGCTCACAACAATGAACAGAAGTTGATGATCCTATCCCTGAATGAGTTCCTGCGCCGTTTCCTCTTGCATGTGCTTCCCAAAGGCTTTGTCCGCATTCGCCACTTTGGCTTCCTCGCCCACCGGCGGCGGGCTACTCTCTTGCCCCTCTGCTTTCAACTACTCGGTCCCATATCACAACCGCAGATAGAACCAGCAGCATCCCCCGCCAAGCAACCCAGCCCTCTTTGTCGCTGTCCCAAATGTGGCGGCCGCATGGTGGTCATCGAGAGACTTACGGCTGCCCAGATCCAACTCCGTTCTCCGCCCTCTCTCGCCGGGCTCGCCGCATGAAACCAATTTCCCAAAACCGCAAACCTCGATCCGTCTTTCGGCTCGATCCGCCCTCGTGCGCCTTGCCCCCGAAAAAAGTTCTTGTCCCTGACCCACAATCTGTTCCAACCGCCAACATCTTCTACTTCAATCACCGTCTGCCAGCCATACTCCTCTTCACCCACCAAGCACACCGGTCCATCGCCTACCTTATGCCACCCATCGACGCTATTCAAAACCCATAGCCATCGGCGCTCGATCGCACCGCGGGGCGGCTTCCTTCAAGTCGTTGTATCAAAAGCGACCGCCGCAGACCCTGATCAGGCTACCCAATTCCTCCTCTGCGGTCGCTTCTGATACAACACTAG
>DATDGW010000549.1:0-3383 GCA_036521895.1 Candidatus Sulfotelmatobacter sp. | reverse complement strand
GCCACAGGTATTCGATCATCGGCCCCCGGTCGAGCGCGTAAGCGATCGCCTGTCGCACTCGCGCATCCTTCAGAATGGGATCGCGCAAGTTGAATCCCATGTACGCCAGCCGTGTCCCCGAGGCGTGCTCCACCAAGAGATTTGGATCCTGCGACAGGGTATATACGTTGTCGGGCGTCAGCGAATTGATGGCGACGTCGCCGCTGCTTTTGCGCAGTTCGAGAGCCTGCGTGGTGGCGTCGGGCACAACCGCGAAGCGCACCCGCGGCAACTTGGCATGCTCACCCCAATAGTCGTCGTTGCGTTCAACAATGATCTCCCGGTCGGTCTCAGCGCTCACGAACTTGAATGGCCCCGACCCGATTGGGTGCCGCGTCATTTCGTCGCCGCTTCCGTACGGAACAATCCCCATGGCGCCGTCCGACAGATTCCACAGCAGCGTGGCAAAGGGCTCCTTCATTCGGAAGACAACCGTGTATTCGTCCGGGGCTTCAACCCCATCCACGAAACGGTACACCGCCGCCTTGGTGCTGCGAATCTTCCCCTGCAGCAAGGAATCGAAAGTCCACTTCACATCGCGCGCAGTTAGCGGACGCCCGTCGTGAAACTTAACGCCCCTGTGCAGATGAAAGATGTAGGTAAGCGCATCGGGAATGTCCCAGCGATCCGCCAGTCCCGGAGCTACATTCAGATCGTCCCCGCGCGACAACAGATCGTCGAAGATCAGGTTGTCGATCCGTTCCGACTGCGCGTCGATTCCCACCCTGGGATCGAGGTTCGTCGGGCTCGATTCGATGATCATGACCAGAGTGTTCGGATCAGGCTTGGGCGAGCAGGACAAGAGCGAGAAAAGTCCCAGAAGGCAGAGCAGAGCGCATGCCCACCGTACCGACCTACGCATACGAGATCTTCCCCAGGATCGCCGCCCGTTTTGCGCCCGTAGCCGATGGCACATTCGAAGGCCGCTGGTTCCACGTTTCGTAGGCGAGCACCGCGAACGCGACTGCCTCCTTAGCTTCGGAGGGCATGCCAAACTCGTCGGAGGATCGCAGCTGGATTCCCAGGGATGCGAGGCTGTTCGTCAGCATGGCGACCAGAGTCGCATTCCGGGCGCCTCCTCCAGAGAGAATCAGTTCACGAAAAGAAGTTCTCGGCGCGGGGCCCGCTTTCTTCAGCACGAATCGCTGCACTGCATCGGCGATCGACCGCGCCGTCAGAGCCGTGGCCGTGGCGACTACATCTTCTTTGCGAGCGCGTCCGCAGGCGCGCAAAAACTGACGCACGAACTCACGCCCAAATTCTTCGCGCCCAGCCGTTTTCGGAGGCGCTACCCGAAAGAACTTGCGCTGCAAGACTTGCGTCAGCACACGCCCCAGCACCATTCCCGAGGCGGCGATCCTTCCGCCGCGATCAAATTCCCGCCCAAACAGGTTCTCGGTAACCGCGTCGATCACCATGTTGCCCGGTCCGGTGTCGAAGGCGAACAGGCGGGTGGCGTCAGCTCCCGCAGGAATCGCGGTGAGATTCGCAATGCCCCCGATGTTCTGCACGATGCGCCCCATCTTCGGGTCACGGAAAAGAAGATAGTCGAGGTAAGGGACCAACGGTGCTCCCTTGCCGCCCGCTGCCATGTCTGCCGGACGAAAATCCGACACGACCGGGACACCCACCCGCGCCGCAGTCACGGCAGCCTCGCCCGTTTGCCAGGTTGCAACAATCTTTCGGCCGAGATACGACTGCGCCTCACCCTGGTGGTAGAGAGTTTGCCCATGACAGCCGACCAGATCGGCCTTCACCCCAAACCGTCGCTGCGTCTCCAGCACGGCTCCTGCATATAGCTCACCCAGGAGAGAGTTCAGGCGCGCGAGGTCCGCCACGCTGGCCTGTTTCGCATTCATAGCGGAGAGTATCTCGGCGCGTACTTTCGCAGGATAGGAGTACTCCGCGTGCCCCAGAAGCGTGAACCTGCGGGAGTTCGAATTGCCCGTCGATCCGAGTCGCACGAGTGCAACGTTAATCCCGTCTGCGGACGTCCCACTCATTACCCCCGCCACAACCATTGCCTTTTCGCTCATCGGCGCGCCCGCCGCTTATCCGCCTCGCGGCTGAAGGGCTCCAGTCGCACCTGCTCGCCAAACGCCCATAACTTCCGGGTCAGCTTTTCGACCGTCGCGGTCGAAGGAACGGACACGCGGCGTAGAGTCTTAGCCAATTTCTTCTTAAATGCCTGCACGCGCCGGGCCGACTCAGCCACGCGTTTACCAAATTTCGAATCCCGTTCCACCATCTTGATCAGCGCTTCATACGCCTGAAGAATGTAATCCTCGCGATGGCAGAGCAAGCACAGATCGCCGCCCGCCCGCACGAACTCCACGGTCGCCTCGCCAATCGCTGCCGCCGACAGCACTCCGCCCATCTCCAGATCGTCCGACACGATCAAATTACGGTAGCCGATGCGCCTGCGCAGAATGTCGGCGATCCAAACCCTCGACAGCGACGCCGGAGTCCCATCAGGCGTGACCTGCGGATACGCTGCGTGCGAAATCATCACGAACGGCAATTGTCGGCGCAGCCTCCGGTAGGGAAGTAGATCCTCGGCCCACAGGTTCTTCCATTGTTTTTCAATCACCGGCAGCTCGTGATGGCTATCAAGTTTGCCTTCGCCGAGCCCAGGAAAGTGCTTGCCACATCCCAAGACGTTCGCGTGTTGCAAACCCGCCAGAAACTCGCGAGCGTAAGCGGTCGCCTCGAGTGGATCCGCCGCCACCGCCCGCGATCCCATCACGCTCCGTGACGCCTCAAACGCCAGATCGAGCACCGGGGCAAAGTCGACGTTGAATCCTAACGCGCGGCAGTTTTGCCCGATGATCTCCCCATGCTTGCGAAAAAGCTCACGGTCGCCTGTGGCGAAGACATGCGCTGCCGAAGGCGTTGCTCCCAGCGCATCACGAAAGCGGTCAACGGACCCGCCCTCGAGGTCAACGCACGTGAACAGTGGGCTTGCGACGCACTTTTGACACCCCCGCAGCAGACGCCAGGTCTGCTCCGGACTCTTGATGTTGCGCGCGAACAGGATGACCCCAGCCGGCTGCAGCCGCGTGAGCAGGGAACTCACACGGGGCGTCATCTCCCTGCCGTCGAAGCCGACGATCAGCAACTGTCCAACCTGTGCGGTGCCCCTAGTCTTGCGCAAACCCGTCATGTTCCAGGGAGGACGTTTCTGTGTCCTCCGTGTCCTCTGTGGTTAGATTTCCTTCTTCAATTCCGCCAGCAGATTCAAAGCGTCGAGCGGCGTAAGCCGGTTCAAATCTACTTCGCGCAACCGATCCAACACTGGCTGCGACAGCGGAGTAAAAATCGTCAACTGTGTCGGAGGCGGTGTC
>DATDGW010000548.1:0-13575 GCA_036521895.1 Candidatus Sulfotelmatobacter sp. | reverse complement strand
GGCCGACAACGATAAAGTCCTGCGCGAAGCCTTCCGCGTGCTCAAGCCCGGCGGACGCTTGGCCGTCTCCGACGTCGTTACCCGCGGCGAGATTCTCCCCGAGATTGGCCAGAGCGTTCTCGCCTGGGTAGGTTGCATTGCCGGAGCTCTCGAAGAAAACGACTACCGCAACAAGCTGAAAGCCGCCGGCTTTGAGCAGATTGAAGTCGAGCCCACGCGCATCTATCGCGCCGAAGACGCCCGCGAATTTCTCTCCGGGCAGGGAATCGACGCCGACGCCCTCGCTCCGCAAGTGGAGGGCAAGTTTCTCAGCACCTTCCTCCGCGCCGTGAAGCCAAGCCTCCCACAGCAAGCCTGCTGTGGTCCGAGGGGTTGCAACTGAGGCAGAGGAACGGGCCACATGCAAGGACGCTACAACGTTCTATTTCTGTGCACTGGAAACTCGGCGCGCTCCATCATGGCCGAGGCCATCATGAATCAAATGGGCCGGCCGCACTTCACCGCCTTCAGCCCAGGCAGCCACCACTCGGGGAGAGTTCGGCCCCGAGGTGCTGCGACCGCTGGAGACGACGCATGTGCCGACGGCGGGTCTGTGCAGCAAGAGCTTGGACGAGTTTGCCCGGCCCGACGCTCCGCAGTTCGATTTCGCCTTCACCGTCTGTGACAACGCCGCGAACGAAGTCTGCCCCGTAGGGCACCGGCCGGCCGATGACCGCCCACTGGGGCATTCCCGATCCCGCCGCAGTGCAGGGAACGAACGATCAAGTGGAGAAAGCTTTCCGCCAGGCCTTCTTCCTGCTCGATCGAAAGATCAGCCTGTGCCTCGGTCTTCCGCTCTCCGCGCTCGACCGCTTGTCTCTAAGGCAGGAAGTCGACAACATCGGTCGGCATCAAAACTACCGGCACGGTGTAACTGTTGTTGACATTGATTCTTGCTCGCAGTGGGGGTTCAAGAAGAGGTGGGCTGAGGCCGCATTCCCGCGACCTAAGCCTCATCTCGATTACTGACAGGTAATGCTCGGATTGTCCTTCGCCAGCTCTAGGCATGCTTTGTGCTGCTTTTCTTTCTTGGCCGCGTCTGCCAGAGAGACGCTTCCAGTCGCCGGAGCTACGACCGAAACCGCAGCGGGTTGCACTTGCGGCTGGGTCGCTACTGCTGGCACTAGTTGCACGGAGGGCGAAGTTTGCACCGCGGAGTGCACGCTGGCTGGCTGTTGCACAGGAGGCGCCGGGGCTTCCTGTGCATTGATGCGACCGTGCTCCTGCATCCTTCGCTGCATTTCCAACCGTGCGCGTGGCGTTGGTGCCGATCACATCCCCAGCTTTGTTTGCCACTTGCATCTGGCTGTTCGTGCGCAGCAGGCCTCGGTTCTTCTTGGACTCTCGATTCGTCATGATGATGTAATCGGCATTGGCCTGATTGATCGTAATGGTCGCGCCGGAGCAGTCCTTTTGCAGATCCTTCGTCACTTCCATGCTCTCGTCGTGCGAGTCAATCGTAGATTTCGAGCCCCATGCGGACCAATGCTGTCCACCCCCGCCACCTCCTGTCGAACTCACGTTTTCCGAAGCCTTGCCTTGCACAAAGATGCGAGGCTTGTCTTGAGCCTTCGCCGATATCCCAATTGCGATCACACACAGCAACGCGCACGTCTTCATGTTAACCCTCCCATCGGCAGTCGATCTTGCCTCTCTTCAGAGGACAAATGATTGCCCACCTGCATTATCAGGAAGGGAAAATGCGCTATAAAAAAGACGAACGTCATCGTGAACACAGCACGAAAAGTGGTCTGACCGCTTGACCTGTCCCACCACTTTTTCTCCACTTTTCCAACCCCTCATTTCCATTTACAATCCAACAGGTTCCGGGCAGCTTCGTGGAATCGCGGGACGGCTGCCAGGAATCTAACTGCCTAGGACCCAGGAACTGGATGGCCACGACAAAGACCGACCCCAAGCTGGCCCTGACGGCCAACGGCGCGAAGAAGAGCAAGCTGTATGAAGGGCTTACGCGTGAGCAACTCATCCAAGCCTACCGCCTCATCTACACCTCGCGGCGCATCGACGACCGGGAAATCCTGCTCAAACGGCAGCAAAAAATATTCTTCCAAATGTCCGGCGCCGGACACGAAGGCGTCGGTGTCGCCGCCGGCCTCGCGCTGAAAGCCGGATACGACTGGTTCTATCCTTACTATCGCGATCGCGCGCTCTGCCTCGCGCTCGGCGTCAAGCCTTACGAAATGTTTCTGCAGGGCGTCGGGGCTGCGGATGATCCCAGCTCTGGCGGGCGCCAGATGCCCTCGCACTGGAGTTACCCGGCGCTGCATATCGTCACGCAGTCGTCGCCAACGGGCTCGCAGATTCTGCAAGCGGTAGGCTGCGCCGAGGGGGGACGCTATTTCGCGCGCCATCCCAAAGCCGCGGACGTTCCCGCCTCCGGTTCCGCAGACTACCGACGCTTCAAGGACGTCAGCTTCCAAGGGGATGAAGTCACCTACGTCTCCCTCGGCGACGGCACCTCCAGCGAGGGCGAGTTCTGGGAGGCGATGAATGCCGCTGCGCTCGAAAAACTTCCGGTCATCTTTTGCGTGGAAGATAACGGCTACGCGATCTCCGTTCCCGTCGAAGTGCAGACCGCGGGCGGAAGCATTTCCCGCCTCGTCTCCGGATTCCCCAACTTTCATTTCGAAGAAGTCGACGGCACCGATCCCGTGGCCAGCTACGCGGCGTTCGCGCGCGCTACGCGCTACTGCCGCGAAGGACTCGGCCCAGCCTTCATTCACGCGCACGTAATCCGCCCGTACTCGCACTCCTTGTCGGACGACGAGCGCCTCTACCGTCCTGATGCGGAGCGCGAGCGTGATGCCCAACGCGATCCCGTGACGCGCACGCAAATGTTCCTGCTCCGCGAAGGCATCCTCGACGAAAAGGGCATCAACCAGCTCGAGCAGGAAGTCGAAGCCGAGTTGCAGATCGCAGTCGACCAGGCACTCGAAGCCCTTCCGCCCGTGCCCGAAAGCATCACGAAGTTCGTCTATTCGCCCGACCTCGATCCGTCATCCTCCGCCTTCGACACGCCGGCTCTGGTTCCGGAAGCCCCAGTTGACGGCAAAAAGCCCGCCGGAAAAACCATGGCTGACCTGATCACGACCACACTGCGTGATGAGATGAAGCGCGACGAGCGCGTCGTGATCTTCGGCGAAGATGTCGCCGACTGCAGCCGCGAAGAGTATCTGAAACGCAAGCTCGTCAAAGGCAAAGGGGGAGTCTTCAAGCTCACCTTCGGCCTGCAATGCGAATTTGGCAACGATCGCGTCTTCAACGCGCCGCTTGCCGAAGCCGCCATCGTCGGCCGCGCCACCGGCATGGCCACACGCGGCATGAAGCCGGTTGTCGAAATTCAGTTCTTCGATTACATCTGGCCCGCGATGATGCAGATTCGCGACGAACTCAGCGTCATCCGCTGGCGCTCGAACAATGGATTCTCTTGCCCTGTAGTGATTCGCGTCGCCATTGGCGGATACTTGACCGGCGGCGCCATCTATCACTCGCAGTGTGGCGAGAGCGTCTTCACGCACATTCCCGGCCTGCGTGTCGTCTTCCCATCGAACTCACAAGACGCCGCCGGCCTGTTGCGCACCGCCATTCGTTGTGACGATCCGGTGCTGTTCCTCGAGCACAAGCGCCTCTACCGCGAATCCTTCGGCCGCTCCGCCTATCCCGGCCCCGACTATATGATCCCGTTCGGCAAAGCGAAGATCGTGCACCCCGGCACCGACCTGACGGTGATCACCTATGGAGCGGTCGTTCCCCGCGCGCTGCAAGCCGCGCAGAAACTCGAACGCGAGCAAGGCATGAAAGTGGAGTTGATTGACTTGCGCTGCCTGAATCCGTTTGATTGGGACACGATCGCGGCGTCAGTCGCGAAGACAAATCGCGCGCTCGTGGCTTACGAAGACACTCTCAGCTGGGGATACGGCGCCGAGATCGCGGCCCGCATCGCCGACCAGCTCTTCGACAATCTCGACGCTCCCGTCCGCCGCGTGGCCGCGAAAGACGTGTTCGTCGCCTACCAGCCGATCCTCGAAGACGCAATCCTTCCCCAGCCCAACGACCTATTTCTGGCCATGAAGGAACTGTCGGAATACTAAGAAGGGTGCCCCAGGTCGCGCGTTTTTGCGAAACGTGGGACTTACTCTCCGAACACCATGCTGTAAATTCCCCCGCCGAGCGCTCCGCCAATCAGCGGCGCCACCCAGAACATCCACAGCTCCTGCAGTGCCCAGCCACCCGCATAGATCGCCGGTCCCGTGCTGCGCGCGGGGTTAACCGAGAGGTTCGTTACCGGGATTCCCACCAGATGGATCAAAGTCAGGCAGAGTCCAATCGCGATCGGTGCAAATCCTTTGGGGGCGCGGTTGTCCGTGGCACCCATAATTACGATCAGGAAGAACGCCGTCAGCACGACTTCGGAGACGAAGCCCGCCAGCAGGGAATAGCCTCCGGGAGAATTTGCTCCGTAGCCATTGGACGCGAAGCCGGCATGCACATCAAAGCTGGCAGATCCGCTCGCGATGATATAAAGCACGCCCGCCGCCGCAACCGCGCCCACCACCTGGGCGATGACGTAGGGCAACAAATCAGAAGCAGGGAAGCGCTTGCCGACGACTAGTCCCACACTCACCGCCGGATTCAAGTGGCACCCGGAGATGTGTCCGATCGCAAACGCCATCGTAAGGACGGTGAACCCGAAGGCGAGAGCGACACCGGCGAATCCAATGCCGACGGCGGGAAATCCGGCGGCCAGTACCGCGGCGCCGCATCCGCCAAATACCAGCCAGAAGGTTCCAATAAATTCCGCTGCTGCACGTTTACCGATAGGCATGGAGGTCTCCTCAAAAGTCAGTTGACGGGATTTGCTGCCAGTTGCGGGGCCGAGTCCTGCGAGTTCAGCAAGGGTAGCACAACAAAATGGGAATCAGAAGGACGTAGCGCCGCCGTCCCTGCGGCTGTCCCGCGAGGGTCTCGCCCGCGGATGCCGGAACCAACTCGGCCGAATCAAACGTTACGAACGCTTTCCCGCCAAGCCGATCTTGATTGTCCGTTCCTCCCAACAATGCTAGGCTCCGAAGAAGTGGGCTCTGCGTACGCCAATCCGTTGAAATCGAGCGCTTCCGTACCCAGTCGGCTGGCCCAATGGCTGCAGTCCGCCTCCGCAGAGGTCTGGGTCAAGTTCCTGCTCGCACTCCTGGGTCTCGGTCTGGCCTTCGCTACGGCTTTGTTCTCCACCGTGTCGCGCGATGCTGGCAACGTCTGGGCTACCGTGATTCTGGCCTCGACCTCGCTCCTGCTTGCCACGATGGTGGGATTGTTCACCGTGCCTTATCTGGCGCGGCGCGTGGCCGTTGAGCGCCTGCGCGAATCTTTCGACTACGACGTCACCCGCGCCGGCGTCGTCTACGTGCTGGTCACCATCGTGATCGGCATCGCCGCCCTCAACACCGGCAACAATCTTTTGTATATCGTGGTCGCGGCCATGCTGGCGGCCATCCTGGTGTCCGGAATCGTCTCCGCCTGGGTGCTGCGCTGGCTGGAACTGGACGTCCGCCTGCCCGAGCACGTCTTCGCAGGACGCCCCGTCGCCGGTCGCATCGTCCTGCACAATCCGCGGCGCTACTTGCCATCGTTTTCCATTCGCGTGATTTCCACGCGCAAGAAACGAAAGAAGACATCCACGCAATGGCAGTGGGAAGCAACCACCTTTGCCTTCCCCTTCAACCGTCCCAAAGAGCAGCAGTGGCTGCGCTTGCCCGACCGCCGCTTGCGCCGGGTTCTCGTAGTTCCGCCGCCTCCGGGAATCTTTCCGGGGATGGCCTACTTCCCGTTTCTCCCCCCTCAGTCCGACGCCTCAGCCGATCTGGAATTGCGCTTCGATCAGCGCGGCCGTTATCGCGAGGACCGCTTCGGCTTGGCCACCCGTTTTCCCTTCGCCTTCCTGACCAAGACGCGCCATGTTTCGCTGCCCCGCGAAGTGCTGGTCTATCCCCGCATCGATCCGACCGACGAAGTGTTCGAAGTCCTGCCTCTGGTCAGCGGTGAGTGGGAGAGCTTCGTCCGCGGCCGGGGCTCCGACCTATACATGATTCGCGAGTACCTGCCCGAGGATTCGGCCCGTCACGTTGACTGGAAGGCCACCGCCAAGTCAGGCTCGCTGAAGGTCCGCGAGTTTGCCCGCGAAGATGAGCGCAAACTGTGCATCGCCTTCGACAATCCCGAGCCGGGCCATATCTCGGAACGCGCCTACGAAAAGGCCGTCGATCTCGCGGCTTCGCTGGCTTGGCACTTCTCCACGCAGGAGGCGCAGGTGTCCTTCGTTGTGCCCGGACGTCCCCGCACCCGCGACCTCCACGAATTTCTGGCATGGCTGGCCGTGATCGAACCAGGCATGACCGGGGCGGAGAACGCGAAAGCTGTGCTGTCGGACGATGGTCTGCACGAAATGAATCTTGGCGGCTCCGATGATTTCAACATCGTAATCACGGCCCGACCGCGCGGAAGCCTGCCTACGGCTCTGTGGAACTCTTCGTATTTCATCTTTGCCTCCGACGCCACGTCGAAGAGCGTTCCGCGGTGAATTCGGTCTGACGGCCATCTGTAGGGGAATCCCTGAGCCCACTGCTTCGGTTTGTTTCTCGGCCCGCACAAGCTCGCGTTCTTTCTGCCCAATTCGGGCGAGATTTCTTTTCCCGCCCAACCTTTTTGCCTTTCTTTCCATCTCCTTTTCGGCATATACTCGCGCCCCGGTCGATGCTTTTGGACTGCTCGGAACTCTGTAACCGGGAGGTATCAAAATGCGTATCTGCGAGCTGATCAAGAATCAGGACACCTATCAAGCGGAACTCGGCCACACTGTCCTCGAAGCGGTATGCGCCATGGTCGACCGCAACATCGGCGCCGTTCCCGTTCTGCACAACGGCAAACTGGTGGGAATTTTCTCCGAGCGTGACCTCATGCGTCGCGTAGTGGCCGAAGGCCGCGATCCAGGCAGCACGTGCCTGGCTGAGGTCATGACCGACGACCCTCTCACCATCAGCATGAACGAAGATCTTGAGAACTGCATGGCCCTGATGCGGCGCCACGGCTTTCGCCACCTGCCCGTCTGCCACGAGGGACAACTCGTCGGCATGGTGTCGCTGCGCGACATCCTCTTGCACGATCTGAATGAGAAAGATGACGAAGTGCGGATGATGCGCGCCTACATCCACTCCATGCCCGACGCGTAGCCACCCCACTCCCAGTGCTCCGCCTGCCAGGGGTCACCCCTATCTGCGTGCAAGGACGGGCCTTAGTCCCTGTTTTGGGTACCTTCCGCGGGCTCTAGCACGAAGGTAACCTTGCGTCGGGGTTCCTGCATAGGTAACGTTACTTTGGATTACCTCAGTGCATTGAACATAGGGTTAGGAACCGTTAACGTTGCAGTACCGACCCTGTAGTTGCAGCTTGCCGGCGAATCGAAAGAAATGAGCGAGAAAATCAGAGTTCTCTATTACGCGCTCTGGATTGCCCATCCTGTCCTTGAGACGGCAATCGCTGCCCTCATGTACCGCCGGGGGCTGCACCGCAAGTTCAAGTTCTTTTTCGGATACGTCCTCGTTCAACTCGTCACTTTCGCCGTGGTTTTTCCCGCATACTGGCACAGCTATTCACTCTTGTTCTACTTCTACTGGATTTGCGATGCGCTCAGCGTCGCCTTCGGTTTCGCGGTGATTCACGAAGTGTTTGTCGACGTTTTCCGTGCCTTCCATACGCTGCGCGATCTGGGCACCGTGCTGTTCAAGTGGGCGGGCCTGGTCATGCTGCTGGTAGCAGGCGTGGTTTCGGTTTCTACCAATTCCTCGGAAATGGCGCCCATCATTCAAGCCGTGATCACCGGACAAAGATGCGTGCGCATGATTCAGGTTGGAATGGTTCTCTTCCTGCTTTTCTTCGCGCACTATGTCGGCATCAGCCGCCGCCAGCACAGCTTTGGCATCGCCCTGGGCTTCGGATCCTTTGCCGTGATTGAACTCATTCTGATCTGCTCCTTCGTCGGAAAGCACCTGACTGGCCCCTGGATGAGCATCTTCAACATGTGTGCCTACAACACCACGCTGCTGATTTGGTTTGGCTACGTTGCCCTGAAGAGTCCGGCTCGCGATTCGTCCATGTCGCTTCTCCAACCCCAGCGCTGGGAACAGAGCCTATCCGACATTCACCACCCGCTTCCAGCCGACTCGCTCATCCCAATGTTCGAAGGCATGGTCGATCGCGCGCTTTCTCGCACCCAGGAAGCGCCCCTCACGCAAGAGACCCGGGCGTTCGGTACCGCGGCCGGCGCAACCGCAACCGGAACCGGTAGCTTCCGCATTCCTGTACCCCAAGTCAACTCCAAGCCGTAGCCGCCTTCGCCCATTCCAGCCTGTGGATTTCTTTCATTCTTCTGCTCGGCCAGATCACGTTTCTGCTCTAGGCTGTTCTGAAATTGTAAAATGTGCGCAAAAGGAATGTACCCCTGTGTATCCTCCAGGAGGTCGAACGGATACTCGATTGGATGCCTTCAAGTGACTGACGCATCAGGTGATATACGGCTTGGTTGATCAGTCCAGGAGGTGCTTCGAGGGGAGCGATTCTACGCCGATGAAAATTGTTGCACACAAAACTTGACACCGGTCCTATAATGCGGCACCGCGAAAAAGGTCCCGCCAGGGGAAACCCTAAGCGGTTATAGGAGACGATCCCATGAAACGAACAATCAGGATCTCGATCCTGATGGTAGGACTAGTGGGCACATTCGTTGCAGCCGCCGTCCCACAGGTTCCCGCCGCGGACGGTGGCCCACTGATTCTGTGCCCACCCAGACAACCCAACTGTCAAACAACCCTGCCACCGCAGTAGAACCGCGACCAGGCTGTGACCGCAAGGTCACTAAAGTAACCTGTTGTAACTGAAATCTGGGCCAAACCGGGGCTCGCAATTTTTGGGCTGTCGGGACCTCATAACCCGACAGCCCCTCTTTTTTCCGTGAATGAATTGCGGGCCGGGAGGTTGCACAGCGTCAGAGTTTGACGAAAAAAAGAGCGCGTGCACGACCGTGGAAGAGCGGCCCTTCTAGGGCCGCGTAAGGCTCCCACAAAGATTCCGGCTTTAGCCACTGGGGGAATCAGCCAAGAGAAAGCCCCGCTCACGACTTCCCGATCGCAGCCTCCAACGCGCTCTCCAACGCAAGCGCATCGAAGATGGGCGGCCGGCACGTAGATCCCGAACACAACACCGCAAACGACTTCCCCGAACCCAAAGAAGGAAGATTGGGAATGGTCTCCGCCCAAGCGGGCGGAAGGTTCTCACGCACCGCCTGATGAGCCCCCAACCTCAGTGTCGATTTGCAGAACGCAAAAGGTGCGACCGCCGCCGCTTGCAGCTTTGCCGCATTGCCTTCATCCCCATCTCCCGCAATCACCACAACCTGCACCGGACTCTCCAGAAAATGCACCACCGCAATCCCATAACTTGCGGCGAAGATTCCAAACTGATCTGCTACGCCGGCGAACGTTTGCAGCGTCTGCTCGGCCTGGTCGCGATAGCCAGCCTCCCCGGTGTAATGATGCAGTCGCACCAGCGCAATCGCCGCCATTGGATTTCCCGCCGGTGTCGGCGAATCCTGCAGCGGCTTGCGCCGCGTCGCCAGCACGCCCAGGCTCGCTCCCTCTGCCGCCGGTTCGCTGTCAAAGAATCCACCCGAGGTCCCGTCGTAGAAGCGCGCAATCATCGCATCCGTAATGGCACGTGCAAACTTGAAGTAACTGAGATCCGCAGTCGCCTCGTACGCATCTAGGCAAGCTAGCGCGGTAAACGCATAGTCCTCGAGCAACCCCGCAACCTCGCGGTACGAAACTGCCGGATCCGAGTACGAAACGACATGCAGGAGCAGACCAGATTCTGTGGCGCGGGCGCCCCCGCCCGCGTCGGCTCGCTCACCCTTCCACGCCCGCGCCAGCACCCGATCCAGCGACCGCAGCGCAAATCGCCGCGCCTCCGCCAGATCCAGCACCTGCGCCGCCTCCAGATAAGCCGAACCGCACAAACTGTTCCATCCCACATAGACCGTCTTATCCACATACGGTGTCGGACGCTGCAACCGCGCCGCATACATCTTCTTCTTCGCCACGGCCCGCAATTCCTTCACCCGTTCCTCACCGAGGTTCGTCCGCCGCGCGATCTCTTCTACCGACGCCCGCACATACAGCACATTCTTCGCCGGATTGTGATGCATCTCCCCGACTTCGTTGATGTCATAATGCAGAGCCGCCACCTGCGCCTCTTCCTCGGTCAACACGGCACGGACTTCCTCGAGCGTCCAGGTGAAGTAGTCGCCGTCGTCGTCCATGTTGATGTCCGCATCCTGCGAAGCATAGAACCCACCGCGCTCCCGATCGCTCAGCCACTCATCCATCCAGCGAATAATGTCGCGCGCCACATCTGCAAAGAACTCCTCGCCCGTAGCTTGGTAGCCATGCACATAATTTTTCAGCAGCTCAGAATTGTCGTAGCACATCTTCTCGAAGTGCGGAACCACCCACCGTTCGTCCACCGAATACCGATGAAACCCGCCCGCCAGTTGGTCATACACCCCGCCATGAGCCATATGCTCGAGAGTCGTCGTGATCAGTTCGCGAAGTTGATTGTCGGGGTTGGCACCGTCCATGTGGGGACGGCCGCCTTCCTCCGTCCCGCGGAGCGAAGCTCCGCGAATCCGTGCATACCTCTCAATCAACAAGTCCAGCGCCGACGGATGCGGAAACTTCGGCGCCTGCCCAAACCCTCCATGCTGTGGATCAAACATCCGAAACGCCGAAGTCCGAATCGCCGCCGTCACCGCTGCCGAAACACGCCCATCTTTTCCCGCAAACGACTCCGACTGCGCAATCGTGCTCTCCACGATCTTGGCCTGCTCGACCACGTCGCCATTCTTTTCCTTGTAAGCATTCGCAATGCTCAACAGCACGCGCCGAAAGCTCGGACGCCCATACCCATCGCCCGGCGGAAAATATGTCCCGCCATAAAACGGCTTTCCGTCCGGCGTAAGAAACGCCGTCAGCGGCCACCCGCCTTGCCCGCTCACCGCCTGCACCGCCGCTTGATACCGGCTGTCGATGTCTGGACGCTCGTCCCGGTCCACCTTCACCGCAATGAAGTGCTGGTTCACAATCGCCGCAATCTCCGGATCGTCGTACGACTCCCGGTCCATCACATGGCACCAGTGGCACCACACCGCCCCAACATCGAGCAGCATCGGCTTGTTCTCCCGCTGAGCCGCCGCAAACGCCTCCGCCCCCCACTCCCGCCACTGAATCGGCTGATGCATGGCGGAACGCAAATACGCGGACGAAGCGCGGGCCAGGGAGTTGAGAGTAGTAATCGTCATAGGTCATTCCAGTCTAAATCGTTTCCCGGAAGAAAGCGGAACAGCGGGGCGCCCGACTCTTGTCCCGCCTCTCTTGGCGTGAAAGAGGCTGCCCTCACCGGAGCGAAGGAGTGGGGATTTTGATCTACGCTGCGAAAATGTCCATCGGCCCGTTACTCGCGCGATGGTTGAGACATCCCTAGGCTTTGACAAAAGCATCTTTGGAATATAAAGTTCTCTATCTCTCGCGAAGCGCCAAGGAAACCCGCCCATGAACCCGAGAACAACGAACTCTTCCTTCCGAGTTGTGCTGATCTTTGTACTGGTGGTATTGATCTCTGGACCGGCGGTGACTTCCCTCCACGCTCAAGATTCCTCAGCCACCCTCTCCGGCACCGTCACGGACTCCTCCGGCAAGCCCGTCCCCAATGCCAAGGTAACCGTGAAGAATACCGCGACGGGACGATCCACCGAGACCCAGACCGATTCCGCGGGCCTCTACACACTTCCCAACCTTGCCGGGGGAGATTATGAGGTTTCCGCCTCAGCCGCCGGAGTCGGCGTCGCCACCGCCAAAGCGACCCTGACGATCGGAAGCTCGCAGACGCTGCCTCTGACCGTAACCTCCGCGACCTCCGTCCCTGCCGAAAATCTCCCCAACGCTCCAGCTCCCAACAAAACCGAGCCCTCGCTCGAAGACCTCGGCTTCTCCAAGACCGAAACCCAGGCCGACGCCGCGCAGCAGGCCTTACTCGACAGGCGCACTCACAGGCTGAAGATGCACCAGCGCTTCGGACTGATCACCACCGTCCCTCTGCTGGCCACCTTGATCACTTCCGTCAAGGCCGGAGGCAAGAGCACGAGCACGACCGACCGCAATGTGCATCTTGTGCTGGGCGCAGTTACCGGCGACCTCTATGGCATCACCGCTTACTATGCGATCCGCGCTCCGAGAATCGCAGGCACCCAAACCAAGGGCCCCATCAAGCTGCATAAAGCCCTGGCCTGGGTCCACGGCCCCGGCATGATCCTGACCCCGATTCTGGGCGCGATGGCGTACAGCCAGAAGAGCAACGGAGAAAAAGTGCACGGCATCGCCGCAGCTCACGGTCCGGTCGCCATCGTCACCGCCGGAGCTTTCGGAGCCGCCCTGCTATCGGTGTCGTTAAAATTCTAGCGGATCCAGCCGCGGAGCGGCGAAAGAATGAGCCCACCGCGCAAGCCGTGAGTGGTCAAAGTTGAAGTATCAACGAAGCCCTGAAAGGGCGACAGAAAAGGCTCAAGCCCGAGAGGATTCGCGAGAGCTGGGCTACCCGGGATCAAGGTTCTATGAACAAAAAACTCCTGCCGTTCTTCCTCCTGCTCCCACTGACCACCCTGTTCGCCGCTGACCACGGGTGGGTCCTAAAGCAGAGCACGCTGACCTACCACGTCTCTCACCCTCTCCACCAGACCGAAGGCGTTAGCCACGCCGCGCGCGGCAAGGGCATCTGCCACGAAGGACAATGCGACTTCCTGATCGCCGTCCCCGTCAAGACCTTCGATTCCGGCGACAGCAACCGCGACCTGCATATGCTCCAAGTCACTCGCGGCGCGGAGTTTCCCATGGTCACCGTCCGCACCCGTTTGCCCGAGTCCGCCTCCGCGTCAGCCACGGTCAAGGCCGATCTCGAAGTCCAGTTCGCCGGCCAGACCGCCCACTACCAGCAAATCGCTTTCGAAATGGTCAAACAAGGAGACGAAACCCGAATCACCGGAACGATCCCCACCACCCTCACCGATTTCAAGATCGACCCACCCTCGCTCCTCAGTCTCCCGGTGAAAAACGAGATTCCAGTGCGCGTGGAGATGACCTGGACCCCGCAATGAACTGCAGAGTCCGCCAGCGCGATGGCGTACCCCTTCGGTTCCCGCTCACTGTGATTCTAGGCACATCCCCCGGCTTGGCCCGCATCTAACTTCAACCAAGGGGCGTCCGCTTCAGCCGGAAATCTTCTCCTATTCCTGAGTTCGCTAACATGCGGGCCCGGTTCGCACCATGACAAAAGGGCACAATCCGCTGCTCAGAGCATGGGCCGGGCGCCTTGGACTAGCTCTACTCGTGCTGATCATCGTGGTGGCGTTCTCCTTCATCC
>DATDGW010000547.1:0-7696 GCA_036521895.1 Candidatus Sulfotelmatobacter sp. | reverse complement strand
GAAAGCTTGTAGCCGGGTTGGACCACTCTGACGGCGACGCTGCGCCGGCTTCCGTCGTCCTTCTGGTGGGTGGGCGAGTAGCTGAGGGAATAATAGTTGCCGCCGATGTCGGTGGCTTCATCGAGCGCGGCAGTGACGTCGTTGGTGCTGTAAAACGCGTGCCCGCCGGTGGCCTCGGCGAGGGCCTTCTGGACATCGTAATCGGTGTACATGGAATCGCCGGAACTTTGCGCCTGTATGGACGCGAGCAATCCGGTGGGATCGGGGGTGGTGAGGCTGTTGATTCCGGGACCACCCGAGCCCTGGATTGGGCCGCCGGATTGGACAACTTGATTATTGTTGCCACCGTGCACGCGTGCTCCCGTCAGCATACCCGGGGGATTGACCGGCACTCCGCCGACATTGATGGGGTAGACGGCAACCTGCGCTCGAGTCAGAACATTGATCTCGTGAATGATCTGGTCTTCGTATTCGCGGGGATCTTCCTTGCGCGGAACCAAGGCGAGGGGGAATGTTCCGGCGAGCCAGATCAGGTTCTTGTGGCCGGGAACGCCCTCGAGAAATTCGTTCACCTGGGTCAACACGTTGATCATGGATGCGGGATCGCCGGATCCAAGATTCTTGCCCATCATGAACACCTTGGGAACGTGAGGTTTGGGATTCTGCGGGTCGAGAGTCGCGTACAAAAGGGCTTTGTCGGCCGTGAAGCCCTGCACCAGATAGAGGCCGTCGGAGCGTATGAAGATCGCGAAGCGGGTTCCGACGGGCATGCTCTTGATGAACTTCATGACCTGGCGGCGGGCGTCGAGCTGGTCGTCAATCTCTATGTTCGCGAGGTCGTAGAGAATGACGTAGAGCGGTCCGCGCTCGGGAGTCGCCGGAATGTTGACAAAGTAATTCGCGGGCATATGGGGAGTGTTGGGCGGTATGGAAATCGAGGGGGTATCGATGTCGAAGACATCGAAGGAGAGGATGTTTTGCGGGTGGCCGTCTTCGGCGACGAGGAAATCGCTGGCCTTGAGGCCGTGCACCGGCTTGTTGTTGGAGTCGCGCACGACCACGTCGACGACGACACGGCGGACGGTGGTGCGGAAGGTTGGGATGGTGGAGGCTTTGGTGTTCGTTGGAGCGTTCTGCGGGGCCGGAGTCTGAGAGTCGGACTGAGCCGGCAAAGAAGTCCAGGGGAAGGCAAGAAACGTCAGCAATACGAGATTACGGAATGAATTAGGCATCGCACACCTGCTGTCGAGAAATCCACAATAGTGGACGCCGAAGATGGGTGGGTGTCAAGCGAGCGGCTTAGCGGCACGGCTGAAGCCGGGCTCTTCCCCCGAGTTTTGCTTCTTCAACCGACGCCTTGCACCGAAAATCAAGAGCCCCATTCCTCGCGCAAAGAGCGCGCGCGAGCAATGGGGCACCCTCTGGTTAACCTTTGACGATCTTCTTTTGGGATTGATCCCAGACTGCGACGGTTTTGTTGAAGTAGGAAAAGTTGGCCAAGTGGCATCCGATGGCGGCGTTGTTGCCGAAGACTTCGTTCTCGACGACCGGCTTGCGGGTGCGCACGGCGTTGTAGAAGTTGGCCTGATGATCGACCGTGTCGCTGTATCCCGGAGGATTGGCGTAGGACTCGCCGGTCTGATCAACCTTCCACTTCAGGGCTTCCGGCTCGGGATGATCTTCGTGCCACTTCTGCAGGTACTGGTCGCGGAGAGCTTTTGGCCAACCGAAAATTGAATAGCCTTCGGGCTCGGGGCGCGTGTCCTCTGGTTTGTAGGTGAGGGTTGCGTCCTTGATGATCATGGTGCCCTTGGTGCCGTAGAAGCCGATGAATTCTCCGCCGTTGTTGTTCAGGTTGCAGCGCAGAGTGACGCGGCAGTTGGGATAGTCGTAGAGAGTTTCGATGAGGTCGGGGAATTCGCGGCCATCCTTGAAGTGGAACAGGCCTCCGGAGGACATGGCGCGTTGCGCGGGCTCGTTGATGCCGGTGATGAACTGAATGCCGGAGAGCAGGTGGACGAAGAGATCTCCGCCGAGGCCCTCGCCGTAGTCGGTGAAACAGCGCCAGCGGAAGAAGCGGACGGGATCGAAGGGGACCTTGGCAGCACCACCAAGGAAGGCGTTCCAGTCGATCGTTTTTTCGCTAGCGTCGGGCGGAATGGGATAGACCCAGGCGCCGCTGGGGGAGTTGCGATCCCAGTAGGCGTTGATGGAGAAGACTTCGCCGAGCTTGCCGGAGTCGTAAATCTCTTTGGCTTTGGCGTAGAGGACGGAGCTGACGCGCTGGCTCCCGACTTCGATGATGCGATTGTATTTGTGCGCGGCCTCAATCATGGCGAATCCGTCTTCCACCGTGTGCGACATGGGCTTCTCGCAGTAAACGTCTTTGCCGGCGGCGCAGGCATCGAGGAAGATATGGCGGTGCTGATGGTCCATGGTGGCGATCAGGACGGTGTCGACATCCTTGCGATCGAGGATGGTGCGGTAGTCGCGGGAGGCGGGGACGCTGGGATTCTTGACCGATTCCTGCGCCGCGGTGTGGCGGCTGTCATAGAGGTCGCAAACGGCGACGCACTGAATGCCGGGGACCTCGAGGGAAGCTTCGAGGTGTTCGCATCCGCGAATGCCGGTGCCGATGGAGGCGAAGCGAATGGTGTCGCTGGGAGCGACGGGACGCGCCGCGGCCGACAGGACGCGCGGCTGCAAGATAGTTTTAGCGACTGTGGTAGCTGCGAGAGCGCCTGAACCGAGGTGAATAAATTGACGACGGGACAGGGGATACTTAGCCATGAGATTCTCCGTCTTTGGATTTCAATGCTTCCGTGACAGCTCGCGGGCTGGCGCGGAGTGGTTACGGGGAGGAATTATCCCACAGGAGCGGAGAATTTAGTAAAACGATTTTCTAAAAGGCGAAACGAGGTTAGAGTGTCAAGAAAAGACGCTCGCGCAAGAGAGCTACCACTGGACGGGGGAGGTATCGGATAATAGCCGTTCGTCGGATGGATCATGCCCACGCACAAACCAAGAGTCGTCGCTGCGCTTTTGGCGATTGTTGTGCTCTCTTCCCGATGCTTTGCCGCAGCCTCCGATGGAGCACGCCTGAAAGCTCTCTACGACGCGCATCGATGGTTCGAGCTTCGTGATGCTGTGGCAAAAGGCAACGCTCCGCTGTTTTATCAAGGTGCGGTGGCGTGTGCCTGGAATGATCTGCACCGGTGCGCGAAGAAGCTCGCAGGTGTCATCAAATCGCGGCCACAGTCCGATGAGGCGCTGCAAGCGCATCGGCTTCTCACCTATGCCTATCTGCGTCAGGGGAAATACCGGGGGGCGCTGGCCCAGGCCGACGCAGTGCTCGCCCTTAAGCCGAGCGACTCCGAGGTGCAAGGCGACCGTCCACTGCTTGCCGTTCTCAGCGAGTTTCCTGAACAGGAAGTGGCGCACGGGCATGTCACGACGCTGAAAATGCAGGAGGCCGGATTGCCGATCGCAATCAATGGCGTGCCGGCTACGTATTGGATTGATACCGGAGCGAACCTATCCGCATTGAGCGAATCGGAGGCCAAACGTTACGGACTGCGAATTCTGTCGGCGCCCGTCAAGATTGGCGACGTGACCGGGACGGAGTTCGAGTCGCGGGTTGCCGTCGCTGACGAAGTTTCGATTGGACCGATCCGTCTGAAGCATGTCGCCTTTCTGGTGCTGTCTAGCCAGCAGCCTCCGTTTGATCAATCGCCGCCGGGCGAAGGCGGACTCATCGGGTTACCGGTGCTGCTGGCGTTGCAGAAGTTTTCGTGGGGAGCGGATAAGACATTTGAGATCGGCGCAAAGTCAGCGAACAAAACTGTGTCTCATGCCGATCTTTGCTTCGACGGACAACATCCGGTCGCGCAGGTTCAATATGAGGGTGGCAGACTCGCGTTCACCTTAGATACAGGCGCGACCAATACTGATCTCTACCCACCTTTTGCCGAGATGTTTCCCGAGTTGATGCGCGGGGCGGCAAAGACGGATTCCTACAAGATGGAGGGGGCAGGCGGCGCAAAAACGTTGAATGCCGCTGTTTTGCCGTCGTTGCCTCTGGATATTGGAGGATTTCCGGTGGTGCTCAAGCCTGCGGGAATTCTGCGGGAGTTCACCGTCGAAAACAGCAAATTCTTTCACGGGAACCTCGGCATCGACCTGTTGCAGCAGGCTCGCAAGACGACGTTTGACTTCAGGGCAATGACGCTCACGCTGGAGTAGTTGCGATCGCGAAAAGGCGCGGATGGGCGAAAGGATTTGCCGGGAGTGGAGCGAAAATAGGTGGGACAAAATTGAAAGGGCCGTGACATTGGTTATGCTCTAGCCGCTCGCTCCTGCGAGGGAGCTTACAGCGTGGAGGCATGTACCGTCACGACCCCTTGATGCGATCACTGCTTTCGCAGTTCCAAACCCCAACTACCCCTCGCAGGGCCGTCGGTTTTTTCAGGTCCGGTCGCCCCTCAGGTCACCCCGCTGGGCTAATCACTCAGTCTACTTCGGACTGGCTCGTTTTATTGTGCCAACCCTTTCGACCGTCGACGCAAACCACCTTAACAGAGAAATGAAAAACGTCAACGCAAACTATTGGTGCAATAGCTGGGGGCAAAGCTGTGCATAACGAAAGATGCAAACGGTTGCACGGCGGGAACTTATCCACAGGCGGAATTAATTTGGCCGTGTTTTGCACACAAGATTGCACAATGCTGGGGCGCACCGGAAAACGTATGAAAGGGAACCAAATAATCGTCTTGACGGTGGAAGCGGATGGGCGCATCTTTCAGGTAGAGTTATAGATAGCGCGAAAAGAATCGAAGTGATATCAGAACTCGTGGCGTATGTGGACGGCGGTTGCCTGGGGAATCCGGGGCCATCGGGCATTGGGGTGGTGATCAACGGCTGCGACAGCGGCCCGGTTCGGATCGCCAAGTGGATTGGCCACCAGGATAATAATGTTGCCGAGTATGCTGCGTTGATGGAAGCCCTGCAGTACGCGCTGTCGCTCAAGGCGCAGAAACTCCACGTTTACTCCGACTCGGAAGTGGTGGTGCGGCAGATGACGGGGGAGTACACCTGCCGCAGCCCACGGCTCTACTCTTTGCACTGGACCTGCCGGAAACTGGCGCGGTCGCTGATGTTTTCCATTTCGCATGTGCCGCGGGAGAGTAATGCGGAGGCGAACGGGCTGGCGCAGTCGGCGCTGCGGCGGAAGGCGTAGGAAACAGTTGTCCTGAGACGAGTTGCCACCACTGTGCTGAAGCACGGAATCCTTATACTGACTCTTACGCGGCGCTAAAGCGCCGCTCTTCCACCGGGACGCTGGCCTCTTCCACGGCTTCGCACTTTAGTACCTCTGCGGTGTCGAAATTCTTGACACGTTGCGTGCCCCGAGCGAGACTCAAACTACTGCATCCTTTTAAATATGTTGGGTGAGCTGTGGCGGGCGGAGTGCGCCCCGTAGCGTGCAACTCTGGGATGATGGCATGCGCGCCATGGAAGACTATTCGACTCTCGCGGGCAAGTCGTCGGCCTCCGGCACGGAGCCGGTTGTGCAGATAGCGGAGTTGCATCCGGAGCAGGCAGTGCGGCAGAACAGTTCAACCCGAGTACCACAGGCCAGCGTTTCGGCGGCCCTGACCGCGGCACGCGCGGAGGCAAGTGCGCGTGCAGCGGGCGTGCGTTTTCCTGGAGAAGATGGAGGACGTTCGCTGACTGAGATGGCGCAACGCGATCTCGATGCGGCGCTACAGTTGCTAGCGGACCGCGCGCAATACATTACAGGCGCGAGCGGAGCGGCGATCGCCCTGCGCCGCACTGGCAAGAATGACATGTTATGCCGCGCCAGTACGGGGCCGAACGCACCCGAGTTGGGGGCGCTGCTTTCGACGGAGTTTGGACTTTCCGGGGAGAGCGTACGGACGCGGCAGCCGCTGCGCTGCGACGATGCTGAACGCGATGCCCGGGTGAATCGCGATGTGTGCCGCCAGATGGGAATTGCGTCGGTGGTAGTGATGCCCGTCGTGAATGAAGACGAGGTGCTGGGAGTTTTCGAACTTTTTTCCGGGAAGGCGAATGCCTTTGGCGCGCGCGATGTATCGGCGGTGCAGCGGTTGAGCGAGATGGTCGAAACCGCGGTGCGGCTGGCGCAGGCGACCGAGAGCCTGCCGGAGCGGCTGAAAATGAAGCAGGCTTCGGCTCCGGCCGCGAAAGAGGCTGACATTCTCGAGGATCAGGATCTCGCAGCACAGGTTCTGGAAGATGTTGTTCTGGAAGAGCCGGTGTTGGACGAACCGGTTCTCGAAGATTCGGTGCCGGAAACGCCCGCTCCAGTGGTGCAAGCTGCGGCCGAAAAGAAAGCGCTAGAATCTGCCGGCCCAGCGGCCAAGGTCACGGCTGAACAGGGAAAGCTGGTGGCAGCTTTGGAAGCTGCAGCCCAGACCAAAGCAGAGGCTGCTCGGGAAGCGGCAGTGCCATCGCCGCGTGCAGCTGAAGTCCCCACCTCTTCGGCGGATCCAGGACCGGCAATCGCGCAAAAGACGATCGCGCATGAGGCGCCCATTGTCCGAAAGACCGCGGTTTCGGCTCCCGACAAGAAGCCGTTGTTCTGGTCGGCGGGGCTGGCCCCGGCGGCGGACGCGGGGAAGGCGGAAGAAGCCGATCAGAGTCATGTTCCGCCGGTTTTAAGGGGTCTGCGGAAGTGCGACGCGTGTGGCTTCCCGGTGTCGGCGGGACGTGTGCTTTGCGTGGAGTGCGAGGAGAAGAAGTGGCGGGGGCAACTGAAAGTGCCGAAGGCAGCGCCTGCGCAGGCGGTTGCTTTAGGGCCGGCGAATGTGGCGCCAGCCACCGTGAAACCGCAAGCGCGGGCGTTTGCGGCCGCGCAGGCTGCGGGGACAGCGGCGACGCAGACGACCTTGGGTAAGGGGGTAGCTTCCATCGCGATATCTCCAGACATCAAGGAATCCAAGGAAAGCGCGAAGCCGGTTCTGGCAGCACCAGTTGTGAGTCCGAAGATTCAGGAGACAGCGGCGGCAGCTTCGCCTGCCGAGTTTGTGTTGAGTGCGGGGCTGGAGCCTTCGCAGTCGTGGATCGCGAGGAACAAGTACATTTTCGTGGCGCTTGTCGTAGTTGGTGCCGTGGTCGCTGGAATTTTTCTGCTGCGCTAGAGTTCGGCGTTTGTGCCGTCCCCTCCGGGAACTTGTATCGATTTTGGTCTGCCTTACCCAGCGCTGAAGCGGTGGGCTAAATTGTTCCGCCCCTCCGCGGCTTCTTGTCCTTCCCCCACACCGTTCCCACGGGCTGGTGCTGTGGGCTGCACTCTTTCGCCGCCCTGCGACTGGCTCAGGCAGGTTCCGCAGCTACGGTTTGGTCGGTTCCGCCCCGGCTTCTTTTACCCGTTCCCACCCCTTCTTCAGCCTCCCAGGGCTGCGTCGGGTATGGTTTGGGCCTTCTGTTTAGCACTCCGTTCTGGCCCCTGAACCTCCCTGAACCTCCTGAACCTCCTGAACCTCCTGAACCTCCCCTGAACCTCCCCTGAACCTCCCCTGAACCTCCCCTGAACCTCGCTGAACCTCCCAGTGATTCCTTAAGGTAGGAGTGGGGTCAGCGCCAGCCCGTTTGTTTGCAGGAGTTTCCACTCCGGTTTCAATTTGACGTCATTCTTGCAAATCTTCGCAGGTGC
>DATDGW010000546.1:0-9477 GCA_036521895.1 Candidatus Sulfotelmatobacter sp. | reverse complement strand
TGGCGCGGGCGCCCCCGCTCGCGAGACGACGGCGCCCGGAAAATGCTCGTGGTCGTGATGATTGTGTTCATGGACAGCTTTCGCGAGCGCGGGTGCCCCCGCCACATCATTCTGTTTCGCCCAATACTCTTCCCGCGGAAGGTCTTTCTCGCCGTCTACCCACACGTCCACCTTGGTCGCCGCAATGCCGCTGCGGACGACTCGCGCGATCTCCAGTCGCGCTCCTACGCCCAGAGCCGCCACGGTTTCTTCCAGCACCCGGGGCGGAACTCCGGCATCGATGAGCGCGCCAAGGAACATGTCACCGCTCACGCCGGAGAAACATTCAAGATAGGCAATCCGCATAAGAGAAATCATTCACCACCGAGGCACAGAGCCACGGGCAAAACGAGAACAAACCTCTTGAAGTTGTAACTGTCCGTGGCTCAGCGTCTCCGTGATAGCGAGCTGGGCTGATTTTTCATCATAGGGAACCGTTCCATCTCCGTCAAACGCGCGCCGGTCGCGCCCTCTGGTAAAATCACTGTTTCTTCAATCACTTAGAGGGACTTCTTGTACCGTCATCTGGAACATCGTCTAGCCCAGCGCGTGCGGGAGTGTCTGCAGCGCAAGTATCCCGGAGCGGCCTTGCCCGGCGTGGTCGTGGAGCAGCCTCCGAAGGTCGAACTCGGGGACTTCGCGATTCCCATTTTTCCCTTCGCTAAGCCCCTGCGCTCGGCACCGCTGAAGATTGCCGAAGCCATCCGCGCCGAGATCGGCTCCATAGAAGGCATCGCCGACATGCAGGTGGCGCCTCCCGGCTATTTGAATGTCAGGGTCGACCGGGGGTGGATGGCGGCTGCCCTCGCCGCAGGCCAGAAGCCGCCCGTTCAGATTCCGCCCGGCAAAATTCTGGTCGAACACTCGAGCATCAATCCCAACAAAGCCGCGCACATCGGGCATTTGCGCAATGCCATTCTCGGCGATACGTTTGTGCGGCTTCTGCGGTTTGCCGGCAGGCAAGTCGATATTCAAAATTACATCGACAATACGGGCGTGCAGGTAGCGGATGTGGTCGTTGGCTTCACTTACATTGAGAAAAAAGCTCGCGCGGAAATCGAAGCTCTCACCCGGCAGCCGCGATTCGACTACTACTGCTGGGATCTCTATGCCCGGGCCTCGCAGTGGTACGAGGCGGACAAGCAGAACCTGCAAGTGCGCCTTCAGACGCTGCACGCGATCGAGGATGCGTCCACGGAAACGGCTGCCGTCGCGGAACTGATCTCCGTTGCGGTGCTCCGGCGTCATCTGGAGACCATGGATCGGCTCGACATCGAATACGACTTCCTTCCTCGTGAGAGCGAAATCCTGCACCTGCATTTTTGGGACGCGGCTTTCACCAAGCTGAAGGAAGCTGGCGTGCTCACCTTCGAGAGCGAGGGCAAGAACAAGGGCTGCTGGGTAATGCGGCGGTCTGGTACTGCGAAACCCAATTCGACCACAGAGGACACTAAGGACACAGAGGAAGGCCAGCTCTCCGAGGAAGATCAGAAAGTGATCGTTCGCTCCAACGGGACCGTCGGCTATGTGGGGAAGGACATCGCCTATCACATGTGGAAGTTTGGCCTGCTGGGTCGCGACTTCGGATATCGCAAGTTTTACCGCTATCCCAACAGCCACGACTGCTGGATCTCGACAGCGGATGGCGAGAAGGACCATCCTCACTTCGGCGATGTGGCGGAAATTTACAACGTGATTGATGCCCGGCAGTCGGAGGCGCAGAATACGGTCATCGAAGCGCTGCGCGGACTCGGTCACGGAGAGGCAGCGGAGCACTACACCCATTTTTCCTATGAGATGGTCGCGCTGACTCCGCGCTGCGCCGCGGAACTTGGCTACAGCCTGCGTGACGAAGACAAGGCGCGCTCCTACATCGAAGTCAGCGGGCGTAAGGGATTTGGGGTGAAGGCAGACGATCTGCTCGACACCCTCATCGCCTCGGCAAAGAAAGAAGTCGATTCGCGCCATCCGCAACTGACTGATGCCGAGCGCCAGCAGATTGCTACCCAGATCGCCATCGGCGCTCTGCGCTACTTCATGCTGAAGTACACCAAGCAGTCGGTGATCGCGTTCGATTTCAAAGAGGCCCTCAGCTTTGAAGGTGAAACCGGACCCTACGCGCAGTATGCGGTCGTGCGTGCGACCAGTATCTTCCGCAAGGCGGGATTTGATCCCGAGACCTTCTGCGATGACGCGGCTGGGAAGATTGCGGCCGGCGACCTGGCGAAGTCTTTAGCGGGCGAGGCCGCCAACGAAATTTGGGAGTTGTGGCTCGCGTCGTCTAAGACTTCCTCGGTGATCGATCAGTGCATTGCGACCGCTGAGCCTGCATATCTGGCGAAACATGTTTTCCAGTTAGGACAGCTTTTTAACACGTTCTACCACCGCCATCCCATCCTGAGCGAAGCGGATGAAAAGCGGAAGCATCTCCTGTTGGCCACGGTTGCGGTGGTTCGCCGCGAGTTAATTCGATGCCTTGCGGTCATGGGCATCACCGTTCCGCCGGTCATGTAGAATACGTGGCACTACGGCGCGGGCAATCGCGCCGGATATCCCTGTTCACTCATGCCCAGCACTGCGCCCCCCATCGCGCCGTCGCATCCGTGGCTCCGCCGCATCGTTCTTGGCCTGTTCCTGTCTGTGCTTGCCCTCGCCCTTGTGGGAATGATCTACGAGAATATCTCCGAGGCCCGCGATCGACGATTCAATCCTGAAGAGGGCCGGCTCTTTGACGTCGGCGGATTCAAGATGCACATGGACTGCACGGGAGAGGGAAGTCCGACGGTCATTCTCGAGTCTGGTCTGGGAGAAACCTACGTTTCCTGGCGCAAGGTGCAGCCGCAGATTGCGAAGTTCACACGGGTGTGTTCGTACGACCGGGCGGGACTCGGCTATAGCGATGCCAGTTCGCAGCCTCGCACCAGCAAAGTGATCGCCGTTGAGTTGCATGCTCTGCTGCGGGCCGCACAAATCTCTCCACCTTACGTTCTGGTCGGCCATTCAATGGGTGGATACAATGTGCGTCTATACGCCAGCCTCTATCGCAGTGAGGTGGCGGGGATGGTGTTGGTCGATGCCTCTCATCCCGACCAGGAGAAGCGGTTTCCACCCGAGCTCAAGAACATGGAAGGCAGCTGGCTGCGCGAGGCTGAGTTCCTGGAATACACAACTCCGCTCGGTGTCCCGCGGCTCATCGGTCTGTGCGACCAGGACCCCGTGCAGCGGGCAGCGGAATGCAATTTTCACAGCGCGCGCGAGGGCGTGGCGGAGCTGAAGAGCTTTGCGGAGAGTGCTGCCCAGACGGCTGCCACGGGATCACTTGGCGACCTGCCCCTAGCCGTGCTCTCGCACGATCCCGATAAGCCGTCCGCCGATCTTCCGGCCGACCTCGCCAAGCCCACCAACGAAGCATGGGAGAAAATGCAGGAAGAATTGGCGCATCTTTCGACGCGCGGGACGCAAGAAATTGCGAAGAATAGCTCGCATTACATCCAGCTGGATCGGCCAGACGTTGTCGTCGAGGCGGTCCACCGCGTGGTGGAGCAGGCGCGGCAGACATCCAGCCGCTAGCACTCAACGATCGAAGGGGCCTTCCGTTCACCAAAAAAGGCGGACCCGTTCCCGGATCCGCCGCAGTGGATCTCCCCAAATCAAATCGTGGCCGTCACCGTTTCCGTCGTGGTGGAGCCGTTCGCCGGAACGCTGATGGTGCCGATGGTTTGTTCGCTCAGCCGGCTCGGCAACAGGCTGCTTCCGGTGGCTTCGATGGGAGCGATGATCTGATAGGTCAGCGTCACCTTGTCCGTGCTTCCGCTGCCCAGTTTCCAGGAGTATGGAATGTCTACGGTGCAAGTAGCGGTTGATCCCGTACGCGTGGCGGCGACTTCGGCGTTTTCGAGGATGAAATTCAAAGTCGAAACGTCTTCCAACGACGCCGCTACCGCGCACGCGATCTTCGCCGAAGTGGAAATCGCCGAACTGACCGTGACGGTGAAGTTCACCACGAACTTGCCGCCAAAAGTTGTCAGGGCGGGCGGTTCTCCATCCTGAAGCTCAGGATGGGGCATCGAGTGGAAAATCCCTGTTTGTGGATCCAGGTATCCCCGGATCCCGTGGACAGCAACTGCGTTTTGGCCCCAGAGAGCAACGTTCATCCCCATGAAGCACGCGCAAACGCAGAGAAGGGTCGACAGCTTGTGACTCACAACACACCTCCAGTGAATTTGATTTGTTTATAGGGACCCGCAAGCGTCTGGCGGTAGGGGGGCGGGTGCCAGAGCAGGCAACAAAGCGGCTTAAGAATTATGTCTCCGTCTTAGCAGCCGCGTCAAGGGAGTCGAATCGGTCGTTCGTTTCGAAATTTGAACCACACCGGGCGTCCTACATGCCGCTTCCCTCAAACCTGCTACTCTTTTTACTCGTTTTTGTCCCGGTGCTGACCCGAATCTTCGCTTCCGCACTGCAGGAGCGCATGATGAAATTCGCGAATCGGCCTGCATTCATTCCGATTGCTCTGGTCTTGGTCTTCAGTATTGTTTTGTCGCTTTCCTTGATTGCCCAGGACACCCCACCCATCGCGCAGCCTCGAGTTCCCGCTCACCGTCCGCGAATTGGTCTGGCTCTCAGCGGCGGCGGGGCGCTGGGTTTGGCCGAGATCGGGGTAATCCGCTGGATGGAAGAGAACCACATTCCAGTGGACCGAGTTGCCGGAACCAGCATGGGCAGCATCATTGGTGCGATGTACGCCACCGGTATGTCGCCCGCTGAGATGCAGCAATTTGCTGAAAAGATTGACTGGGACGAAGCTTTCTTGCCCGAGCCGGTCTACACCCAGCTTTCTTATCGCAGGAAGCAGGATCGGCGTGATTTCTTGATTGCGGCACCCTTGGGCCTGAAGTATGGCCTCAACGGTCCCAACGGTTTCAATTCAGGCCAAGGCGTGGGGCTGTTGCTCGATCGCATCGCCTTCCCCGAATCCGGAGTGGAGAGCTTTGACGACCTGCCCATCCCCTTTCGTTGTGTCGCCACCGACATGCTGAGCGGCGAAGGCGTGGTCCTGCGCGACGGCGCGTTGGCCCAGGCCGTGCGAGCCTCCATGGCGATTCCGGGTGTGTTTACTCCGGTGGCGATCAATGGCCGCGTGTTGGCAGACGGTGGCATGGTACAGAACATTCCAGTGGAAACCGTCCTGGCGATGGACGCGGACGCCGTGATCGCGGTCGAGTTGCGACTTCCCCCGGGCAACGTCAAAGAACTGGAAACTCTTGCGGGAGTGCTTACGCGCGCAGTCGACGTAATGATCACGCAGAATGAACGGCGGTCTCTGATGCTGGCCAAGGCCACGGTTAGCATCGGAATGGCTGGTTTCGCGGTGACCGATTACGCGCGCGTAAACGAACTTGTGGATCTCGGGTATAAGAGCGCGGCCAGCCAGTCGGCTGCTCTTCTCCCCTATGCCATCCACGATCCGGCGGAGTGGCAGGAATATCTGGCCGCCCGTGTCGCGCGCAAACACAGGCCGCCTGACAAGCTAGAAACGGTCGAAGTAGTCGGCGCTGATCCCGACACGGATCGTCGGATCCAGAAGCGGCTCACCAAGGCGTTTCGGGGACCGCTGGATCTCGCGAAGGTCGACACCCAGCTGACCCGTATCGCGGGTGAAGGCCAGTTCGATCGACTGGGATACGAAGGCTTTATGCAGAATGGAGTCCCTGCTCTGCGCGTCACCACCCACGATAAGTCCTACGGCCCGCCATTTGTGGATCTCGCCGTCAACGTCGACGGCTCCGGCGTGGCAGCGTTCGATTTTTCCGCCGGGGCGCGCGTGACTCTCATGGACGTGGCTCACCGCGGTGGCGAATGGCGCAACGATCTGCTTTTCGGATCGAGCAACCTGGCGGCGAGCGAGTTCTACCAGCCTTTGGGCCAGTCGCCTTTCTTTGTTGCCCCCTACGCGTTCGCGTCCAAGTTTGCACGCAACTCCTTCAGCGGGTTGACTCGTGTGGCCGTCTTTGGTGACGAGCGCGCTGGAGGGGGCTTCGACATTGGCTACAACTCCGGACGCCGCAGCGAGTTCCGAGTGGGGTACGAGATTTTCGACGGAAAGCTGAGTCCGCTGATCGGTGCCTCAGGGCTGCCCATCGTCGACGGCAGCACCGGAGAGTTCCGCGCGCGTTACGTGTGGGATGGTGAGGACAGTCCTTCGGTGCCCAGCAGCGGTACGCGATTGGTCGCAACGGCGTCACGCGTTCTGCAAAGTCCCGGTCTGGCGCATCCGGTCGGGCAACTCGACGTGCAGACTTCCAGCTTTCTCCCCATCGGCGCCAAGGCTTCGCTCTTCTTTGACATATCGGGCGGCACCACGTTACATGGTTCCGCCGGGCCCTTTCAAGTGCTCGCTCTGGGCGGACCGTTTCGGCTGGGAGCGTACCTTCCTTATGAGTTCGTTGGGAACAACTACGCATACGCGTCGCTTGGATTCCGCCGCGAACTCTACCGGTTGCCTGCGCTGGTAGGGAAGAAGATCTACTGGGGGGGATGGTATGAGGCCGGTACAGCTTTCGGCACGGCAACCAACGATCCCGGACCGGTGGTTGTGCGCGGCACATTCAATCTGGGAGTCATCGCAGACACGATCGTCGGGCCCATCGCGCTCGCGGGCAGCGTCAGTCCCACTGGCCAGAGCCGCGTGAACTTCTCCCTGGGGCGGGTGTTTTGAAGCTTGGACGCCGTATGCTGCGTCAGCCCTTAGCGAGCGACGCCATGTCGATCACGAAGCGGTATCGCACGTCGCTCTTCAGCACACGTTCGTAAGCCTCGTTGACCTTGTGGACGGGAACGACCTCGATGTCGCACGTCACGCCGTGCTTACTGCAGAAATCCAGCATCTCCTGCGTCTCGCGAATGCCCCCGATCTGTGATCCCGCGAGACTGCGCCGGCGTGCGGCCAAGGAGAAGGCTCCGATGGGGATGTCCTTCTCCGGCAGACCGACCACGACTAGGGTTCCGTCGAGCTTCAATAAGGACAGGTACTGATTCCAGTCCATCTTTGCCGAAACCGTGTTGATGATCAAGTCGAACGAGCCTACTAGTTTGGTGAACGTCTCGGGGTCCGAAGTGGCGTAGAAGTGATCGGCGCCCAGGCGTTCGCCATCGGCTTTTTTCTTTAGAGACTGGCTCAGCACGGTCACTTGAGCGCCCAACGCATGCGCGAGTTTGACCCCCATATGTCCGAGCCCTCCTAGGCCAGCGATGGCGACCCTCTGGCCCGGACCTGCTTTCCAATGGCGCAGTGGAGAGTAGAGAGTGATTCCCGCGCACAGCAGGGGCGCGCAGGCATCGAGTGGAAGGTTATTGGGCATGCGCAACACAAAGTTTTCATCGACCACAATTCTGTCGGAGTAGCCGCCATAAGTCGGTGTACCCTCCTTGTCGCGGCCGTTGTAAGTCCAGACCGTTAGGACGCTGCAGTATTGCTCGAGGCCTCGCTTACACTCCGCGCAGGTGCGGCAGGAGTCGACGAAGCAGCCGACACCAACTTTGTCACCTACCTTATGTTTTGTAACTTGGTTGCCGATGGCCCGCACGACGCCGGCGATCTCGTGCCCGGGCACCATGGGGAAGATCGATTCTTCCTGGTAGTCGCTCCACTCGTCGCGCGTCTGGTGAATGTCGGAATGACAGATCCCGCAATACTGAATCTCGATGACCACATCGTGCTGGCGTGGTTCGCGGCGTTCGAACGAATATGGCGCCAACGGTGCCTTGGCGGTCAGCGCGGCGTAGCCTTGGCTCTTGCTCATGATTGCACGCTCTTTCCAGAAGATATGAGACGGATGATGTTCCTATCGATGATGTTTCTGACAATCGGTTTCGCAACCTGATGACAGCACCGGCAGCTTTCACAGTCTATCGCAGATTGATATACTCGCCCCCTCGGTTCATCGCAAGAAGCTGCACGGAGGAAACTGGTGCGCTGGCCCATCCTGCGTTTGGTCCTGCTCTTATCCGTTGCTATTTCGGTATCGGCACAACAAGCTCCACAATCCGCAGCGGCCAAGCCGCTGTTCAAGATTCAGGAAGTGATGCTTCCGGTACGCGATGGAGTTCACCTGCAAACCGCGATCCTCACCCCCGCGGATCAGCAGGGCCCGCTGCCCATCCTGTTTCGGCGTACTCCCTACGGTGTGCCTGAAAAGGCGCCTGAGCAGATCCCTTCCTCGTGGAAGGAACTCATGCAAGACGGCTACATCTTCGTCTTCCAGAACCTGAGAGGCCGCTTCAAGTCCGAGGGAGTGTTCCATCTTTCTTCTTGGGTCGATTTGCACGATCCCAAGGCCACCAACGAGACGACCGATGCCTACGACTCGATCGAATGGCTGATCAAAAACGTGCCCAACAATAACGGGAACGTCGGGATGTTCGGAGTCTCCTACGACGGCCTAACGACTGCGATGACGCTGCTTCATCCGCACCCTGCGCTGAAGGCCATCAGCGAGCAGGCCTCTCCTGTCGATCAGTGGATGAACGACGACATGCACCGCTTCGGCGCATTACGTGAAAGCTACAGCTTTGAATACTCCGTGATGGAGCAGGCCGACAAGAACAAGAACACGCACTTCGATTTCGACATCTATGACACGTACGAGTGGTACCTCCACCTGGGTCCGCTGTCGAACATCAATGCCCAATATCTTCACGGTTCGATTCCTTTCTGGAATTCGAGTGTCGACCATCCCGATTACGATGACTTCTGGAAAAAAGAGGCGTGGGTAGGCCAGCTTCACGCCTCGACCGTGCCCAACCTGAATGTTGCGGGATTCTGGGATCAGGAGGATCCGTGGGGACCGTGGCAGATTTTCCGTCACGCGGAAGAGAACGATCTGCAGCATACGAACTTCATGGTTGCCGGTCCCTGGTTTCACGGCGAATGGCAGACTCCGAAAGGCGATCAGATCGGTATCATCCCATTCGGAGGACACGAGACGGCCCGGGAGTTCCGCGAGAATATCCAAGCACCGTTCTTCCGCTATTACCTGCATGGTCAGGGCGAGAAACCGGCGTGGCAGGCCAGCACGTTCCAGAGCGGATCGAACACCTGGCACACCTATTCCGCGTGGCCTCCGAAGGAGGCGAAGCCAACCAAGCTTTATCTGCACGCGGATGGAACGCTCTCGTTCACCGCACCGGCCGCAGCCAAGACCGGGCAAGCTTACCGCGAGTACGTCAGCGATCCCGCCAATCCTGTGCCCTACCGCCAGCGTCCCATCTCGCCCACGTATCCGGCGGGTGACTGGCGCACCTGGGAGGTCGCCGATCAGCGCTTTGTCGATCACCGGCCCGATGTTCTCTCGTTCACCAGTGAGCCGCTCGACCACGATCTCACCGTTACCGGCCCGCTTGCGGCGAACCTCTATGCTTCAACTTCCGGGACCGACA
>DATDGW010000545.1:0-2039 GCA_036521895.1 Candidatus Sulfotelmatobacter sp. | reverse complement strand
TACTTGAATCCATTGAGGATGCTCGCCGGAGCCAGTTATCGTGGAGGGGATGCGCGTCGTCGAAGCGAAGATACAGACGGTTGAGGGGACTGGTTAGAGCGGCCGTGGTTGGCAAGCGTCCTATTCGCGCCGCCTACCATGGACGCGATCGGTGGTTCTGCCGCACCGGTTAGGCCGGAATCACCAAGGTCAGGTTCGTGTGTTGTGCTACCAGTACGCCAGGAAAGTGAAAGTGGACTACAAGCCGACGGTTCTCCAGCGAACTGGCGTTGTATTGCCCTGGAGAAGCTCAGCAAAGTGGAGTTGCAGGAAGGCGTCAGGCACACGGCCCCCAACCATTCCCGCCCACAGACCTGCATCGCTGAAGTAGACGTCGATGCTGAAGATTAGCCGCTCTCTTTGGCTCCGCAGAAGGGACACTTAGGCAACTGCCTGAGCAGTTGGCGAGCTAGAACAATCCGCAACGTGGGGATGGAGCATGGGTTATGTCGTTCGGGACGGACGCGGCGAACCTCGCGGGCGGAACTCCGGTGGCGGCTCCGGGGCTGATAGTCCAACATGGCCGGCGCGGGCAGAGGGGGAAAAACGGTTCCGCTCGGCCATCAGGAACCCATACGCAGCGATACATAAAGTGGCGTGATGGTGAAATCCCCGCCAACTCCGGCCTTCATAGTGTCCCAATCCCAATTCCTGCTTGAGTTCTTCGTAGTCGCGTTCGATGACCCAGCGATGTTTGGCTAGCTTTGCCAGAGACTTCAGGGAGATTGTGACGGGTAAGTTGGACAGCCAGTATTTGGTGGGTTCCGATGCTTCCTTCGGCCATTCAATCAAAAGCCATTCTTCTGGGCGGGGTTCGGTGCGCTTTTCATCGCGATGGGCGGGGCGCACACGCAGCGCGGCAAAACGGGATCGCAAAGTTCCCTGACTACCTGGCCGCCAACCGATGTTCTTCCAAGCCGACAGCGGCAGAGCCAGAGCCAACTGCTTCACTGAAATCGGCTGATGATGGGGGTTGCGCTGCAGCCGCGTAGGGGTGGCTCCACGGCCCGGCTTTCGCGGCGGGGCCGGCAAGGGTTGTTTCCCCGGTTCCCAAACACTGGTGGTGGTCTCGATACCTCCTATATAGTGCAACCCCAGTTCGCTTAAGCTCGTGCGGAACTGTGTGTTGTGCCCATAGCCTGCATCGGCCAGCACCACTCCCACAGGCACCTGCTGCTGCAAAGCTTGCCGAATCTGCTGCAACGCAATCTCCGGCTTGGTTTGAAACGCCACTCCTTCGGGAACCCCGGCCTGCTGGCAGCGTTGGTCATCCTCACACCACAACTCCGGCAAATAGAGCCGCCAAGCGATCGGCAGGCTCGCGTTCCACGTACTCACCGACAAACTCACGGCGACCTGACAGTTGTCTTGTTTGCCTACTTGACCGCAGTACTGCCTCGCAACTCCCACGGAATGCTTTCCTTGCTTGGGGAAACCCGTATCATCCACAATCCAAGCCACCACTTCACCGTGTTTCTGCATGCTTGGCAGTACATATCGCTGCACCTCGGCCAGCATCTGTTCGTCGTTCCACGGCGCGTCCGCCACCAAGTGATGGAGCGACTGATGCATGCGACGAACATTTTCGGGAGCCAGGCGCGCGGCCATCGGCTCGACACTCTTGCGCTCTCCCGGCAATAACAGTCCGGTGCAGTAGTTTTTCAGAGGCGCGTGCCGGTCGGCGTGCCCCGCGGCTTTGGCCAGGCCCTCGATATATGCCGCGAAGCGCCTCTGTTGGGGGCCTGGCGAAGAGAGGCGTGATCCCACGGAAACAATTCTACATCAAATTGTTCTTTTTTAACACAGTAATACTAGTCTAGTTGAGGGCTCGCGGCCACCGATGCAAAGCAGTATTCTTTTCTCATTCGAAACTGACTTGGTCGGAGGGTGAGGGCGCGACCAGGCGCGGGAATCCGTCGCTTTTACGGCTTGACGGACGGTCGCACAGCGACAACCGCGGGCAAACCAGCGTCGGTGCTGTAAGCCGACAACGCACGGGG
>DATDGW010000544.1:0-2608 GCA_036521895.1 Candidatus Sulfotelmatobacter sp. | reverse complement strand
CATGAAGGATGGCCAGGTTTTCCGGGCGAAGTGAAGGGAATTCCGACCGGGATGGAAAGATTTATTGCAAATTCCCTTGACAAGCGTTTCGCCGGGATCATAATGCGTCAATCCAGTCTGCGTTGAATTCGGTTCAGGGCGTTCGGACCGACGGGGGTGTGTATGAGCGTGCTCGAGCTTTGTGATCGGGAGATCGCGGCGGTGGGGCTGGAAGCAACCGTCGCGGACGCGATTCATAAGATGGTGGATCATCACGTCGGAGCCGTCGGCGTTGTCGACAGCGAGTATCGAGTCGCGGGGATTTTCACCGAGCGCGATGTGCTGCGAAAAATGGCGCTCAGCCATGTGGATCCGAGAACGACGCCGGTTCGTGATCTGATGACCACGCCGGTCGAGATGGCCACACGGGGCACTGGCGCCGGCGAGGCTCTCAGCATCATGCTGGAGCGGCACTTCCGCCACCTGCCGGTCGCCGATGACAACGGCAAGCTCCTGGGGATTCTCTCCATACGGAATCTGCTGGAGTGGCGCGTCGACGACTTGAGCCACGAACTCGACTCCCTCGAACAATACGTTTCTAACGATGGACCCGGAGGCTAGGCATCCGCCCGGCCGCTCAATCCTGAAATGAGGGTTCCCTCTGCCGCCTTGTCCCGGACAATCGCTGGCGTGCGCCTGGCTGCGTCTGTCTTCTTTCTGCTCTTCGGAGAATATAAGGTCGCGGGGCCGGGCTTTGCCCAGGGTGACTTTCAGACGTATCTGCAGGACTACATTGCGAATAGTGCAGTGAGTTTCTATCGCCCGGTTCTGACGGGTCTGGTGTTGCCCCATGCAGTGTTTTTCGGTTATCTGGTTGGGGTGGTCGAGTTGATGATCGGCATTTCGTTGCTGATCGGGCTATGGGTTCGGGCAGCGTGCGTGGTGGGTATTCTGTTCTTGCTGAATATGGTTCTGGCCACGTGGTGGGAGCCGGGCCAAGGAGTGCCAGTCTGGCGTTATTTCGGCAACGAACTTGATCATCTGCCATTGTTGCTGTTATTGATCATCTTCTTCGCGGCTGATGCCGGACGGGTCTGGGGTCTCGACGGACGGCGCGGGCAGGCCAGCCGCGGGTAGTCGCTGTTATCAATCAAGCAATCTGGGGAAAGGAAAAGCATGAAGAAGATTGTCGGTGCTGTAGCTGCGGTAGCCCTGTTTTGTCTGGGTACGCTGGCGTCTGCGCAGACTTCGCGGCACGTTGTGGTTCATGCGGGGCACTTGCTCGATGTGAAGACTGGCAAACTGCTGACCGACCAGACGCTGGTGATCGAGGACGGTCGCATCATCAGCGCGGGCACCACCGCGGACGCGAAAATTCCCGCGGATGCAGTGCGTATCGATCTGCCGAACGCGACCGTCCTACCGGGCATGATTGACGCGCACACGCACCTGACCATGGAGCCCAGGTTCGGTTACGAGCGGCTGGCAATCTCGGTGTCGCGGCAGGCGCTCATCGGGGCCAAGAACGCGCGCGCCACGCTTCTGGCAGGATTCACGACGGTTCGCAACGTAGGAGCCAGTGGCTTCAGTGACGTCGCTCTGCGCGACGCGATCAACGCAGGCGACATACCGGGGCCGCGGCTGCTGGTGAGCGGGCCGGCGTTGAGCATTACCGGCGGACATTGCGACAACAACATGCTGCCCTTCGATTATCACGCGGTCAGCGATGGCGTTGCAGACGGCATTGCGGCCGTGCAACACAAGGTGCGCGAGAACATCAAGTACGGCGCGGATCTTATTAAGGTATGCGCGACCGGTGGCGTGCTGTCCTTGGGGGACAATCCGCAGGCGTCGCAATACACCTTGGAAGAGATGAAGGCCATTGTGGCCGACGCGCACCGGCTCGGCCGCAAGGTCGCCGCCCATGCGCACGGTGCGGAAGGCATTCGCTGGGCGGCGGAGGCAGGGGTCGACTCCATTGAGCACGGGTCTTACATTGACGATGCCGGCATTGCGGCCATGAAAGAACATGGCACTTATCTCGTGCCGACGCTCTACCTGGGCGACTGGATGATTGACAATGCGGGACTGACTCACCTGCCTCCTGCGCTGCTGGCCAAGGCGAAGGATGTGATTCCGGCGGCGCGCAAGAACGTCGCGCACGCTTTTGCCAGCGGGGTGAAGGTTGCGCTGGGCACTGACGCCGCGGTGTATCCGCATGGAATGAACGGCCACGAGTTCGCGGTGATGGTAAGGCTCGGGCTGACGCCGCTGCAGGCCATTCAAGCAGGTACGATCAATGCCGCGGATCTGCTGGGGTGGTCGGGCCAGGTCGGCAGCCTGGAACCGGGGGCGTGGGCCGATATCGTTGCCGTGGATGGGGATCCGGTAAAGGACGTCACAACGCTAGAGCGCGTGAAGTTTGTGATGAAGGGCGGCGAAGTGGTGAAGAACGAGTACGGGAAGTGAAGCGGCCTGACCTAGGGGATGCTGACCGACGGCTAGGGCGGGTCGCCCTCGCGACAGCCGGCAAGATGCCGGCGCTACGAAGCTGCTCGCCGCGCTCGCTGGGTGACCCAGTCCGTCCAATAAGATGACGCTCCACTTGCGAGCAGCGGGGCTTTGCCTT
>DATDGW010000543.1:0-4374 GCA_036521895.1 Candidatus Sulfotelmatobacter sp. | reverse complement strand
CCATGCACCGTTGCACCTGAACTCGCTACACTCCAGTCGGGACTGCTGGTGGACTATCGAGCGGGGAATTGATCGACAATCCGAACGTGGATACATCTCCATATCGGTCGGACTGCACAGACCACTTTAGGAGTGCCCAAGACAGAACGATCGACTTTTCGGACACTACGGGTTCGCAACCATGTGCCGTGTGGGAAGGCTTGTCCGGCGCGAATGGCGCCATTCCGCCCGCAACCGCACGACCATTTTCGAAATCAAGCTCTCTGCATGCCCGCCTGCCTCCATGGTTAGCCGTTCCTTTCTCGGTTTCGGTCGCTGCCAGCGCGGGTCTTTCGGACATGCAGGGCCGACATTGATGTGAGTTCGGGCCGACGGTACTACGATTAGCGGAAGAAATCGGACGCAAGGAGGCGCAAACAGAAACAAACGCACAATTGAGGTAATGCTGCGTTACAATCTCAGCCTCTGGAACCAACAACCCACGGATGATTTGAACTCGAATGTGACGAATGGCAAGCTAGATATACTACCCATGGTGCACCGATGGGCTCGCAATACAGACACGGTCATCAATACGATTTGTTCGTCAGCTACAGCACTCGAGACGTCAATTGGGTACGCCCTTTTCACGACGACTTGCTCGCCGACATCAATCGTTTTGCGGTGGCCGATGTCCATCCCTTTCTGGATAAGGCGCGATTGCAACCCGGACACGTTTGGGAGGAGGAGATCCTCGAATCCGTTGCGGATTCAGCCATTCTGGTTCCTGTTTTGTCGCCACGCTTCTTTGAAAGCAACTACTGTCAGAAGGAACTCAACGAATTTCTCGAGTCGCACGAGCTCCGGGCGAACGCGCTCGGGATTGGGACGGCGCATCGAAGCCAGATCTTCCCAGTTAAATTGCTGTGCGCTGCCCCCTCGGACCACGTGCTTGCGAGAGTTCAAGCGCAAGCGTTTCACGCCGAAAGGGATGGAATTCCTTATGAATACCTGGCGGGCTCGCTGGAGTACCACGATGCTTTGCGCCGTACGGCTTACGCGATCGCCCAGGCCCTCGAAACTCTGCCGCCCAAGTTGCGGCGACCCGCTGTTTACCTGGCCTCGGACTTCAAACCACACTCAGACCAATTGCGAGCTTCGCTGGGTCACACTTTCGATGTTCTGCCCGACAATCCGACAGAACTCCTCGGACTCGGCCACGAAGAGTTAGAAACAGCAGTGAGCCGTGATTTCGAGCGCTGCTTCGTCAGCGTGCACGTGCTAACTGATGCGCCAGTCGCCAAGGCTCTGATGGATTTGCAGCTCGCATTTGGTAAGCAAAGCTCGAAGCCGCGCTTGGTTTGGACCCCCGGCACATCATCGCATCAGGATCTTGCGAATGCGGGTTTTGAATGTAACTTCTCGAACCAGGCAGAAGTAGAGGACCGAATTCGCCGAATCTATGAAAAACCTGTGCAATCCAAGCCGGGCAACGAACGGTTGATTTACTTCATTTGTCCGAATCGGGAGAACAAGACGCGTGCCGAGCGGCTGATTAGCGCTCTGGAGGAGGTGGGTATCGATACTTTCCCGTCGCCTATTGACGGACCGGCCGATGAAGCGCTGCAAGCGCATGTCAAGGCACTCGATGAACTCGATGGCTGCCTCATCTATTATGGCGCGGTTGAGCGAGACTGGTTCGATGCGACGTTCTTACGGCTGCGAAAGACGATCCGCAAGCGCAATCTGCCCAGCGCGATTTATCCAGCACCCCCGCCCACGGAGCATAAGATGCAAGATCTTCGTTATTGCGGGATTCCGCTGCTGGACCAGGCGACCGAGGAGCAAGCGGCGCGTGCTTTCGCCGCGCTCATGACCGGAGCCTAGGAAGGCGGTCTGGTTCACATGGAGATCATCCCCACGACCGGCGCCGCAGGACAAGGAGAACCAGGTCAGAGGACCCGACCATACGTTGGGCTGCGCTATTTCGAAGAGACTGACGCCAGTCTCTTCTATGGCCGCGACGAACATACGACCGAGTTGCTGGGCAAGCTGGCGCGGAATCGATTCGTGGCGGTGTTCGGCTCGTCTGGCAGCGGCAAGTCGTCACTAATACGCGCGGGTTTGTTGCCAGAGTTGCGATCGGGGATGATTCCGCAGGCCGGCCCGCGCTGGATCGTTGTCGAGTTTAAACCCGGTAACGCCCCACTCCTCGAATTAGCCGAGGCCTTGCGTTCCACCCTGGATGTCGCCGACGCGCGGACGTTGCTAGAGGAAGGGCCGCTTGGCATCACAAATGCGGTGGCGGCTGCGCGACTCGCCGCGTCCACAAATGTTCTGGTTATTGCCGACCAGTTCGAAGAAGTTTTCCGCTTTCAGCGGGAAGAGCGTGATAAGGGCCGGGAAACCGAAGCAATACAGCAATGCCAAGCGTTAGTCCGGCGCCTGCTCGATGCGACCACTGAGAGCGATCTGGCGGTCTACGTCCTGGTGGTCATGCGGTCAGACTATTTGGGCGAATGCAGTCAGTTTCCCGAGTTGCCGGAGCGAATGAGCCAGAGTGTTTATCTGGTTCCTCGTTTGCGGCGAGATCAGGTTCAGGAAGTAATTACCGCGCCAGTGGGGAACGCAATCGAACCGGCACTGTTGCAGGAGCTGCTGGGTAAGGCCGGAAGTGACCCGGACCAACTCCCTCGGTTGCAGCACTTACTAAGCCGCATGTGGGACCTTGCGCGAGGCGACCGGCTGACAATGGCCCATTACCAGACCGCGGGCGGTTGGGATGGAGCTCTGGGGCAACATCTCGACGAGGTGTACCTTGGCTTTAGCGAACAAAGTAAGAACACTTGTGCACGCGTGTTCCAACGCCTCTCCGATGTGGATGAACGTAACCGGGTGGCACGACGGCGCGCTTCTCTCGAGGAACTGACTCAAGTATGCGGTGTCGAGGCGGCAGCGATAGTTTCGGCTTTCCTCAAGGAGGGTTTTCTCAAGCCAGGAGAGCCAGTTGATATTACACACGAATGTGTACTCCGGAGTTGGGACCGGATCAAAGACTGGCTGCGGGAAGAGATAGAAGCACGGGATTTTTATCGGGAAATCAATGTTCGCCGCGGTCGTGGAGCTTTACTCACGGGCAGCGAAATCTTGGCTGCGCAGGCCTATTATCATTCCGAGCGCTACAACCCGGCGTGGGCACTGCGTTACGGCAATTCGCTCGAGTTCCACGAAGTGGACGCGTTTATATCTGAAAGCTCGAAGGCCGAACAAAAAAGCAAGAGGCGCGAACGGCGGCTTCGCCAAGGTCTATTCGGGCTGGGATTTGCCGCCTTGTTGGCCACGACCGTTGCGGCTCTATCGTTCTGGGTGAACAATCGAAAGTTGGACAAAGCGAACGCGGTGTTACACGCCAATACCGTTGAGCTGGACCAGGCACTCACCGCACTGCGGCAGTATGTCGGAACTACTGAAGCAACTCGCACCTCGCAACAAAATGTTCAAAGCCCACAAGCAGCGTTTGCAGTCCCCGAGATCGCGCAGCTATACAATTTTCCGACCGAGCTGAATGGCCGCGGTCAAACAATCGGGCTCATCGAACTGGGTGGTGGATATTCCGACTCTGATCTGAAAACTTTCTTTTCAGGGCTAACGCTTCCGGTTCCCAGCATTGTGCAGGTTCCGGTTGATGGAGGCAAGAACCAGCCAGACAGTCCAGCCGATCAGCAAGTAACGGGAGACATCGAAGTTGCCGGAGCGGTCGCGCCCGCCGCACAGATCGTGATCTACTTTGCTCCCAACACCAGTCAAGGGTTCCAGGATGCGATCGTCCGAGCGACCCACGATACTGCCCACCGGCCATCGATAATCTCGATCGGATGGGGAGGGCCGGAACAGAGCTGGACCGAGCAGGCGATCCAGGCGATGAACCAAGCTCTGGAATATGCCAGTTCACAAGGCATCACCGTTGTTGCCGCCGCCGGAGATAATGGGGTAACGGACGGTCTTTCGGGTCTGCGAGCCGTGGATTTCCCTGCTTCGAGCCCGTGGGTTCTGGCTTGCGGGGGCACCCATGTCGTGGCCTCAGACGGCCGCATCGTTTCTGAAACGGTATGGAACGACGGCCCAAACGGAGGTGCGACGGGAGGAGGTGTGAGCATACATTTTCCGCTTCCCGACTGGCAGGCGAGCATGAAAATCCCGCTGGCAGCTAACGGAAAACCCGGACGCGCGATTCCCGACGTCGCGGCCAACGCTTCTCCGCGTGCGGCTTATCGCGTCTACGTTCATGGTGAACAAGCCGTGACCGGGGGCACCTCCCCGGTAGCTCCATTGTGGGCCGGGCTGATTGCGCTGATGAACCAGGGGATCGGACGGAACGTCGGTTATTTGAATCCT
>DATDGW010000542.1:0-2705 GCA_036521895.1 Candidatus Sulfotelmatobacter sp. | reverse complement strand
AGCGGGTGCAACTCCCGCCCGGGAACTGGTTCGCTCCACCCGGTAGCAATCGAAGCGGCAGTGGAGGCAACGAAGCTGTCGGAGCTTTCGATGGAAAGGGTCGCATGGCGACTCGGCGAGCGTGCAGGCCGTAACGTGAGTGAACGCTAAGCAGGCCCCGAAACAACAATTGCAGGAGCCGACCTGACTGTTACACAGGGAAGGCCGCCGACGACGGAGAGGGACGAGCGAACGCGCTCCGTCGGACCTGCCGGGGTAATGGCGACGGCATGTAGGCATAGGAGACCAGACGCAACACGGGAAGCCCCAGCGGTGATCGCGGTCGGGATCAACCGGCAACTCGCGAGAGACAGGCCGGGCCGTGTGGGGTGGCGGAGAGGCTCGCAGTACTGACGAAACCGGGTAATGCCGGTGGAGGGAAGGGGCCTCAGTTAAAGACGAACGCAAGAAGCGACAAAGGACGGAGGGATTGGCGATGAGCCTAGACACCTCAGATTGTGTTCAGAAGTTGCAGACGGCGTTACATGCCGACTTCGTTCGGTGTGAGTCTTTTCCGAGAGCCGGATGCGGGAAATCTGCCTGTCCGGTTCGACGAGCGGGAACAGGAAACAGAGCCAAGCCAAACCGGACTGAGGCGACGACGGCGAAAACCTCGTCAGTAGCCACCGGGAGACTACAGCCACTGCGCCTGTTCTCGACTCTACTCGCTATTTCACTCATTGACCTTGGCCGAAGGGCGAACAGACGGCGCACGCTTGCGCAAACGCCTGATCTATAAAAGGGGAAGTCAAGAAAAATATTTCCCCCTCGACCGGAAGTGGAGAACAGTAGCTTAACTTCCAGCCCTCTATGAGCGATGACAGACGCTTGGTTCTGAGCTGGCCCCTGACAACCTTCGCTGTTTTGCGGTTAAAATTCCCCCTGCCAGGTGAAACAGAAGCCGGCAATGCGGGGACGCAACCGTGCTGAGGGATAATCTGGCCGGGCTCATCGGGCCGATGTTTGACAGCGCGGGGGTCTTATTCAAACTTCGCTCTCGCGCTGTTGATACCCCACCGAGAAGAGAGTCATCGGACGATAGTCCCGCTATGCCTTGAAAATCTCCGCCCCGAAGGGGCGGAATCATTTTCCAGAATTCCTTTGTTTTCCATCTCCATTGCATCTTTATCAGGTAGCGACGACGCGGATCAGTTCCTGGAGCTGGCAAGCCGGCGGTTGCCTAATTGGCAACACATGGATCTATCTGAGGCTCGTGGCCTAGAGCTTTTTCGGGTTGTCCGAGAGGGTATAGGGATTACACAGAGGCTAAGTGCTCAGTGGCACTATTCGCCTACAGGCGTTAAGGATACTCACTCTCGAACCCGAGCGTCTCAAGAACCGATCCACCACTGCGGGAGGAAGACTCACCGGGGATGGACAGGGCTCGTACCCGAGACGCTCAAGCGGCTTGTGATTTCAGTTTCTCGACGTCGAAGTTTTCTCCTTTCTTCCACACGGTCAGCGTAATGGCTGCGATCTTGCGTGCCAGGGTGAGCCGCACCATGGTCGGCTTGATGCCTTTGGCCAGCGAGCGCTGGTAAAACTCCCGAAGCGGTCCGGGTATCACACTGGCTCAGGTCGCCGCGCCTTTGAACAAACCCTTGAGATCGTGGTTGTGATCTTTGTTCAGACCGCGAATGGAAACCTGCTTTTTGGACCGGCGCCGTTCGCCCTGCACGTAGACATATTCTCCGGTGATGCGAGTTTCCAAAGCCAGTCCGCAGTACTTCCACAGCTGGCGTTTACTGCGGAAACGATGTGGGGTCTGGATCAGTGCCACCGCCAAAGCGGAACGAATCGGGCCCAGCGCGGGAATCTGGCGCAGCTTGGCGGTGATGCTATGTTTGCGACTCTCGGCCAGAAGCTCGCGGCGCGCTTGCTGGCGCAAGTGTTGCAGCATGTCCAGTTGCAGATAAAGATGCTCAGCTCGGTGGCGAGGTCCGGCTTCGCGGATTTTTTCTAGCCACTGGCTGCGATGGCGGGTGTAGTAAACGTCCCGACCGGCACAGGGAATCGCCCAGCTGCGGTACAGCGCTTTCAGCCGATTCATCACCCGGGTAAGATCTTTGACGATGGTCAGATAACTGCGCGCCAGTTCGCGCAGCATGCGTATGCCATTCTCGCCGTGGTAGACCGGCTTGAGATCATTAAGCCGCAACCGGTTGGCGAGTTCGCGAGCATCGATCTTGTCACTCCTGTTGCCTTGGTTGAGCGCTGCGTTCTTGCGCGGGTTGCACGCCAGCACATGAGCTACATGCGGTTTGAGTAAGTCGTACAACCAGGCCGCCCAGGTTCCTTCCTCGAAGGTGACCGATAAAGTGCCACGCAGCCCGCCCAAAAACTCCAGAATGGTCGAGGCTTTTGTTTCCAGAATGGATTCCATGATTAGCTTGCCCCTTGAATCCATCACCGCGACCGAGATCGTTGCTTGATGAACATCCATCCCAATATACTTTTCACTGCTCATAAAGGGTGCTCCTTTCCTAGGTGATCATGCCGATGACAGCCTACTTCAAGGGGCGCCCTTTTATAATGCGATTACGCCAACTGAGACTGTGTGTCGCGCTTCGCGTTCCGAATCCAAAGTAACGTGGACGCATGTGGCACTGCGGACTATGCTCCTGATTTAGCGAGGAGTTCCCCATGTCTTGCCGAAAGTGGATCAT
>DATDGW010000541.1:0-2120 GCA_036521895.1 Candidatus Sulfotelmatobacter sp. | reverse complement strand
CCAGGCGTATGCGAACTCTCTCGGCGCGCTCACCCAGCACGCCGACGCTGCCCGCGAGTTTCAGGATGCGGTGCGTCCCGGCCCGGGCGCGGGTGACGACCTCGCCGCTCAGATCAAGATTGAGGATGCTGGTTTGCTGGTCATGACCGGGAACGATTCCGTGGCGCGCTCGCTTAGCGACGGCCCGGCCTCATTTGCGCCGGAGCACGCCGCACGACTGGGTTGGTGGTATTACCGGGCCGGCAAATACGACGTCGCGGACGAGGTTCTGCGACGCTTTCTGGCGCAACGTCCTGGAGACGCGGGTCTGCAAACCGCGCTGGGCTGGGTGAAGGTGGAGGAGAATGCTCCAGCTGACGCCGCCCGGAGCTTTAAGGCCTCTCCCGAGGGCGAGTCTACGACGGCATCGGCGCGCGCCGGCCTAGCGGTTGTCCATTGGCGGTTGCGGCAAACCGATCGGGATACCGACGCCTCCATGTTTGAATTCGGCCAGTTGACCAAAGACGCTCCCGAATGGACCAACCCAACCTGGGTCCGCGCGCTCTACGGGCCTGTAACCGCACAGAGCGCGCAAGAGATGTGCGCGGAGCAGCAGCGAAGGCTTACTGCGAAGAAAGCAATTAGCAGATAGCAATTAGTACTACTGTGTTATAAACTAGATTCCTGATTGTCGAAAACCTGATCTCAGGAGAGGCCTCTCGTGATAGTGTGCGGGCTATGAGCGCCAACTCTGTAGCGCCAGGCGCCCAGGAAAAACGCTTTGCGGCCTATCTCGATCGCCTGGCGCTGGCCGCAGGGCATGCCGATCGGGCGACTCCCCTGAAGGCTTATTGCACCGGTTTGTTGCTGCCGGGAGAGCGCAAGAGCGTGGAACCGATGGCCGCACGCTTGTATCCCGATAACGTCCGCCAAGCCCACCAATCCCTGCACCATATCGTGGCCGAGTCCCCCTGGAGTGATGACGACGTGCTGGAAGCGGTGCGGGCCTATGCTCTGCCGGCCATGCAACACAAAGGTCCGATTACGGCCTGGATTGTGGATGACACCGGCTTGGTGAAGAAAGGCAGGCACTCGGTAGGAGTAACCCGCCAGTACTGTGGCCAAGTGGGAAAGCAAGAGAACTGTCGAGTGGCGGTGAGTTTGTCAGTAAGTACGGAGCATGCCAGCCTGCCCATCGCTTGTCGTCTCTACTTACCCGAAGTGTGGGCCGGGGACCAAAAGCGAAGGAAGACAGCAGGTGTGCCAAAGGAAATAAAGTTTCAAACCAAGCCGGAACTGGCGCTAGCACAGATCCGCGAGGCGGTGGAGCGCGGAATTCCTGCGGGGGTGGTGCTGACCGACGCTGCCTACGGAACTGATACTCGCTTTCGCGAACAGCTCACAGACTTGGAGTTGCTCTATGTGGTCGGCATCATGTCCTCGGTGACGGTCTGGAAACCGGGGAAGGGACCGCTTCCTGCGCCACCCTGGAAAGGAATGGGACGGCCCACGAAATATCTGCGTCGCGGCCCCAACCATAGCCCGCTCACCGCGAAGGATATGGCGTTCGCCTTACCCCCGCAGCAGTGGAAGAAAGTAGGTTGGCGAGAAGGAACCCGTAAACCGCTCCAATCCCGTTTCGCGGCCGTGCGCGTTCGTCCCGCTCATCGCGACTTCGAACGGAGCGAGCCTTATCCCGAGCAATGGCTGCTCATCGAGTGGCCCAAACAGGAATCCGAACCGACCAAGTACTGGTTCTCAACTCTGCCGGCAGAGACCAAACTAAAGGAGTTGGTACGCCTGGCCAAACAACGCTGGATTATCGAGCGCGACTATGAAGAGCTGAAACAAGAACTTGGGCTGGGGCACTATGAAGGCAGAGGCTGGCGCGGTTTTCATCATCATGCCACTCTCTGTATTGCGGCTTATGGGTTCCTGGTAGCCGAAAGGAGCCGTTTTTCCCCCTCTGCCCGCGCCCGTAAAGTGGACTTACCCGTCTCCCCAATGCCGCCCAAGTTCCGCCCTCGGGGCTCGCCGCGTTCGCCTCGAGCGGCATAATCCCTGGTCGATTGCCACGCTCCGACAAACCATCGCGCGTGTCCTTCTTCGGCAACTTTCCAGTTGCCCTTTTTGTGGAGCTC
>DATDGW010000540.1:0-3645 GCA_036521895.1 Candidatus Sulfotelmatobacter sp. | reverse complement strand
CCGATCTGCCCGGTTGGCGACGGCGACGCCTCTTCCCTGGGCCATGTTCCCGGTAGAAGGCGGGGCGGGCGACACATGGTCGGTCCAGCCCGCCTGCTTGGCGGTGGCGACGAGAATTTCGGAAATCCGTTTGTCGCTGGTGAGGTAGCGCATCCGGAACTGGACGGGATCGACGTGCTGATCCGCCGCGATTTCATCGATCGTGGATTCGCTCGCAAAGACGCGGGCCAAATCTCCCGGCGCGCGAAGGTTGCTGGTTCGCAAGGGCCACTGGCCTTGCTGCACCCAGGGGATATCCGCCGCCAAGACTTTCTGGTTTTCGAAGGTGTAGATCTGTCCGCCTCCGCCGGCGCCGTTCAAAAATCCCGGACCGCTAGGCTTGAGTCCAATTTGACTCGACGCCAGCATGGGATTCGCTTCCGATTCGGACAAGTGCCGTCTATTGCTACGGCCCAGTGATGACCGTTCCCCGCGCCAACGGCGACCTGCAACGGGTCGCCACCTTCTGTCGCGACGGTAGTGCCGTGGTCCCGCTGAAGGACTAGAAGCAATCTTATGAGCTGAGGTTCACGGCGCCCTGTCTAATCGCCAGCCTTCGTGCGCCTGCGTCCTGCACGTCCCTAACTGCATCAAATTGCCACGCGGCATAAAACGATCACTGTGCCTCTTAGGCACATGGGAGATCCCATGTCCATTCGACCCGTCCAACGTCTCATCAAGTCCAAGCCCACGCTCGAAGGCGCCGGAGTGCATCTGCGCCGCGCCTTCGGCTTCGGCAACACTCAGGACTTCGATCCGTTCCTTCTCCTCGACGACTTCCGCAACGACGTTCCCGAGGACTACCTTGCCGGATTTCCCTGGCACCCGCACCGCGGCATCGAGACCATCACCTACGTCCTCGCCGGAACTGTCGAACACGGCGACAGTATGGGCAACCACGGCGCCATCGCCGCCGGCGACGTTCAGTGGATGACCGCCGGCAGCGGGATCATTCATCAGGAGATGCCCAAGGGCGATCCCACCGGCCGCATGCATGGCTTCCAACTCTGGGCCAATCTTCCCTCAGCGCTCAAGATGACGGCGCCGCGCTACCAAGAAGTGAAGACCGGAGACATTCCTCAAGTTACCGACGATGACGGCACTCACGTCCGCATCGTCTGCGGAACTTTCTGGGGCAAGTCCGGCCCCGTCGAGGGAGTCGCCGCCGACCCCATTTACCTCGACGTCTCGGTGCCTCCGGGTAAACGCAAAACGCTTCCGGTGGAGACGACTCGCCACGCCTTCGCCTACGTTTTTGCCGGGGACGGAAAATTCTGTAACGCTTCAGGCCCGCTGTCGGTCCCAACCGAAAGCGTCGGATGGGCCGACACCAAACCTCCGGCCGACGCCGAGAACCGCTCTCTCGTTGTCTTCGACCGCGGCGATGAAGTCGCCGTGCAGGCCGGCGAAGACGGCATCCGCTTCCTCCTGGTCTCTGGCGAGCCCCTCGGAGAGCCGGTCGCGTGGTATGGTCCCATCGTCATGAACACGCAAGAGCAACTGCAGCAAGCATTCAAGGAACTGGAGCAGGGAACGTTCCTGAAAAAGTAGACTGGCTGGACTCTTTTCGTCGAGTTGCGGTTCTGACGAGGCTTTTTAGGGGAGCGCGCGCACGACGCGTTCGCTGTCTGTCCGACTCACTTAAAAGTAATCTCGGTGAGAACCCGGACGCGTCGAGTCACCGCGATTCAGCCCCGAAAGGGGCGAGATAGGATAGCCCGGGACGGAAGTCCTGGGTGGGCGCATAGAACAATCGAACGAGTCCCGCAGGGACGGCACGAAGGGTCACGCTCAAAGCAAAACAACCAATGCCCGAACTCCCCGAAGTCGAAACCATCGCCCGTAGCCTCGCCAAACGCGTTACCGGCGACGCCGTCGAATCCGTCTGGCTAGGCCAAAAAAAAGAGCCGCTGAAGTCCTCCGCATCCGCGATCGCCGCAACACTGGAACACAGCCGCATCGCCGCCGTCCGTCGCATGGGCAAACACATCGTCTTCGACCTGGAACAAGATCGACAAAATGTGCTGCGGGTGCCCTCGCCCGCGAAAGGCCGAAGAGCGGATCGAAAGCCGATGGGCACGGCGTCAACCCAACCATCATCAACGATGCAACCACAGGCGGGCGTGGACGCCTGCCCCAAATGCACGAAAGCCCAATGGATCGTCCACCTCGGCATGACCGGCAGCCTGCGGGTGTGCGAGCCGCAAACCGAAGTAGCCAAGCACACTCACGCCATCCTGAGACTATCCTCGGGAAGGGAACTGCGCTTCGTCGACCCCCGCCGCTTCGGACGCCTGAGCGTCGCGCAGGCCGGAGACTTCGACGCCACCGGCGTCGAGCCGCTGGAAGCCGATCTCGACCGCTTCCTGAAACTCTTCCGTGGCCGCAAGACTCCCATTAAAAGCGCGCTGCTCAACCAGAAACTCCTGCGCGGCGTCGGCAACATTTACGCCGACGAATCTCTATTCCGCGCCGGCCTGCGCCCAAGCCGCCGCGTCTCAACCATCACCCGCGATCAGCTGGCCAAGCTCCTCGCCGCGGTGAAAGAAGTGCTGAAAGAAGCCATCGCCCTCGGTGGTTCCTCCATCTCCGACTACGTCGATGCCGATGGCGAAGAAGGATTCTTCCAGCTCCAGCACCGCGTCTACGGCCGAGAAGGCGAGTCTTGTCTAGTCTGCAAGACACCCATCAAGCGAGTCGTAATCGCCGGCCGCAGCAGTCACTACTGCCCCAAGTGCCAGAAATAAAATTGCTGGTTGATGATTTCTGATTGCTCATTGAAAACCAAAGCACGGGTTGCAATCAGCCATCAGCCATCAGCCATCAACCATCAACCATCAACCATCAACCATCAACCATCAACCATCAACCATCATCAATCAACCATGAGCACGCCCTGCCGCACTTCTGATAACCTTTCCGGTCATGCCTGATTTTTCCATCGGAGTCGATCTCGGCGGCACCAACCTGCGCATCGCCGCCGTCAGCACAGACGGTCAGCTTCTCGAAAAAATTACTCTCGGAGTCAAAGTCGCTCTGGGCCGCGACCACGTCATCGGCGAGATGTGCGACGCCATCCACCGCCTGACCGAGCAATATCGCGGCAGCGGCCGCTTCGTCGGAGCCGGCATCGGAGTCCCCGGCATCATCGACATGGAAACCGGCATGATGCGCAAGTCCGCCAACCTTCCCGGATGGTGCGACTATCCCGTGCGCGACGAAATCGAGCGCCGCCTCGGCGCCCGCGTCTTCCTCGATAACGACGCCAAAGTCGCCGCTCTCGGCGAAAAATGGCTGGGGGCAGGCCGTGACGTCGACAATATGGCGATGATCACTCTGGGTACAGGTATCGGTGGCGCCATCGTCTTGAACGGCAAAATCTTCTACGGCATGAACGGCATGGCGGGTGAGTTTGGCCACGTCACCATCGAACCAGACGGCGTCCCCTGCGGCTGCGGCAATCACGGCTGTGCGACCCCGATGGCGGTGGCGGAGTCTCGCACGGCGGTGGCGATGCCGAGGCTGAGCAGCGCGATCATGGCCAGGTAAAGAACCGATCCGGCCGCGGCGCGCAGCACCGGCGCGGTACCGAGGGACAGCGACGGG
>DATDGW010000539.1:0-1683 GCA_036521895.1 Candidatus Sulfotelmatobacter sp. | reverse complement strand
ATTCCGATTTCATTGGGCAGCGTCCTCCTGTTTATGATCTAGGTTCATTAAACACCCCGGAGGTTGACCGGGTGGCCGCAAAATTTCGATGGCTGGTATCGAAAAAGCAGCATTCATGATACGGTCGGTTGCCGCCCACCCAGTTCCACGCGAGATCCCTCGCTCCGCCGGAAAGCGGCTGCGCTCGGGATGACGCCATCGGAAGGCTGGCTGATCCCTCTTCCACACATCTCGGAAGAGGGTCGATTCGGGCGGAAATCTGGGCTTCGATATATGCTGGTCAGTTCGCTTCTGAAACTCTTCCCGAAACGGATATTCCCTGGAGGACGCAATCATGAAATACCGCAAGCTGGGTCGGACCGGTTTCGAAGTGAGCGACATTGCCCACGGACTGTGGGGGATGAGCGGGTGGAGCGGCTCAGACGATAAAGAGTCAGTGACCGCGATGCAACTGGGCGTGAACGAGGGCTGCAACTTTTTCGATACGGCTTGGGCTTATGGCGCGGGCAAGAGCGACGGGCTGCTGGGCGAGATCATGGCGCGCAATTCGGGTAAGCGGATCTATGCGGCGTCGAAGATTCCTCCGGCGAATGATCGGTGGCCGGCGCTGCCCGAATACAAGTACAGCGACGTATTTTCGGCGGAACACGTTTTCAAGTATGCCGACCTGATTCGCAAGCAGCTGCGCGGGGAGACCATCGATCTGCTCCAGTTCCATGTGTGGGATGACTCGTGGACTGGGGAGAGTGAGTTCCGCTCCACCGTCGAGAAGCTGAAGCGCGACCAGTGGATTCGCTTCTTTGGACTGAGCATCAATCGTTGGCAGCCGGAGAACGGGATTAAGGCTCTGCGAACGGGACTGGTGGATGCGGTGCAGGTGATCTACAACGTATTCGACCAGGCGCCAGAGGATGAACTCTTCCCTGTTTGCCAGGAACTCAACGTGGGCGTGATTGCCAGGGTGCCGCTGGATGAAGGCAGCCTCGGCGGCAAGATGACGCTGGAGACGCGCTTTCCGAAAGGCGACTGGCGGGCCGGATATTTTGGTCCGGAGAATCTGGCGAAGACCATCAAGCGCGTTGACCAGTTAAAAGAAATTCTTCCGGCGGGAATGACACTGCCGGAGATGGCGCTGCGGTTCATTCTGTCGCATCCGGCGGTGAGCACCACGATTGTCGGGATGAGGAAGCCCGAGCACGTACGGCAGAACATTGCCGCGAGCGACGCGGGGCCTCTGGATAAATCACTGCTTGCGGAATTGAAGAAGCATCGGTGGGACCGGACGCCGCAGCGGTGGTCGGATTAAGCATGTCCCAATACCTTATCCGGGCCGCCTTTTCGCAAGACACGGTCCGCGTTTATCAGGCCTATCGCGAGGAAATCGCGGCGGCCGCCCTTGCCGCGGGAAAGTTCGTTCCGCCCTTCAGCATGGGGCGGATGACGTGGATCAAGCCATCCTTTAACGGGATGATGTATCGCTGTGGATTTGCGTCCAAGCCTGGTCCGGAAGTCGTTCTGGGCATCGACATAACACGCGAAGGGTTCGAATGGGTGCTCGAACATGCGGTACTTTCGGGCGATCCAAATCGGGTTGGCTGATGAGGCTGTCCGGCGTTACGTGAGCGAATGGATCGTGAGAATCGAGGACGTGACGTCGGTTGCGCGCCGGAATGCAGACTGCCT
>DATDGW010000538.1:0-5611 GCA_036521895.1 Candidatus Sulfotelmatobacter sp. | reverse complement strand
GGATAGCTGAATAATAAGCCGAGGCGCAAAGGCCGGTGTCAAGGCTCTTGGACCGCGAACGCGGCGCGCGAAGCGCGGCCTTGACACTGGCCGGGCCTCGGTTATGCTCTGGCTATCCGGGGCATGTCATTCGTGATAGCGGCATCACAGACCTAGACCGAGGCCCTGACCGATCTGATTCGTATGCGTGGTTTGTGGTTCTATCTTGTGCGCTCCGGGCTCTTGCTGGATCGCAGGCGAATGGGACACGTCCCGGCTGAGTTCATGCCCGAGCGTCTGTGCATTGTTCGTATAAATCTGGGCGTCATAGCGTCCACGCGAGACCGAAACGTATGCCATGCGGCTATTGAGCAGATCCTTAGCGCCCAACTCGGTGTCTACATGAATCAGGACACGGTCGGCAGTCTGCCCCTGGCTGGAGTGGCTGGTGATGGCATAGCCATAGTCGAGATGCGTACGCTTGTGCGTATCAAGCTCGATCGCGCGACCATCATCTGTCATCAAGCGCAGCCGCCCGTTTTCCTCGATGCTCCCGATGGTCCCCAACTCGCGGTTGGCAACCTTCAGTTCGTTGGCCGGCGCAGTGAATTGGATGCGGTCGCCTACTGAGAAACTTCGCATCTCCTCCCGAAAGACGGAGACGCCCTGCTGTCGGCGTGGATCGTAAGTGCGCTCCGTGTGGTCCTGCAGCTCGACTGTCAGCCGGTTGGTCGGGGCGTCTATGCTCTTGACCTGTGCATACTGGCCCTTCCCGATGCCCGTCTCCCTCGATGCGCGCGAGTAGCGCAGCACATCGCCCAGGTCATAGCGCTCGGCCCAGGTGCGGTCTGCGCCGGTGAGGTCTTGGCGCGGGACAAGCGTCCTGAAGTGGTACTCCTCGTTACCAACGAGGCCACTCTGCCGCAATTCCGCATGGACGCGCTCGTTGATCTCGATGCGAGAGCGATTATCGGGAGAAATCACCAGCGTGTTCTCTGGTGATTTCGCGTACTCCCTCGCGATAGCGGCGATGCGCTGGTCGTGGCCTTGAATCTCATGCACTCGGCCCTGCCGGTCAAGATTCTGGATCGCCTCGTGCACTTCGCCGCGCGCAAGCTGATCGACTACCTGTTTCAGTTCCGCGTCTATCTGGCGCACGATCTCTTCGAGCTTCACCGTTCTCATACCGGCATCCTGAAGCTGCGCGAAGGGACGCCCGGCTTCGACTGCCTCATGTTGCCGCCGGTCGCCTACGAGCAACACACGGTCATTCGGATGGAGCCGGTTCACAAACTCATGCACCTGCCTGGTCGACGCCAGAGAGGATTCATCGAGTACATAGAGCCGTTTCTCGCCGGTATCGGGCTGCTGTCCGCGTACCAGGTGTTTCTGTAGTGTGGATGTCTCCATGCCTGCTTCCCCGAGCTTTTGTGCCGCGCGGGATGTTGGCGCGAAACCTTCCACTCTGTAGCCCTCGGCCTCCGCGCCTTCGCGAATCACGGACAGAGTTGTTGTCTTGCCCGCACCTGCGATGCCATCTAAACCGACAACCTTCTCTCGCGAAAGAAAGATTTCGTCTACTGCTTGACGCTGGGACGCATTCAACTCCGGATGGCGGTCTTCCGTGGCGATGCGCACCTGCGGCGAAGCCAGCATGGGATCGGTGTAGGTGCGCCGATTGCCTTCTTGCATCCGGCCAACGATCTCGTGCTCCATGCGCACCATCACGGCGGTTGTGTAGTGTCTTCCAACACCAACGTGCGAGACTTCCCGGAACTCCCCGGCCTCGATCCGGCGCTCGAACTCCTGCCGGACCTGGGCATAGGTGGTTTCTCCCATGCCGCGCACCAGCGCTGTTTCAAGGATCGCGCGGCGGTCCTGCACAGCCGATCTCTCGAAGACATGATCGCGCGCCCAGGTCACGGCCCGCTTCGCCTGAACCTCTGGCTCCGGCATCTGGTATTGCCCATGCTGGCGCGCCTGCGCGACGGCGCGGTCCGCCTGATGCCCGTATTGTGCGGCCAACGCGCGGTGCCGCTGTAAGGCTTCTCCAGGCGACAGCAGTTCTTTGCGGTCGCGAGTATGGTGGGCCGCGATCTGTGCTGCCGCGGCTCCGTCGATTCCTTGTTCCCGGAGATGGTTTTTGATCTGTTCACGTCGCGGACTGGAAGCCTCCAGATATTCCTTCGAGTAACCGCGAATTTCTGGCTGTCCATGCTTACCGCGCTCCAGTTCGTAGCCCAGCTTTTCCAGACGCATCGCCAATTCGGATCGGTAGACTGCAGTGGCGTAGCGCTGTGACACGAACATCTCGTGTGGCTGCAAAGCTCGCATCTGTTTCCCATTTTCTACACCGTTCTCGCGCTCGGTCATGTTGAAGATCACGGCATGAGTATGAAGCTGGGGCGCAGCATAGCCATCGACGGGCCGCGCGGTGTCGTGCTCGAAAGTGGCGGCGATAAATTTCCCGGTCGTCTCCGGGGCATGGACATTGCCGATCCGCGCCTGCATGTATCGTTCAAGTTCCTGAAGTGCCGCGCGGACGCTCTCCCGATGGGCCTCCCGCACCCGATCATCGCCGCCCACGAGAGCGGTAATTGATACCGACTTCGGTGCAGAAAATGTGGCGTCCCACGCGGCTCGGTGCTCGGCGCTGGTTACTTCCTTGCCGAATTTCCCTTCGTAGGTTCTTGATACCTGATGACGTACGAGCTGCTCTTCGGTTTGCGGATGTTGGCCTTCGCTCAGTCGTCTAAAGTGTTCGGAACCAACGCCCCCTCGCAACCCCCACTGCTCGGCAAGTCTGCCCTGCCACTCAGTGTGACCCTGCTGATCGCGGCTCCAGTAGTTCTGTTCCTGCGAGGCAAACTCGCGCTCATGGTAGGACTGCGCCTGGCTGGCTGACAAAGGTTTCGAGATCGTGAGCATAGCGAAGGCTCCTCAAGCCTGAAGTGGTGTTCCTGGCAAGTTGTCTCTTATTCGATCCCCTTCGTTTTCTCCCAGGCGAACGTCTCTTTGGGTTTGCTCTCGGACACACCGACGGTCGAACCAAAGAGGGCGAGCATCGGGTGGGTAGGCTTCTTCCGCGGATCTGCAGGAGTATTCGCGGGCCCTGATGGCGCTTGTTTCGGCGCGATCTCCGGCATCTGCCGCTGCGAAAATCTCGGCAGTCTGAATCGGATTCTGCCCCTCTTTATCCTCCATCTCTGGATCAAACTTGGCCGAGGTCGGTCCCATTCGATCGTTTCCCTATCCGGCCCTTTACGTGAGAACCGGTTCTGCAACACGCTCCGCACAGCCAACAGCAAAAGGAACATCGCGGCTACCCAAAGCAACGGCGTCAAGAGCGAAAAGCTTCCGGGGAAAGGCATGGCACTCATGGCATACGAGCTCTTTCCTTACCCCCGCGGGCGAAGAAGTCATCAAGCAGTTTGCGTGCCTGCTGAAGCTTTCGTGCGTCTGCCTGGTCGCGAATTTTGAGGACGGAATCAGGCGACAATTGTTTGCCGTCCGATGCCGCTTGAGAGGCTGCGTGGAAGAGATTCAGGAGCGCGTAACGCACCGCCCAGACTTCGGCCAATACCAGTTCGGCGGGGTCAGCGGGCCGCTGGCGCGCAGCGCACAGAGCGGTCCCGCGCAACCACTCGGAGAGAGCCTGCCCTACGCTTTCGGCGGCAGCTTCTAATTCTCCTAGTTCTTCGGGAGTCAGTCTCGTGGCCGCAGTCTTGGTGCGGAAGCCAGGCTTCGCTTCTGCTCCGAACGGCAAACTGGACTGCTGATTAGCTTGAACGCGGGGACTGCTCATTGGACGAACCGCCTTGTTGCACAACTGCGCTTGATACCGCTGCGATTAAACTGCCTAATTGCCAGTTCCAGCAAGGTCTTGCCTTTCAACGCGTTTACCTGATCGACAATTGGCGGCGCTTTGTCGCAAACAAATGTGATCGTTCGCTACCGCGCTCATTCAGCCGATCGCCGATTTTGTTGACGCAACGAACGTTAACCTGCGTAAACATCGAATCGCCGTCTGGCGCTCCACAGTTCCCAACTTGGGGGTGACGTGTCCAAATTCTTCCGGTGCGAAGCACCGCGCCTTTCACAGCTCGCCATACTCCCTCGCCAACGCATTCCACAGACGGACCACTTCCGGCGCCTGCCAGCCGCGGCGGAACAGACTCTTAATAGCCTGCCAATCGTCATGATGAAATGTGAGGGCGATCCCGTGGTCCCGAGAGCGAAATACGACGCCGACCTTTTCGTCTTCGTCGAACCACGTAGACGCAAGGAAATAGCGACCTTCCCAGAAGATCAGTGTGTCGCGCAGCGACAACCCTTCTAGTATCGTCCGAAGTTCCGCAATTCTCGGGTAATCGAAGAGCGGATATTGCAGAGCAAATCTTCCGGGAAAATACAACCAGGTAGAAAATTCCGTCTCCGGCCCCCGGTGAAATTCGAGGCGGTATTCGCCTTCCTGAAACGAAGGCAATGGCCCAGGATTTCTCAACCTAGAATCGGCACCCCAAAATGCACCATCGCGTAAGGGTTCTTCATGGCGGAGGTAATGGCCACGGGCGCACACGCGCCAGAGAATCGGCCAGTACGGTCGCAGCGCTTCGTTCAGCTTCTCGATGTTTAGAAACTTTTCGTTGTCAAGAACCATGTAGAGAAGTCGAGCGGTATGAATTGGTCGGTCAGTCTCGCTGTCAGCGTTCTTTAGCGTGTGGATGGTTCGGTTCACGGCCCGCTGCACATCATCGTTTACGATCCCCTCTGACTGCTTCGCCTCAGTTTGCTTTTGTGACGGCAATGTGGTGAGGAGATAAGGGGCCATCGGGCCCCTCTTTCTCTGTTTAGATACAAGTCCATAAACGGCAAGGAAAGCTTCGAGAATTCCGGCGAGAGATTCAAACGAAATGTCCGTCTGGCCGGTATTTGCAAATAACTCCGCACCCTGCTGACAGTAGTAAGCAACTAGGGTCCATTCGGCTTGCGAAAGTGGCAGCTTTGCGTCTACCTTCCCGCGAATCTTCACCAGGGAATCGGTTGGCTCTGAGAGTAGATTTACGAACTCTAATCGCTCCTCTTTAGAGGACTCAAGGAGCTGCTTTGCCGCCTCCGATGTTGAGACGGGTTCGCCACTCTTGGAGGCCATGATTTCTTTCAAAGTGTCGAGTCTTTGACGCAGCTCGTCGGAAATCCGAATGGAGATCACCGGCTGCTGCAGGATCGGGGTCTTGTCTGCCAAAGGGTCACCCTCACTAAAATATGGTAACGTTACGTATTGACTGTATTGGTACACGTGCGTTAGTGTCAAGTGCAACGTTTGCTCCCCGGTCGGACGACCTACGTCGCAGGGATTGCTGCACGCTCAGCCAGATGAACCCGTCCGAAGTTCCGGGATGGAGTAGAAAATGAATCCAGCCGAAGACAACGAACCCTTCGTAACGCCCGAAGAAGCAGCAAACTTTTTGAAGATCAGCCCGGTGACCGTGAAGAAGATGGCTCGGGAGGGCTGGCTTCCCGCACATCCCATAGGCAGCGGAGTCCGCAAGCGCTGGCGTTTCCGAATTTCAGAGCTAGTTTCGCACATGCGTTGTCGTGTAGAGTCGGAAGCGTCATCCGTGCGCGCTTT
>DATDGW010000537.1:0-4126 GCA_036521895.1 Candidatus Sulfotelmatobacter sp. | reverse complement strand
AGCACATTTGTATCAATGAAGACCTTCATTTTCGCCCGCCGTACTTCGCGGCCAACGCGTCTTCGAGAAGGCGCTGGTCATCGGCGCCTAGAGGCAAACGGATGAGCCCCGTCGCTTTCCTGGTGAGCGGGGCTGACGGTTCCCGCAAGCCTGAAGTGCGGCCCATGGCCCTGAAGATGTTGGAGAACAGGGCGGAAACGGTTGTGCCGTTCTCCGCCGCAAGCTTCTTGGCCTGCCGGATCACTTCCTTTTCAGCGCTTAGCGTCAGCTTCGTCACGCGCACCCCAATACGTACTGTCAGGAAATGATAATACGTATTCATTGTTCCGTCAATGGTTCAGCGAAAGTAACATTCTTAAATTGCTTGACAGGTGGTGCGTATCGCGCATGCCAGTAGGTCGCGGTTGTGTCCAGGTTTCGATGCCGATGCCCTTCCCTAGCGCCCGACGTCCTTGCCGTACAGCTGATCAAGCGGCCACCAGGTACAATGTCCGCGCCGGTGTAAAAGAGCTGCAGTTCCGCCGGTCTGATGAGCAGCAGGCCCATGGGCGGGGACGCGGCAAAAAACTCTATAGGAGTTTCTATACGCGGTGATTTTTTTGGCGGCGGATTCGAGTTCAAGAGTGGTTCCGAGCAGAATGAAGCGCTTGCATTCTGATCCGGAGCCGCTTGATGAATGATCGCCGCTGCCCTCACTGTCAGCAATTCTTTCAGCCTGCACCTTATCACCCGCAACAACTGGTTTGCAGCCAGCCCTTGTGCCAGCGGCAACGCCGCCGGGATTATCACCGCGAAAAGATTCGCTCCGATCCCCTCTACGCCCAAGTGGTGCAGGAAAGCCGGAAAAAGTGGCGCGATGCGCATCCTCACTACCAGCAGCAGTATCGGGAGCGGCACGCGGATGCGGTCGAACGAAATCGCCAACAGCAGCAAGTCCGTGACCAACGCCACCGCCTCCAGCATCTTGTAAAGAACAACTTGGCTCTCAACCTAAAGCGTTCTCCGGCCGAGGTTTGGCTGCTGGGCCCGGCCGCGGACGATCTGGTAAAGAACAACTTGGCCGATTCCCAACTCTTGATTCTTCAACCGGGTAGCCTTCCTCGCCGGGCGCCCCCCGCGGCTTGTAAAGAACACCCCTCTGGTCTTGCCTCTGCTGCCGGTTTATAACCGCAAGCATGCTGAAGATTGACCAGATCAACGAAATTCATCGTCTCGCGGGCGGCGAGCATTGGTCGGTGCGCCGCATCGCCGGCCAGCTCCACCTCGCCGCCCGCACTGTCAAAAAATATCTCCAGGCTCCGGTGCCCTCCCCGGTCCACCGTCCTCGCCCCAGCAAGCTCGATCCCTTCCAGCTGCTCGTCGCCGAACTCTTGGCGCAGGACCCCCACGCCCCAGGGGTGGTCATCTTGCAGCGCCTGCGAGCGGCGGGTTATGCCGGCGGACACACCATCCTGGACGGGTACTTGCACCGCGTGCGCCCCTCGCGCTCGACCCCCCGGGCCTTCGTGCGCATGGAGCCCGGACCCGGCGAGCGCTTCGAGATCGACTGGGGCCACTTCGACTCGCTCGACTATCAGGGCGATAAGCGCAAGCTCTATGCCTTCTGTCTGATCGAGGCCCACAGCCGGATGCTCTATGTCGAGTTCACCCACAGCCAGAGTTTCGAAACTTTCGTGCGCTGCCACCAGCATGCCTTCCAGGCCTTCGGCGGAGTGGCCCGAGAATGTTGGTTCGACAACCTGCTGACCGCCGTCGCCGAACACGATGGCCGCCTGGTGCGCTTCCAGCCGCGCTTCCTCGCCTTCGCCCGCGAATACGATTTTTACCCTCGCGCCTGCAATCCCGGCGCGGGCTGGGAAAAGGGCAAGGTGGAAAAGAGCGTCGCCTATCTCCGTTCCAACTTTTGGCCCCTCCGTTCCTTCACCGATCTCGCCGATGTGAACCGGCAAGTGCGGCAATGGCTCGACGAGGTGGCCAACGTCCGCCTGCATCGCGAAACCCGCCAGCGGCCCTGCGATCGCTTCCGTCCCGACACCCTGCGCCCCCCGCCGGCTTTGGCCCCCGATTACCGCGACACCGCCGAGGTCTTCGTGTACAAGGACCTGCGATGGCATTTTGACGCCAACCGTTACTACGCCCCGCCCCGCTTCGTCACCCAGCACCTGATGGCCAAGGCCGACTCCTCCTCCCTCACCCTCTCTGATCGGGAGGGCACGGAAATCGTCCGCTATGCGCGCTGCTGGCGGCGCGGCCAGAACATCGGCGCCGGGCGCTTTGAAAAAGAGTTACTCGAACACCGCCCTGCGGCCCGGCGCTCCCAGGCGCAACAACGACTGCTGAAGCTGCTCGACGGAGTCTGCCCGCTGGAAACGGTCGAAGCTTATCTGCGCGGGCTGGCCGACTCCGACCGTTCGCTCCTCCGCCAGCTTCAGGAACTCCTTGGTCTGTTCCGCGCTTATCGCCCCCAACAGGTCGCCGCCGCCCTCCAAAAAGCTCTTGCCGCCCGCGCTTTCGGCGCCGATTACGTGGCCCATCTCTTACACCAAATCGAGTCACCACGCCCGCTTCAGCCCCTCTTGCAGTTGCGCGATCCAGAACTCAATCAACTCACCACCGACCCGTTGTCCTTGCTCGACTACGATGCCCTCATTTTGAAAGCCCGAAAGGAGTCTTCCGATGACCCTGCCCGAGAAACTGAGCCAACTCCGCCTGACCACCATGGCGCAAGAACTGGAAACGATGACCCAGGAGGCGGCGAAGGAAAATCTTAGCTTCGCCGCCGCCCTGGAACGTCTGGCCGACCTGGAACTGCAAGCCCGCCACAGCCGGGCGATCGAGCGCCGCTTCCAGCTCTCTCGCCTTCCCGCGCAGCCCGCCCTCGACCAGTTCCACTTCGCCCATCATAAATCCCGCCAGCAAGCCAAAAACCGCCTCCTCCACCTGCTCGACCTGGACTTCCTCCAGCAGGGCACCAATGTGGTCATCATTGGCAATCCCGGCGTGGGAAAAACCTTCTTGGCGCAGATCCTCGGCTGGCGTGCCTGCCAGGCCAACGTGCGCGTGCTCTTCACCACCGCCATGGAGATGCTCAACCAGTTGCTCGCTTCCCAGGTCGATCACTCCCTGGTTCGCAAACTCAAGGTCTACACCGAACCCGCCGCCTTGATCGTGGACGAACTGGGCTACCTGGCCCTCGACCAGCAGACTTCCAACCTCTTCTATCAGGTCATCTCCACTCGCCACGGGCACAAGCGCAGCACGATTATTACCACCAACACGGCGTTTTCGGATTGGGGCAACATCCTCTATAACACCACCATCGCGGCGGCCATCGCCGACCGGTTGGTGGAGAACTCCGAGATTTTTCTGTTGGGGGGAGAAAGCCTGCGTAAAGCTCAGAAGAGCCCGCCGCCTGCCGCTGCCTGAACGCGGGCCCTTCTCAGGCGCCGCTCTGAGCGATAGCCCTCAACCGGAGGAGTCCGGCGGGTGAACCCCTCAACGGCGCTGCCCATGGGGCGGGGGTGCCCTCCACCCCCGTTCCATCTTTGCCACCATGTTCAACTTCAGCGCCAATCATCTGTTCTTGCTTTCGCGGAAGGAGTACCGGTCATGTGCGGTGTTGCTGCTCGTCGACCGCGATACCCAGCGTGTTTATCGATTGCATGACTTCACCAAAGCCCACCACCTCGTGCCTGGCCAGGCCTATTGCGTGGCGGGCAAAGTCAACAGTGCCGATAAATTCTACCTGGTGATCGAATCGGTCCGGCCCGACACCAAGCACGCCCGGTCCTCCACACCTCCCCTTCCCACTGACGGCGCAGGAGAGAATCCCTTGGCCTAAACTGCGCCCCAGCAGACCAGCCCGGCATCCCTACGGCGCGCTCGATTCGCTGCCTCCGCCCTCGTGTGCCCAGCCCTCAAAAATCACCCCGCCTGCTGCCCATCAAACTGGCAGAACTGCTGCTCTTTTACACCGTCGCGGACAGCCTAAGGGCTTTGCGTGCCCCAAGTGTGCTGGCGACCGCGGATGGCGGAGGGCCCGACTGGCTATCGTCTGTGCCCGCTGTGGTCACGAAACCTCGATCACGGCTGGCACGCTGTTCGAGAAGACGCACAAACCACTGAG
>DATDGW010000536.1:0-16087 GCA_036521895.1 Candidatus Sulfotelmatobacter sp. | reverse complement strand
ATGAGTTACCACCTCTATCAGGGATCCACCAACGGAATCGTTCTCGTCACTATCTTCGCCGTGTTCTCCATCTACTTCTGGAAGACGCGCCGGCTCGCGCCGGTGGTGCTGGCGCACCTTTGCATCGACCGCATACGCCCTGTTCCGAGGAGGCACCTAGTCTTTTCCTTTTCCCGTAGTTATGCGAGAATCTCGGCGAATCTCCGGAGGAATCCAAATCAATGAAGCGTTTCTTAACCGTTTCGCTGTGCCTGCTGGCCGTCACCCTGTCCGGTTTCGCCCAGACGAAGAAGTCCACCATGAAGAAGGTGGCCGCCGGTCCGGTTCCAGACAAAGCTTTACTGCAGAAGGTTTGGGACGGATGGTCCACCCTTGACCCCGCCAACGTCGCCAAGTACTACGCCACCGGCCCGCACACTTTCTTCGACATCGCACCGCTCAAGTACAACAGCTGGGAAGAGTACGAGAACGGCGTCAAGGGAGTTCTCGCTGGCTACAAGAGTGCCAAGTTCACAGTGAATGATGATGCCGCTATCCACCCGCAAGGCGACCTGGTCTGGGCCACCGCCTCTGTGAAAGAAGAGATGACGACCAAGGCGGGTAAAGTCGAGATGGGCACTTTCCGCTGGACAGTGTTCTTTGAGAACGCAGACGGCAAGTGGCTTATCGTGCACGAGCACGTGTCGGCACCTCTGCAGTAGGAACTTCGGCCACGGATTTCCCGGATCAATTCCAAGGTCTTAGGTCTGATTACAGGTCTTAGGTTTTGGGGTTTTGATCCGTGAAGGTCCGTTAAATCCGTGGCCGATTTGCTTGTCAATACGACTTCCAGAAGAAGTACACCGTCATGCCTGCGCCGACCAGCACGACAAACATGCGAATCCATTTTTGCGGCATCTTCAGCGCGTAGTGAGCTCCTAAGTATCCGCCCACAATTCCGCCGACGATCATCACCATGCCGTGCTTCCAGTACACCGCGCGTGCTACGACGAACGTCACGACCGCGACGCCATTGATCACAAACCCCAGCACGCTCTTCAGCGCGTTCATGGCATGGATGTCGGTCATACCCAGCGCGGCCAGCATGGCGAGCATCACGATGCCCATGCCGCCGCCGAAGTAACCTCCGTAGACGGCGACCCATAACTGGAACAGCGTGGTCGCCGCGAGCGCCGCGGTCGAAGCCTCATGCTCGATTACCGACTGTCGGCCGCCGGCGAGCTTCTTGCCGAAGGCAAACAGTAGAGTGGCGCCCAGCGTCAGCCACGGCAGCACTCGCATGAATGTGTGAGCTGGTGTCTTCAGCAGCAGGAATGCTCCCGCCAACCCGCCGACCAGACTTGCAGCCAGCAGCGGAATCATCACGCGGCGTGCGACGTCCAACCGCTTGCGGTACGCGCCTCCACTAGCCGCGGCGGCGGTCCACAGCGCGATGGTGTTGGTTGCGTTGGCGGGAATCGGGGGCACGCCGGTGAACAGCAGCGCAGGAAACGCGATGAAACTCCCGCCGCCCGCGACGGAATTCAGGGCTCCGCCGAGCGCTCCGGCGAAAAAGAGGAAGACAATGGTTTCCAGGGTCAAGCAGTTAGGTGTACCAGAAACCGCGCCCCGCCGCCAACGCGCGCGCAAGTTCGAGCCTTCTGATTACCTCTGTCATCGTGAGTAACCTACGATCTCTTGGAGAAACACTCACTCTGCATCAGGGTTAAATACCATCTGAGATTGTGGGGGACTCTCCTATGCAGAATCGTCTTGTGACCTTCGTTGCTCTCCTGATGTGCAGCATGACGTGCAGCTTGGCCTGGGGACAAACGCCGAGCGCTCCGTCGAGCGGCGCGCAGTCGGCCGGCCAGCAGCAGTCCATGCCGGGTATGGATATGTCAGGCATGTCCGGTCACGATATGTCCAAGATGACAGACATGCCGATGGGCGGCGAGAAGGACGCCGACACCGATGCCAGCGCCCAGGTCATGAATTCCATGGAAGGACACATGGATATGGGCCCGCACATGAAGATGACCTCCCTGCGCCAGCCGAAGCCGGGTGACGCAGCACGCGCCCAACAAGTCGCCGCAGAAGCGCGCAAGGCTTCAGAACGATACTCGGATTACCACGCCGCACTCGCCGACGGCTTCGAGATTTTCCATCCCGAAATCCGGCAGAAGATGTACCAAGTCACGAACCAGGGTTACGCTCGGAAAGCTTTTTTCCGTTTCAATCCCGAGCACCCCACGTCCTTGCTCTATGCAAAGCAGGGCGACGACTACAAGTTGATCGGCGTGATGTATACCGCGCCCAAGCGTTTGACGAAAGAGCAACTCGACGAGCGCATTCCACTCAGGGTTGCGCAGGGGCACGAGCACGTGAACTTCTGTGCTCCGCCCGCGGACAAGGGGAAAGAAATGCTGGCGGCACATCCGCAGTTTGGTTTGCGGGGATCGATCATCACGCAGGAAGCCTGCGACGCCGCCGGTGGAACATTTCATCCCGTGATCTTCAACTGGATGGTGCACGTTTATCCGTTCGAGAAAGATCAGGCGAATATCTGGCCGGTCGAGCGCCAGCACAGCGACGCCCACTGATTTCATTTCTACGTGTAGAGACGTAGCTTGCTAGGTTATTACGTCTCTACACACCTGCAGCGTGTTTCCGAATTACGTCGCACCCGCAAACAAATCACAAAACACACGCCTGATGTTCCCTTTTTCATTGTGAATTCGCAATGAATTCGCGGCCGTTCCTTGCTACCGGAACGCAGTGATTATCGTCCAAGAAAGTGTAACGAGATCACAATCGCAGGGAACTTCGAGAGCATCGAATACGTAATCGCTCAGAGTGGGTAAGAGACTGGTGCAGAGGTGACGCCAGTCGCTTTGATTCGACATTTTGCGGGGTCTGGGGATTCTCTCACACTCGGTTTGGCGGCCCAGGTGAGAAAACCCCCATCGCGGCAGAACAGGCTTGCGGCCCGTCTGCACAACCCCGGCGGCAGCATTTTATGCGATTCGTGGGGAAACACAAGTGTTTTCTCGCGCCGTCGCGAACCGGGCCGCCCCAACCGCTTCCCGACGTGACCTCGGGAAAGAAAATGGAGCAGCTATGAAGTTCGCGACAGTTTCGAAGAGTCTGGTGATGGGGTTGGCTCTGCTGCTGGCCTCCAGCGCGTTCGCAGCTACAAAAGCCAGTATGACCTTGCAGAATCCCACGACGGTCAACGGAACTAAACTCAAGGCCGGCGAGTACCGGCTCGAATGGGAGGGCAGCGGTCCGAACGTAGAAGTCAGCATCACGCAAGGGAAGAAAGTGCTCGCCAAAGTCCCTGCGAAAATAGTGGATCTGAGTTCGCCGTCGCAGAACAACGCCGCCGTGGTGAAGCACAACGACGACGGAACCACCTCGCTGGCCGGCGCCCGTTTCGAAGGCAAGAAGTTCGCCCTCGAACTCGGTGACTCGAGTGAGGGCATGCAACCTGGCTCGAGCAAGTAACACTGCTGTCCAGCACATAAAAGGGAGCATTCACGTGCTCCCTTTTCCCTTTTCGGACTCGATTTCTAGTTCGGCGACGCCAGCACGTCATCGTAGTAGTTGATCGCCGCCCTCTTGGGTTTGTCCTTCAATCCCTTCAGAGGTATCTTCTGCTCGAACGTGTTGTTCCCGGTGAGGTGGACTCTTCCCAGGAAGAACATGCCATTGGGCAACTCCAGGTAGATCGGCACCAGCATCCGGAAACCGTCATGCACGTTCGATTGCGACAGCTGTATGCTCATCACCACATCTCCATTGGCTCCCGTATCGAAGGTCGCGTTCATTTGGTACGTGGGCAGCTGTGTCCCGTAGACGTACTCGTTGAAGAACCAGTCCATCTTGTGGTTGCCCTCCAGGTCCATCTCCTGGGTCATGTGTTTTTCGACGATAGCCTTGAAGTCTTCTGTAGTAGCGGCCTTGCCGCGGTAAGTGTTGACGAAATCCTGCATCGTTTCCTTGAAGCGCTGATCGTGGGTGCGGTTATCCTGCATCATCATGCGGATCATGTGCAGGACGTAAGCGCCCTTGGGATAGATCAGGCGGCGGGTGGTGTCGAATCCGGTGCGGGAGTTGCTGGTGCGGTAGCCCATGGTCAGCGGCCCGGCGTCAATGGCCCGGAAACCCTGCGCATCGCGCTCGAGCAGCAGTTCACGCTCGTCATTCCAGAAGGTGATGAACTTTTTCGGATTCTTCTCAATCAACGTCAGGTAGAGCGAAGCGGACATGTCGGCGAAGCCCTCGCTCATCCACTGATCGCGATAGGAACTGAAGCCGACCGTGTGTCCCCACCACTGGTGCGCCACTTCGTGGGGAGTCACAACTTTCCAGTAGCCGCGGTCGCCCCAGTCCATTCCAAGTTGATGGCGCACGGTGCTGTCGAAGTAGTAGCAGATCGGAATCCAGACCAGCTCCGGCCACGACTGGCCAAAATTGCAGGCGGTCTGCTGTGTGAGCTGCAGATGTTTAAACAAGGACGGGCCGAAGTAGTCGCTGTAGAGCTGCACTGCGAGTTCACCTTCGGCGAGGGATTTCTTGTTGAGGCCTGTCGTACTCATCGTGCCCAGAGCCACTTTTGAAGTATGCGATCCCATGGTCGGCAGGTCATCTCCGCTGGCGGCGTGCTGCAGGCTCTGCACCCAGTTGGGCGATTCCTGATTGGCATACGATTGCACGACGTATTCCGGCTTGTCGAGCTTTCCTTCCTCGACCTTGAATTTACCGAAGCTGAAGCCGGCCACGGTCTGCGGCGCTTCGCTCTTCCACACGGTCACGTTCTGTCCACCATCGTTGTTGTCGCTGACGCGAGCACCCGTGGCTGCGATCTGCATCCCTTTGGGGATGCGGAAGATCATGTCGTAGGTGGTGTACTCGCCGAGACCTCCGCCGGGATTATTTGGATACCAGTTCATGCGGGCAACGGGAAAGTAGTTGCCTCCGCCTTCATTCGTAACCGCTTCCTTGCCCTCGTATTCGGTTGTAATCGTGAACTGCTCGCCAGCAGCCAGCGCCTTCGGCAGGATTACGGCGAACTGCGCGTCATCATTCTTGTCTTCCTGGATGAATGACAACGGCTGGCCCTCGGCGGTGGTCACTTTGCGCACCCTGAGAGTCCGGAACAGGTTGAGGGGCACGACACGCACACCGTTCAGCTGCGCGGTGAACGTTGTGGTGGACTTGCCAATCAGGTTGGCATTTTTCTCGAGGGTGGTCTCCAGTTGCTGATGGTCGATGCGGATCGGCTGTCCGATCGCGCTCTTCTTGTGCTCCCCTGACATGGGGAATGAAGCCCAGTCTCCGTACTTGTTCTCGTCGTAGGTCATGAAATCGACTTGATCGCGTCCTTCATGCGGATCGATCTCGTAGAGTTCTTGCCCGTTGTAGTGCTTGCCGTGGATGAAAGCGACAAACAAGAGCCCAGGCTCTGGACTGAGCACGTCCTCGAGGATGCGCGAGTCAAGATTGCTCTTGAGCTTGTGCCGCGTTGTGTGCTGCGTGTCTTTCAGCAACCCGGCGTCGCAACCGGACGTCACAACGCTGCCACCTCTCTTGATGTCGTCATAGGTCGAGTCGGTGAATCGCAACACCAACTGGCTGAAGCTTTCACTGAATTCGGTTTCTTTGGTCAGCAGCTTCAGCATGCTCTTTTCCGACTCCGGGGGATCGAGAATGAAATTCCCGTCTCCGGTGAACACAGCTCCCGTCACCTTGCCGGCCACCGGTGCCATAAAGCACACCGTGCCGGAACGCAAATGAAATGTCCCGGCTTCGCGCTTCAGGTCCAGATTGCTGACGCTCACTGTTTCGCTGCCTAAGGTCAAATTGCGCAGGGCTTGATAAGTGGGGTCGGAGTTCGGCCCCGGCGCGGCTGCGTTTTGCGCCAAGGCATGGCTGGCAAGAACCGGTAACAGAATTGTGGATAGGGCGAGCGTCCCGGCCAGAGACACGTGTGCGGCAGGGCGCAGACTGCGGACAAGAAACGGCATGAAACCTCCCGGGGGGAAGGAAAGCGTAATTATCGGCACTTTCGGCAAAAATGCAAGGGCCAGGGATCAGGGCCGGAAAGGGCACCGGCGCACTCCAACTCCGGAGCAGCGGCGGCAATCTACTGACCTATCACTTTCTCCAACTCGGCGCTCAAATGGATGCTGCTGCCGGCCGTGACCTTCATCTTCCGCGCCCAATCCTGGAAGCCAGCCTTCTTGACTGTAATCGTGTGCTCACCATCTGGCACCTGCACATCGGAGGGAGTGTTACCCACGAAGCTGCCGTCGAGTTCGATGTCGGCTCCGGAAGGATTCGATTCCATCTGCAACTTGGCCGATGGGGAAACCGGAGCGCTTGCGCTTTCGTTTGCGGCCAGCTGGGTCGCTGACGCCGGCTGGAACTTCGCGATCTCCAGCTTCATATCGCCGCTGACGTAGGCAGTGATTTCAGTTCCCTTAGGAATACTGATGTCTTTGCCGTGCATGAACAGAAAGAATGGCGCCGCCGGAAAAAAGACCAGACTGGTTGCCACCATTCCTCCGACCATGGCCCCGGTGTGGCCTCCGCCGTTCATGTCCTTGACGGCACGCAGGCTAGCTTTTTCGCTGCTGATCAGTTTGACGTAATCGATATTGATGTCGAGCTTGCCGCCGCGTGCCATTCTGCGCTTCGCCTGCGCCTCGGTGACCGTCGCAAAAGCGAGCCCGCCTTTCGGGATCACCAGGGTGCCGTTGACGCTGACGTCCTCGATCACTTCGAAGTCCACTGTGTCACCGGTGTGGGCGTCCGCCGAAGAGATCGTCCGGTTGAGACGCAGCTTCACCGGAGTTCCATCCTCGAGAACGAATCCTTTGGCCGAGGTGTAGTTTCCCGATGAGGAGGGCGCTTGAGCAGTTGACGGTTGAGCGGCAGGAGCGGGCGCACTCTGTGGGGCATTATTTTGGCCCGCAGCGGTGAAAGAAATGAACATCAGGCAGACGGAAAGTGGCAGCAATATCTTCACGAAGAGTCTCCGGTACCGACAAAAGATGGGTGAATGAACCCGTAATGATGCACTTACGATTGTGATACGGCAACGCTCAGGCGCACAACGAAAAGGAGCGCCTTCGCGCTCCCTCGCAACTGAGAACTGAGAGTTACTTTAGTACTTCGGGACCTTCGGATCGACGCGGTCCGACCAGGCTGTGATCCCGCCGGCAAGGTTGTGAACTTTGGTGAAGCCTGCCTGCTGCAGGAAGGTGACGGCCTTGGCGCTGCGTCCTCCCATTTTGCAGTGGACGACGATCTCGCGGCTGGAATCCAGTTCGTTGACCCGCTTGGGCAGATCGTTCAGCGGAATCAGATATCCGCCGATGTTGCAGATCTGGTATTCGTGAGGCTCGCGCACGTCGAGCACAAAAAGGTCGTCGTTCGCATCCAGCCGCCGTTTTAGGTCTTCGACTTGAATCTCGGGAACTCCGCTGCTCACCGGTTTTTCCTCCCCTCGAATGCCGCAAAACTCGTTGTAGTCTATCAGCTTCGTGACCGTGGGATGGGTCCCGCACGCCGGGCAATCGGGATTCTTGCGCAGCTTGAGTTCGCGGAACTTCATGCCCAGCGCGTCGATTAGCAGCAGGCGCCCGATCAGGGGATCGCCGATACCGAGAATCAGCTTGATGACTTCGGTGGCCTGCATCACACCGACGAGGCCGGGAAGGATGCCGAGCACGCCGCCTTCGGCACAAGAAGGCACCAGCCCCGGTGGTGGCGGCTCGGGATACAGGCAGCGGTAGCACGGCCCGTCTTCGGTGGCGAAGACGCTGGCCTGGCCTTCGAAGCGAAAGATTGATCCGTAGACGTTGGGCTTGCCGGTGAGCACGCAGGCGTCGTTCACCAAATAACGCGTGGGAAAGTTGTCAGTGCCGTCGGCGATGATGTCGAAGTCGCGAAACAGTTCGAGCGCGTTGGCGCTGCTCAGGCGCGTGTCGAACGTCTTCAGGTTCAGGAAGGGATTGATCCCTTTTAGCTTGTCGGCAGCGGAATCGAGCTTCTTGCGTCCCACGTCGGCGGTCGAGTGAATGATCTGCCGCTGCAGGTTGGTGTAGTCCACCACGTCGAAGTCCACGAGACCCAGCGTGCCGATGCCCGCGGCCGCCAGATACAGGGCTAGCGGCGATCCCAGCCCGCCCGTGCCGATGCACAGCACGCGCGCCGCTTTCAGCTTCTGCTGCCCTTCCATGCCGACCTCGGGCATGATCAGATGGCGCGAGTAGCGTAGGATTTCGTCCTTGTTGAGAGTTACGGGAAGTTCGGTGGTGGTAGCCATAGTGTCCTCGGTTGAATTTCCTTCGTATGCCTTCGTGCCCTTGGTGGTTAAAAATCTACCTCATCGAATCCATGAATTTTTGCGAGCGGGAATGGAATCGACGGCCGCGCGAATGCGGGCTAACAACCGGAAGGGCAACAACAGCGCATTGTAGCGACAGGGTTCAAATCAGAAATCCCCAGTCAGGCAGCGCCTCCGGCGATGGAAGGCACGATGGAAATGTTATCACCTTCCTGCAGCGCGGTCGCTTCTTTCTGCATGTAGCGGATGTCCTCGTCGTTGACGTAAAGGTTGACGAAGGCCCGCAGTTTGCCGTCCTCGGTATAGAGGTGCTTCTTGAGATCCGGGTGTTGCGCTATCAGCGCGTTCATGGCCTCGCCGACCGTCGATCCCTGCACGTCCACAGATGCTTGCTTGCCCACATACTGCCGCAAAGGCGTTGGAATGTGAATTTTGCTCATGGAGGTACTGTAAGAGATGCGGACGAGGGAGGGCAAGATTCAGGACCGCAGGCACAGACCCTCAGCAAAGGAGTATCGATGAACAAGTATTGCCTTCCCACTGCCCGTTCGATTACCTATCTCAAAGCCGCCTCTCATACCCGGAAACCTCGTGAAACCCATTTGCTGCTAAGGGGTGGGCGACTTGGTTCAGGTTGGAGCGGGTGTTGGCGTACAACGTTATGTACTCGTCGTGATCGGAATCGATTACGAATGATTGCGGGATCGGGATAAAAAGGAAGTCCACGCAATCGCTCAAAACTGCGATCAAAGCCTCCTCAATTTCTTCCTGCCCCGCGGCGGTAACAGATGCTCCCCTTGGGTACCGAGGTGTAAGCGAAGAGCGAGTCAATAATTCGATCCCGTGATTCGGTTCAAACACTGCTCGATCGTTATACACGCCGTCTGTAGCGACTGATTCGTTGCAATGATCGTCGCGGCGAACTGCGGGAGATTCTTTAAAGCAGACTGGAATGTCCGCTGAAATTGCCACGAGCTCTTTCGAAACTGCTTCAGCGCGCTGGGTCTGTCGTTGACTTCCATGACTTGTACCTGGGAACTCGCAAAGAAAAGTAGAAGGCCATTGGTTCGTAATTTACCGGATGTCGGTTCCTAGCGGACATGTCGGACCACCCTCGCCTGAGCCATGGAAGCCACTTATCCGCGTGGTCACGCCGTCCTAGAATCTCTCAGGGAGAATTCCTATGACGATTTTCGATCCAGCTCGGGGCAGAATTATTGACGGTGGTGGTGGCGGCAGCGGCACGTTTCTTCGGCTGATCGGCCTGGGAGTCGCCGCATTCCTGCTCGTGATCCTGGTGTTCAGTTCCATTACCCGCGTGGGCACGGGACATGTGGGAGTCCTCACTCTGTTCGGCAAGGTGCAATCCGGGGAGACCCTGGGCGAAGGGATTCACCTCATTAATCCGCTAAAGACGAATAACGAGCTTTCGATCCAGACGCAGACTTTGAAGGAATCGGCCAGCGTGCCTTCCAGCGAAGGCCTGATGATGAGCCTCGATACTTCGCTCATCTATCACCTCAATCCCGACCGTGCCGCGGAAGTGTTCCAGAAGATTGGCGCCGACTACGAGAACATTGTCGTCGAGCCGACGCTGCGGTCCGCCATCCGCGAGGCCACGGCTTCGCACACGGCGAATGCTCTTTACACCGGCGAACGCGAAATGGTGGCCAAGCAAATTCTCGACCAGATCACCACGGAACTGAATAAACGTGGCATCACGGTGGAGAATGTTCTGCTGCGCGACATTCAGCTGCCGACCACGCTGAAGGCCGCGATCGAGGCCAAACAGCAGGCCGAGCAGGAGTCGCTGGCCATGAACTTCCGCCTGCAAAAAGAAACGCAGGAAGCGCAGCGCAAGCGCATTGAAGCCGCCGGAGTCCGCGACTTCCAGCAGATCGTCGCGCAGGGGATTACTCCGTCGCTGCTGGAGTGGAAGGGCATCGAGGCCACGGAGAACCTGGCCAAGAGCCCGAACTCGAAAGTAGTCGTGATCGGGAATAACAAGAACGGCCTGCCGCTGATCTTAGGACAGTAACGCGGCCGAGGTTAGGTAGGACCGCCGCCACAGCCTGCCCTGAGCGAAGTCGAAGGGGCTGTCCGTTGTTCGAGGGCGACTCGGGGGCCAACGCTGCTAACATGGAAACGTGCCATCGCTGCTCGAGGTCCGAAACTTACACATCGAATTCCCCGGGCAGAACCGGGGCAGAAGCGCCTCGCGCACGCTTTCAGCCGTCCGCGATTTGAGTTTTTCCCTCGCACCCGGCGAAGTTCTGGGGCTTGTCGGAGAATCCGGATCGGGCAAGTCCATCACTTCGCTCGCCATCATGCGACTGCTGCCCCCACAGGCACGCCTCTCGGGCGAGATTTTGTTCGCGGAAGACGGCGCTGCTCCGCGGAGTCTTCCCGCTCTGGATGATGCTGCGATGCGCCAGCTGCGCGGGTCACGCATGGCCATGATCTTTCAGGAACCGATGACGGCGCTCAATCCGGTGATGCGCGTCGGAGATCAGATCGCCGAAGCCGTGGTCGCGCACCACGCTTTGTCGAAAAAAGATGCCCGGCAGCGGGCCGTCGACGCCATGAACGATGTCGCCATTCCCGATGCCGCGCGCCGCGCCCGCGACTATCCTCATCAACTTTCGGGCGGGATGCGGCAGCGCATCATGATCGCCATGGCCATCGTCAACCGCCCGCAGCTGCTGATCGCCGATGAGCCGACCACCGCGCTCGACGTCACCATCCAGGCCCAGATTCTGGATTTGCTTGCGGAACTGCGCGCCAAGTTCGGGCTGGCGATGCTCTTTATCTCACATGACCTGGCGGTGGTGTCGAAGGTCGCCGACCGCGTCGCGGTGATGTACTCGGGCAGCCTGGTGGAACTCGGCGCCAAGCGAGACATTTTCCGGGTCCCGGCGCATCCTTACACGCGTGGCTTGCTGCACGCTGTGCCGGATCTCAAGACCGACCGAGGGCACCCGCTGCAAACCATCGAGGGCACGGTTCCGGCGCTGCACGCGTTGCCTCCGGGGTGCAGCTTCGAGCCGCGCTGCGAATTCCGCATTCCCCAGTGCATCCGTGAATTGCCACCGCTGGTCGAGGTCTCGACGGGGCATTGGGCTCGATGCCCGGTGGTGAATGCAGCTGCTCAGTAGGGGTACGCTGCCGTTAGTGCCGCCCATGCTCCATATTTCTTCCATCCAGTCTATAATCGGCAGTTTGTCCGGTGATTCGTGCGCATACTGCTGCTAAGCGACATCCACGCTAACCTCGAAGCCCTCGACGCTGTGCTCGCTGGCGCGCCACCCTTTGACTCGGTGGTGAACCTGGGAGACATTGTCGGCTACGGGGCCAGTCCCAACGACGTGGCCGAGCGCTCGCGAAAGCTGGGGACCATCTTCGTGCGCGGCAACCACGACAAAGCCGCGACCGGCGTGATGGACCTCGACGATTTCAATCCCATGGCCGCTGCCGCCGCCATGTGGACGCGCAACGAGTTGACGCCAGAGAACCTGGAGTGGCTGCGCAACCTGCCGCACGGGCCGGTTCCACTGCCGAATTTCCCGGACGTGCAGTTGGTCCACGGATCTCCGAACGATGAGGATGAGTACGTGGTTTCGCTAGGCGATGCGCTGGCGCCGCTGATCAGCCTGACGATTCCTTTAACGTTCTTTGGACACACGCATTTGCAGGGAGGATTTTTTGCAAACGGCGCTTCCGCAGATGGCTTCCGTCCGGAATATCGCACGGTGGGGCAGGCGGAATCGGTAGCGCTGCAACTGAAGTCCAATGCGCGATATATGATCAATCCCGGGTCGGTCGGCCAGCCGCGCGATGGCGACTGGCGCGCGGCGTTCGCGCTGTTCGATACGGACGCGCAGGTCGTCCACTTCCATCGGACTCCCTACAATCTGAAAGAGGCGCAGGACCGCATCTTCGCCGCCAAGCTGCCTCCGCGGCTGGCCACGCGGCTGGCCGCCGGACGCTGAACCCATAACGACCGCCGTTGTAAACTCGATCCATGCCCTTTTATCCTTCCCGCACTGCTGGCAGCAAGCCGCTCTCCGAGCCCCGCGAGAATCCTCCAGAACATTATCTGATTGCACACAGTGATGGCGGCGCACGCGGCAACCCTGGCCCCGCCGGATACGGCGTGGTGATCAAAGATGAAACGGGACGCAAGGTCGCTTCGCTGAGCGAATATCTCGGGCATCAGACCAACAACTTCGCCGAATATCAGGGGCTGATCGCCACCCTCGAGTACGCGCTCAAGCACGGACCCAAGGCGCTCAAGCTGATCAGCGATTCGGAGTTGCTGGTGCGACAGATCAAGGGCATTTACAAGGTCAAGAACGAGGTGCTGAAGGACCTGCACGGGCGCGCCAAGGAATTGATTGCGCAGATGGACTGGTTTTCGATCGGGCACGCGTTCCGTGAGCAGAACCGGGAGGCCGACCAGCTGGCCAACGAAGCTATGGACAAGGGCATGGGGAGGGGCGTGACAAATGTGGCCGCGGCCGCCTCGCCTCCCACGAACCCGCCTCAGGAGTTCGAAGGCGTGGTACGCAACGGCAAGGTGGAACTGGAGAGCGGCAGCCTTCCCGAGGGGACACGCGTGCAATTGCGGGTAAAAAAGTAAGGAGATATGAATTCCGAGGTCGCTCAGAAGCCATGCCGGATGGTTCCGAGGTGCCCGACATGCAACTGGGGGCTCGCTGGGCATCAATTCGCGGAGATGGCAACAGCAGTTTGCGGCAAAGAGAATACAAGCGAGCTGACGTCGTTCTTTGAGTGCGTGAAAAAACGGGAGTGGGCAAAGCTTCGGGGATTTCGTGAGTTCAACGGCGACCGTGACGCGGTGGTAGCAAACGTTGTTGCCTGCGGCGGAGGCGGGGCGGTAATCGTTTTGAAGAGCGTCTTCGAGCTCAATGCGCCCGGACGAACTGCTGCTACTCGACCCAATCGGCAAAGATGATTTTCGAGCGCTCAAGACTCTTGTTGATACCGGTGACTGGCAACCAATCAACTCGTGAAACTAGATGGGAGCTCACTCTGCGGCCGAAGTATGGTCGTGGACAATTTTCCATCCGTCCGGAAATTTGCGGAAGACCAACGTGAAGAGTCCGTAAGGAGTCTTGCCGTCTGACATGGTCAGGTGCCAGGCGCCGCGGACGAAGGCCGCTTCCGGTCCCAGCATCTCGATGCGCAGGGCGGAGAACTCCAGGGTTCCCATCTCATGTCCCGGACTCGCATATGTTGCCTTGTAGCGGTCGAGCGTCGCTTGCCAGCCACTGGTCTGCTTGGCGCCGGAGAAGAAGGTCAGGTCTGCAGAGTTCCAGTAGCCGGACATGAAGGCGTCCAGGTCGTGATGGTTCCAGGCGTCTTGCTGGGCGTGGAGGACTTGCTCGACGGCGGACTTGGGATCGGCTGCTGGCTTCGGGGAGGCTTGCGCGGTGGCTCCGACTACTGCAATTACCAGAATAAAGATCGGCAAGGCTCTGAGAGTGGTTTTACTCATTAACATCCTCCGAAATCACCTGCGCACGCATAGAGAGGCGGCATTCACTCTTACCACTACCTGCGCGGGCGGGACGCCGCCGCTACGTTTCATGCGCCACTTTAGTGCGATTCTTCTGCGGCTGGCGCGGCGTCTGGTGTGTCTACTTTTTGCGCTACGGTGTGCGGGGTCGCGGGCGGCGGTTCGAAGCCGCCGGGATCTTTTCCGGCCATGGCTACCGTCATGAAGTTCATCCAGATCGGGAGCGCCGCGTGTGCGCCGGTTTCTTTTGCGCCCAGCGATTTCTTTTCGTCGTAGCCGACCCAGACTCCGCAGGTCATGGTCGGAGAAAATCCCATAAACCAGGCGTCAGTGAAATCGTTCGTGGTCCCGGTCTTGCCGGCTACCGGAAAGGGCAGCTTCGCGGCCGCGACTCCGGTGCCGTGCAGCACCACTTCGCGCAGCATCGAGGTCATGATGCGGGCGGTGCGCTCGCTGATTACATCTTTCACATCGGGAAAATCTTCTTCGAGCACACGGCCTTCATAGTCGGTCACGCGGGTGATGTAGCGTGGGATCACCCGCACACCGTCGTTGGGAAAGACGCTGTACGCCGAAGTTTGCTCCATCAATGTAATCTCCGCCGCTCCCAGCGCCACGGGCAAGTATGGCGGCAGCTTGGCGGTGATGCCGAAGCGTCCGGCGTAGTCGATCACGCTCTTGATGCCGACTTTGTTCGCCAACTTCAGCGCCGGAATGTTGCGCGACTGGGCCAGCGCCCGCCGGAGCGTGATGATGCCTTCGAATTTTTCGTCGTAGTTGTGGGGAGAGTATGGCCCGGACAGAGTCTCGAAGCTGACGGGTTCATCGAGAATCGTATCGTCAGGACTGGCACCTTGGTCGATGACTGTCGTGTAGACATACGGTTTGAATGAAGAGCCGACTTGCCGCATGGCTTGGGTGGCGCGATCAAACTTCGACTCGTTGAAATCGCGACCGCCGACCATGGCCTTGATTCCGCCGGTGGCGTTGTCGATGGCCAGCAGCGAACCCTGGGCTCCGGAATCTTGCTCCAGACTGACGTGCGCCGCGCCGTTGGCCCCGAGTGACAAAATCTTGACGTAGCAGATGTCGCCGGTCTTGAGAATGTTGGCGAGTTTCTGCTGGGTCCAGGCAACCTCGGGCTGTCCGACGGCAGCGGTGTAGCGTCCGAACTTCAGCGTGGCGATGCCAGTCCCGGCAAACGTTACGAGCGCGTGCACATACCCATTGACCTCGGGCTCGTCGTCCCAGTCCGGATGAACGTACTTGTCGAGAACCAAACCTTCGGCAACGACGTTTTCGAGGTGTCCCTTCCAGCCGTGGCGGCGCTCATAAGCGGCCAAGCCATCGAGCACCGCCTGGTTGGCCGCCTTCTGCAAATCCACATCGAGCGTGGTGTAGACCTTCAGGCCACCCTCGTGCACCTGGTCGGCACCGTACTTATTCTCCAGGTAGCGGCGAATCTCCTCCACAAAATAAGGAGCCAGCGAATTCGGGTCGTGCGCCAGATGCAGCACCAGCGGCGCCGAGCGCGCGTCGGCAGCCTGCGCGGCCGTGATCTTGCCGTCTTCCAACATGGCGTTAATGACCAGATTGCGCCGCTTCTGTGCGCGGTCGGGATGATTGATCGGCGAATACAGGCTCGGGCCCTTGGGGAGTCCTGCGAGCAGGGCAGCTTCTTCTAGGGTCAGTTGCTTCGCCGGCTTGCTGAAGTAGAACTCCGAGGCGGCTTCAAAACCGAACACACCGTGGCCGAGAGCGATCTGGTTCGCGTACAGGGTGAAGATTTGTGGCTTGGTGAAGCGGCGCTCGATCTGGATCGCCAGCATCGTCTCCTGCACCTTGCGATGGAATGCCCGGTCGGGGGACAGAAAAAGATTGCGTGCGAGTTGCATGGTGAGTGTCGACGCTCCCTGCACCCGGCCGCCCGACTCGACGTCGCGATAGGCGGCGCCCACAATGCGCCAGAAGTTAATTCCAGAATGTTTGTAGAAATCCTTGTCTTCGATCGAGACCAGCGCGTCGCGCAACACTGGAGGGAAATCATCGTACCCGACGACTACGCGCCGTTGCAGCGCGAACGAGCCGATCACGCGCCCATGATCGTCGTAGAGTTCGGTGATGGAACTGGGCCGGTAGGCTTCGAGGGCGTCGACCTGCGGCAGGTCGGTCGTATAGACGAGCAGCAGACCTGCGGTCGCTCCTACCAGCAC
>DATDGW010000535.1:0-5845 GCA_036521895.1 Candidatus Sulfotelmatobacter sp. | reverse complement strand
CAAGTGGTTGAGCAATGCGGGCAGCCTTGTCACCGTTTTCATTCTGACGGTGCTCATCCTCTTACCCTATTTCCATGTCTGGCGCGGACATCTGCCCGCTTATCATCCGCTTCCGCTGGTGTTGCCGCCGATGACCCTGTTGAGCTTCAGCATCTTCAGCAAAATGACCTTCGGGGCTTTGTCAGGCTTTGAGACCGTCGCAATCTTTGCTGGAGAGTCCCGCAACCCCGCACGCAATATCGCCCGCTCCATCCTATTCACGGCGCCGATCATAGCTCTGCTCTACATCCTCGGAACGAGCGCGATTCTCGCCTTCGTCTCCCCCGACGCGATCGACGTGATCGGGCCGATCCCCCAGGCTCTGCGCAGCGGACTCTCAGGCTTTAGCGAGGCTGGCCCGATCGTTGCCATCGCAATCCCGCTCCTGTTGCTGAACTACCTTTGCTCTTACACGCTCTATTTTTCCGCCAACACCCGTTTGCCGCTGGCCGCCGGGTGGGATCACTTGCTGCCGCCCTGGTTCACGCGCCTCCATCCCAAACATCGCACTCCGGTGAATTCAATTCTTTTCATGGGAGGCGTGGCCCTGACGTCCAGCACGGCAGTGCTCGTCGGAGCGGGCAGCCAGGAGTCTTTCATTCTGCTGCAGACATGGGCCTGGACGTTCTACGGCCTCGCCTATCTGGTGAAGTTCGCGATCCCGCTGGTCTCGCCGAAAGAAAAGGGATTGCGCCCGGGAGCATGGCTGCGCCTGGGAGCGGCATCCGGCTTCCTCGTTACGCTTCTCTTTGTCCTGCTTTCGGTGCAGCCGGTGATCCCGGTCGCCAGCAAGGCGGGGTATTTTGCAAAGGTCGTCCTCGTGGTTCTTGGGGCTAACTGCGGTGGCTGGATGATCTATCGCCGAGGACAACTGAAAAGAATACGCACCAGTGGTATGCCCCCTTCATGACCGGGTGCGACGGTTAGCCTCGCCAGATTCTATTCGCTATGATGTCGGTTCCAGGTGTTCCTTGCTCAATCTCTTTGGCAAATCGTGATGCAGCGGCCATAGTGGTCAGATTTCTGGCATTGCGCTATCGCCAGACGGATCACGAGCTGTAACCGGCGCGCACAGTTCACAATTCTTCGATCGCGACGCCATCGTGTGGCGGTTGCCGTCGGGCGAGTGTGACCGCCGCCTTCGGGCTCACGAAGGAGCGATCTTCAGCGTTGCCTTTTCGCCCGATGGCCAGACGATAGCGACGGGTGGCGGAGGAGCGGTCAGGGGCAGAGAGTGGCAACACGATGAGCGATCCGATTATGGAATGACCGGGGAGAAGAATGCGGGAAGCTTGGAGAAGACCTTTTCTTCGTCCACGCACTGGCTTTTTCGCCCGACGGGAGATTCCTATTGAGTGGTAGCGCGAACCACGCACTGGCGGCTCCAGTCGGCCGGCTGGCGCCTTCGGCTTTTCTCCAGACGGAAAATATGGCGTCGCGGGAAGCAATGGTATGAGAGCAGACGGCACCGTTGCGGGAGGAGTTATGATCAAAACGAGCTTCCCCAAAAAAGATGCACCGCTACCGGCTGGCGAGAGTGCTATGACGAACGAGCAACTTGCAGAGTTTGCAAACGGTGCTCTGCACGAAAAGATGTCGCGCAATCCCTGAAGACCCTCGCAGAGAAGCTCAACCCCGCAAGACTGGTCTCGGTTTCCGTGACGCATCACGAGCAATCATCTGCTCTTGAATATCAAACCATTCGCATTGGGGAGACAAACTCGGGCCGAGCGTTGGATCTATTCTCCCGTCAGGGTTGGGGCAACGCTCTGGCATTCTCGCCAGACGGCAAACGGCTTCTGTCGGCGGGAAAGGGCGTAGTTTCTGTGGGATACCGCCTCGGGCGAAAAGGTCGGCCGAATCGGAGGGAACGAGACCGATTTTACACATTGCGCAGCCTTCTCTCCCGACGGACGCCACGTAGCTTTGGGTACCGGTGGGCGTCTGGCCATGGGTTCGCCACTCGAGAACTGTTTCACTCGGCTATATAGCTCCGCCAGCGGAGAAGAACTGGCCAGTTGGAGTCACAAGTGTCCCCTGACCGCATTAGCTGTTTCGCCTGACGGCCGCTTCGTTCTAGCTGGGGGAGAATATGGCGAGATGCACTTGTGGCCAGCCCTTCCTTGCGGATGACGGGAGACAGCAAATTCTTGCACGGGGATTCCTTCCCTGGGTGCCAGCGAACACCTTCACCGCAAAAACACCTTCCCCGCATCCTCCACCCGCACGGTCGACTTCCGCCGCGCTCCCGTCCCCACGTTGTAAGCCACGAGTAGGTGCTCCTCGACGATCAGAATTTCCTTCTCACTGACCCACCCCACCAGCGTCGCATGCGGCAGAAACGCAACCCGCCCCGAAATCACCCTCATATTCTCTACTGCTACCGCAGGCAACTCCGCCAACCCCTTGCGAATCCGCTGCAACTCCTCTGGGTTCGCCTCGCCCGCTTCCGTCAACTGGACGGCTTGATTCGCCGACGCGGTCGCGCTGATGGTCATCGCCAGATAACCGAACTCCGGCGATAGCTTCGCATTGGAGGTGAAGAAGCTGACGTCGTAGTCCGCATTCTTGTAAGTCGCCTGCTCGTCAAACACCGTCCGCTTCCCGGTCGAGAGGCGCGCGATCGTTTGATCATTGCTCTGATTCACCCACCCGCAGCAAGCTGTGTCGGGGATCGCTTCGACAATCACACCCCCTTCGGGCCCCGCGTCCAGCACGCGCCGAAAGGGCTCGTTCAGAGGATAGGCCGCCCACTTCGCATCGTCGTGCTGATACCTTGTCGTCACCTTGTACAGCGCCTCTGTCTTGCCCGCAACCAACTGCGTCATCAGAAAAAACTTGCCCACTCCATTCTCAGGCACCCACACCACTCCATATGGACAACTGTCCTCGCACGTTCCCGTCGCACACCGGCAGTCCGGAAACTTCGACGTGGCCAGGTCTTCCCGCCCCCCACCGTTCACATCGGTCTGCCACGCCTGCCACGTCGTAGTGGTCGAAAGATCCACACCCTCGCGCTGCAGACGGCGCGCCTGGTTGACGAACCAGAACAAATGCGCTCCGTCGGTGGACAGATAGGCTGCGGGAGCCGACTCCGTGATCGCCTGATTCGATCCGGCGCTGGTTACCTCGCGCTTCATGCCCTGATCGATCGTGGTGGCCGTGCGCCCGTTCCAAAACCACACTTTGTGAACAGACGCGGCATCGTCCTCGGTGAGGGGCAGCGACACCTCCGACGCAAACAGAATCTGCCCCAACCGGTTCACAGAAACGTTCTCGGGAGACTGCAGTGCCTCAGCAGGAACCTTCACTGTCTGCTTCGCGGCAAATGTCGCCGGATCGTACTCGGCCATCTCTCCCGGTGCGCGCAGCACCCACAGTCGTTTTTCCTGCCCGACAGAAGTGGACGTCACCAACAAAAGCCCGCACACCAAGTGCAACGCGAATCTCATGAACGACTCTGACCTCCTCACCGCGTCTCGACCATCGGCAATTCGATGAAACTAGTGTGATCGGATGAATGGAACACCCGCTGCGTTGCCTTCTTATAATCTCCCGGCTTGGCCCAGAAAATATTCGGCACAAACGTCTGCGGATTGCGGTCATAGAGCGGGAACCAGCTCGACTGCACCTGCACCATGATGCGATGCCCCGGCAGAAACACATGGTTGGCTGTCGGCAGCGCCCACTTATAGACGAGCGGCTCGTCCGGCGTAATCGCCTTCGCCGTCTCCAGACTCTCGCGATAGCGCCCGCGGAAAATATCCGCCGACACCATCAGCTGGTACCCGCCCATCTCTTCTTGCACCGCCACCTCATCCGGATACACATCAATCACCTTGACCACCCAATCCGAATCCGTCCCACTGGTAGATGCCACCAGATTCACGACGGGCTGCCCGCTGATCTTCACCGGGTCCTTCAACACATCCGATGTGAATGCCAGCACGTCCGGACGCCCCGAGGCATCACGCTGATCGTCGACCAGCCACTGCGGCCATGTCAGGCGCCCAGCATACCCCACGGGCTGACTCGGTCGCGCGCGATAAGGCACTGGCTTCGCCGGATCCGAAACATATTCCTCAAACGCCGCGTCCCCAGCCTTTGGTGCATCGAAGCCCGCCTTGAGCCCCGCTTGCAAATACAGACGCGTCGGATGGATCGCGCACCCGCGGGCGCATCCCGCTGGCCACGCCGGCAGCCGCCGCCACGTGTTCGTCCCCGTTTCAAACGCGGTCACCGGCGCCACGTCCGCCTTGGGTGCGCCATCCTTCAAATACTGATCGAGAAACGGCCGCAGAATGTTCTCGCGGAAATAGAGTCCGGTATCGCTGTTGAACTTCAAGGCCCCGAGCGAACTGCCGTCGCCGATCTCCTGCCCGTGATGCCATGGCCCGAGCACGAGAAATACCTTGTCGTTATTCGTGTCCTTCGGTTTGATCGCTTTGTACACCGCCGGCGCACCGTAAATGTCTTCCTGATCCCACAGGCTGTCGACCAGCATCACCGGCACTTTCAACGGCTGAGCGGCCAGAATCTTATCCATGGCCTGCTGCTGCCACCACGCATCGTAGCTCGGATGCTCCAGCAATTTGCGCCAGAATCCAACTTGCTCCAGCCCATGACGCTTCCCCAGCTCGCCCGCCGATCCCGCCTCCATGTACCCGTCATAGTCGTCGAAGTGATCGGTCCACCACTGGGCGCTGTTGTCGCGCGTCGCCTCCTGCTCGAAGATGTACGGCATGTTCTGTTGTCGGAACGCGCCATTGTGGAACCAGTCATCGCCCATCCAACCATCGACCATGGGATTCATCGGCACCGAGACTTTCAGTGCCGGATGCGGATTCACCAGCGCCATCAACGGCAGAAATCCGTCATACGAAATCCCCAGAATGCCGACCTTCCCATTGCTCTCCGGCAGGTTCTTCACCAGCCAGTCGATCGTGTCATACGTGTCGGTCGCATGATCGACCTCCGTGGGATTCAGTGGCCCCCGCAGCGGCCGCGTCATCACATAGTCGCCCTCCGACCCGTACTTCCCGCGCACGTCCTGCACCACGCGGATGTATCCCCCTTCCACAATCACATCCTCCGCGTTGTCATAGCCATTCAAAATCGGCCCCAGGTGAGAACTCTGCGCATGACTCAGTTGCGCGCCGGCGCTATACGGCGTGCGCGTCAGCAGGATCGGCGCATTCTTCGCCCCCTTGGGTATCACGATCACGGTATGCAGCTTGACTCCGTCGCGCATCGGGATCATCGCATCCCGCTTGACGTAGTCGAAGCTCCCCGTTACCGGTTCGAGTTTGGCCGGAGTTTCGCTGGGCAGAGAACCGCCCGACGACGCTGTCTGCGCAACTGACGATCCCAAAAGCAGCGAGCCTGCCAGAAACAGCGTGAGACAACCCAGCGTGCGAACACGGCAGAAACTAGTCATGAAAGGTTTCCTTGGATGTGGCGGAGATAGTAGCTGGTCAAACAATCGCTTGCCATACAGCGCCGGGCACCGCATGCCTTGATCAGCTTCATTCTGGTGATGTCCCTAGTCTTTCATGAAACCACCCGAAAGCCGCCACATCGTCCGCAGCTTTTTTCTTTTTTCCGGACGAGCCCAAACTCAATGTCCAGACTACCGCCGAAAGTGATAGGCTACCCAATCCTCATCCTGATGTGCTGGCTGGGGGACGGTCCGCGCCCCAGGCGAAGGCGGCAAAGCTTCCCTTATAATGACCGGGGCTCAAAACGGCTTTCGGTGGCACCGGAATCCGTCGCATCAGATTCACCGCGGCACGCTAGTCGCAGCAAC
>DATDGW010000534.1:0-1900 GCA_036521895.1 Candidatus Sulfotelmatobacter sp. | reverse complement strand
GCTATTCAAAACCCATAGCCATCGGCGCTCGATCGCACCGCGGGGCGGCTTCCTTCAAGTCGTTGTATCAAAAGCGACCGCCGCAGACCCTGATCAGGCTACCCAATTCCTCCTCTGCGGTCGCTTCTGATACAACACTAGGACTTCTGGCCAGCTTCAATGATTAGTCCCGCGATCTGCGCCATTTGCCAGCAGGAAGCTCAAACGGTGTAGTCGCTGCCGCATCGCAACAAAATAATCAGAACCCGGAGCGCGCATCCCCTAATCGCGCTCCGGCACCATCAGCCAGGAGACCGGCTGCGGTGAAGTTTCCGCGCGTCTGTGCCGCTCAATGCAACCGCTGATCGCCAAGCGATGTGCTCTGAGCGAGGACCCCGTCCTTCTCGCGCGCCTCACGACCTGGCGAGGCTTCTCGACTCCATCCGCAGTTCTAGTTCACGGTAAACTTTGTCGGACTGTTGGCCGTTCCGCCCGGCGTGGTGATCGATATCGTCACCGCTCCGGGCGCGAGTCCCGAGGGCACATCCGCCGTCACCACCATGTCCGAAACCACCGTGAACGTCGTCGCCTTCGCCGTGCCAAATTTCACTGCAGTGGCCTGAATCAACCCTGAGCCTTTGATCGTCACCAGCGTTCCCACAGGACCGCTCGGCGGCGAAAAGCTGAGGATCTTCGCCTTCACTTTGTACTTCTGCGAACTGGTCAGCGTTGTCGAACCCGTGGTCACTGTGACCGCTCCCGTATGCGCTCCTGAGGGGACCACGGCCGTAAGATAGGTCGAGCCGGTCAGCGTCACCGATGTTGCCGCCACGCCGCCGAACTTCACGACCGAAGCGCTGCTAAAGCCCTGCCCGAACATGCCCACGCTCGCACCCACGTTGCCTGTCTGCTCGGTCGGCTCGAGCTGCACAAACGGCGCATCTCCCGTAGTCACGCTGAAGAACGTGCCCTGGCAGACGAAGGAGCAGGAGGCGGGGTTGCCGCCAGCGGGGGTCGTCCCATACAACAGTCCGTTCGTATTCTGAATCAGCGTGGAGCTGGGCAAGTCCCCGTCAACGGGGGGATTCGGGAACAGGAATGCCGAGAACACGCCAGCGGATGTCAGTTTGTAAATGCTGCCGTTTCCGTTGGGCCCCAAAGCGGGGTTTACCCCATAGAAGCTTCCGTCGGCCACTTGCAGCAGATTCACTGGCGGACCGACATTGTTGACGCAGGACGCTTCGGTCGCATCGTTGAAATCGTGCAAATCAGTAGCGACTCCGGCCGTGGTGAGTTTGTAGATGTTTCCCGAGCCATTTGCCGCTCCCTGGTTCGTGGCTCCGTACAGCTTCCCATCCTTGCCCTGAATCATTCCAGTACATGGAGCCTGGCCGGTTGTGAACGCGAAGTCGTGAAATTCTTTGAAAACACCCTTGGTGCTGATCTTGTACACGCAGCCCGCGCCTTGAACCACCGCACAGTTCGCCAGCGTGCCATAAAGATTGCCATCACTGGCCTGGAATAAGTTGGAAGAGTGGCAGTCGCTACCGGTAAAAGCATGCAGATTCGTGTACACGCCCGCCGGGGTCATCTTGTACACATTCCCGCAGACCTGAACTTCATTTCCAGACACGCCATAGAAATTGCCGTCGCTGGACTGGATCGGCGGGTATACGGGCAAGGAGTCGCCGTTCGCACCCGTGAAGTCATGGAGATCGGTAAACACTCCGGCTGGCGTCAGCTGGAAAATGCTGCCCATGCCGGTCGCCGGATTTCCATTTTCGCAAGCTCCGTAGAAATTTCCATCGTTGCCCAGAGTCAGCCCAGCGCCACCACAATTGCTCCATTGCGGCGGGAAGTTGAAAAACACGCTTTCCACTCCCGCCGGAGAAATCTTGTAGATCGCGCCGCCGCCGCTGCC
>DATDGW010000533.1:0-2289 GCA_036521895.1 Candidatus Sulfotelmatobacter sp. | reverse complement strand
AGCAGAGATACACCTGGCGGTCCACCCGATATGAGTTGCGCATGGCGGCTCATGCCGCGGCGTACCTGAAAAGACGAGCAGGAAACCCCACTGCTCCATGGTCACATTGCGGGCCATCTGCGTCATCCACTCTTCATCCGGATAACGCGTCACACCCGCCAGACACACCCGGCGACCCTGTCACGCAATTTAAGAATGTTACTTTCGCCCTATCGTCCTGCAATTTGGAAATGTTACCCGTAGCCGTAGGCGCTGTGCGAAATGTGGAAATCCGGCGCTTTGGCTTTTGGGCCGGATTTCCAAGGGCGGAGGGAAGCGTGGGAAACTCGCTTTTGCTTTTGGAGTTTTCCACGCTTTCCTCGGACCGTCATTTCCACAGCGCTGCGGCTTTCGCTTGGGCGCGAACCCAAACTCGATTTTCCCCGAACCTGCCCCCCAGGAGGCAGGCCCAAGGCGGGCGCCTCGCTGCTGAGAGCGAAGATCCGCTTCAGCTTGGCCTCGATGGTGGCCGAAAGCTCAAACGGATCGAGGCGCGCCCGCTCGCGCTGCAACTCCGCCAAGCGCACCGGATCGGCTTTGCCCGAAACTTCGAGGCGCTGCAGGGGCGTTTGCGGGGCTTCGTAGCGCCGCCGCAACCTCGACCCGACCCTCTTTTTGCTGGCCAGCTTCACCGAGGGCAGAAACAGATTTTGGAAGCGCCGCAGTTCCTGGCGGTACAGGCCGTTCATCGCCTCCCGGGCCTCGACGCTGTCGTAGCGCAGGTAGCCCAGCTGCCGCCGCACGTGCGTCCAGTTCTTCTGCTCGATGTGCGCGTTGTCGTCCTTTTTGTAGGGACGCCCGCGCGTGAATTGAATTCCCTCCGCCTGGCAGTAGCGATAGAGATGGTCATTGATGAACTCCGAGCCGTTGTCCGAATCGATGCCGCGCAACGCGAAGGGCAGCGCCTGGCGGATCGAGGCCAGCGCCGCCCGCACCGCCTCCTGGCCCTTGCCCAGCACGGCCTGCGTCTCGGTCCAGCCCGTGTGGATGTCGGTCAGGTTGAGCGAATAGCAGAAATCGCCCGCCGCCGAATTCCCCGAATGCGACACCAGATCGATCTCCGTGAAGCCCGGCACCTCCACATCCCAGTGATCCGTTTTGACCGGGATCTGGTGCTTCAACAGCGTCCCCGGCTTGGTCCGCCCGTAGAGCCGGCGCCGCCACTTCCGCTTCTCCCCCCGCAGCCGGTAATCGATGCTGCGCGGGCTGATGCGCAGCAGTTGTTGCTCCGTCTCCGCTTTCAGCCGGAAGCGACGGCGAATCCAGGGCATCCACTCCGGCAACAGCGCTTTCAGGCGCACCGACCAGGGATAGTCGGCCGCGTCCCAGACGGCCTTCAGGACCGAGATCGTTTTCGTCCCATAGGTCCGGCCGCGCACGCGTCCTCGCGGCTTCGCTGGCCTCGCCGACAGCGCGTGGTTGAGCAAGCGGATGGCATGCTTGCGGTGATAACGGCAGTTGGCACAGAACTCGTCCAGGATGCGCTGCTTCTCCCGACGGTCGGCCTTCTGATAGCGAGCATAAATGCTCTGCAAGTACTCCCTGCGCGATCTTCGACTCATGCGGTTACCCGTCTCCATGACGGGTAACATTCTCAAATTGCGCGACGATCGGTCACGGGTAACATTTTAGATTGCGCGATGCGGGCCTTGACAGCTGGGCTGAACGGAGTGTATCGTATCGATATGTTTAGAGCCGTACCGGAAGTTCGGGGCCTGGAGATTCTGGACAGGCTCCGCGTGCAGCCCAAAATCAGGCTCCAAAGGGTAGAAAAACCGTATACCCCCCCCTCCCAAAGCTGGAATGTGATTTAGAATCAGCAGCATAATCCTGTGGAAAACTCGCCCAAAGCTGGAATGTCCTTTAGAATCAACAAAAGTGTGCTGTACACTATCATTATTTAGCGTCGTACAACGTATTTATAGTCAGCAGGTTAGAAGGATGGTGCTTTTAAGAATGTGCACTTAAATCCTGGTCAAGCCAAGTGGGACTGCAACCAGGACGAGCAGGCAAATCCCGAGGATTTCGTGAACGAACTTCGGAGACACGACGCCAGGTTTGGAACTCCATCGACTTGAGAGCGAGGGGCGAACTCCGGCGCTGCCGGCTTAGGCAAGCGCGGGACTTCTGTAGGTCAGAGAGGGAAGCCACTGGGACTCCTTTTAGCTCAAACCCCAAGTGCAAGCAGCGTCTTCGAAACCGTCAGCGGCTCCGCCTATCCAGCAAGGTATTGATTCTCAGCGGCACATA
>DATDGW010000532.1:0-20809 GCA_036521895.1 Candidatus Sulfotelmatobacter sp. | reverse complement strand
CGGGATCGGCGTGCCCAAGACCGAAGAGGAGAATCGGGGCGTGCACGGCAATGACGAGCGCATTGAGACTAAGCAGCTGGGATTGTTTGTGCGGTATCTTTTTGCGGCAGTCACAGGGGTTGCGGCACCGTAGAGCACCGACTCGTTTCGGTCCTTCACGCCACATTATTTTCCAGCGCGAATCGATGTTAAGCGCGCCTGATTAGTTGGGGATGATGCGGACGGCGACGAGTGATGACTTTCCGGGGACGGCGTTCTCGACAGTCGTCGTGAGCAGAACCTGGAAACCGGACGGTATGGTTTTGCCCTCGGGGGTGAGGTCGAGAAGCCGCTTTCGGAGCTCTGCCATGCGCTCAGGGTTAGTGAGGTACTCGATCGCAGCTTGCGAACCCTGCGTGTAAATGCCGTAGATCAGAAGAACGCGCTTCTCTTTGCTCTCATTCGGCAGCATTAGCACCAAGGCGTAGTCCCGAGTCAGCTGGTTCGTCACCGGGTCGAATTCGGGTTTATATACGTCCTTCTCACCAGCCTGAGGATTGTGGTTCAGAATCACACCACTCTGAAACTGAAACCCCTGCACATTGAGAAAGACGCGCCCACTCCAGGACTGATTGCCGCCCAGCAGGATCGCGTTGTCACCTTTGATTTCCTCGAAATTAATCAAGCGGGAAGGCTGCACGACACAACCCTGGCCGACGCTGGCGAACATCTTGCACAGATTGACCACTCCCAGAGTTTCACCCACCGACGTGAAATCGGTCAGGCTGGGAACGAACACGAAGCGCTTCAACTCGCGGAAATGAATGGTGTCGCGGAATTCAGGCAGACTCGCCTTGGGTATCTCGTGACCTTCGGAGAGAGTCTGCGGGCTATCCCCATCGTGAGCCGCGCGCAATAGAGGATGATTCGGGATCGTAATCAGCGGCGCCTCAGCCGGGGGAAGAAATGGCCGCCAGAACCACTCGATGCCATCCGGCAGAGTGCCGAGTTGGGTCTTGGGAGTGGCCTGGCCTCCTCTCCAGTAACTAATAATAAGGAGGGAGGCCAGTACGACGCACAGGGCGCCCAGAATCAGAGTGACCGAAAGATGAAGGCGATCCGGCGCAGGGGCTCTCACGTCCTCGACTACAGGCTGCGCCTCAGCGACGGGCTCATCAGACGTGCTGCGGCGGAAGACTGGGACGTAATGGCCCGAGGGCAGGTCGAGGCGGATGAGTCCCCCGTGCCCATCCTCTTCATAGTATTTGTTGAGCAGTCGGCGAATCTCGTGCGCCTGCACACGCACAATCGGATCCTTTTGAGGATTGAAATCGACGCCCCGGTCATAAACTTCTACTCCAATCAGGTATTCATTTAACTTCTCTCCATTGCCTTGGAAAGCCAGCTCGGAAACGAACTCGAGGAACCGGGTCTTCTTCGGAGAGTTGGCGAAGTACTTGCTCTCCAGTACGCGGCGCAGTTCTTCGCGCTTCTCGAAGAGCGAGATGGAAGGTGCTGCGGAAGTGTGAACGGACGACACCTTAAGGTTTTCGGGAGATATGGCAGACGAACGCGCTCCCACACCAACGACGTTTCTCTGGCCAAATCGCACGATAGCACCGCGATTGGCTGCGGTCAATGCGGAAGATCGCGGCAACAATTTCCGAAATAACCGTTATTTGGTCCGTTAGTTGCGGTTATTTTTCGAGGTTGCAACCCCGCAAGTTGCTCTCTTCCCGGCGATTCGCTGCATGTGATCCACTGCAGAGGGCTGGAACCGATCTGATCTGATCCAAATGGGCTCGCGTAAGCGAGACGAACACCTATTCTTCTTGTCAGCAAACGGCTACGGGCGGTATTCGAGGGGCAAATTTCGCCGGGTTAACCTCCAACATAACCTCGATTACCTTGTCAGGCAGCCTAGTGGGCGAATACAACCTCGGAGTGGCCCTGACGCCAACCTTCGCAAAGGCCTGCAGGAGTCTGCTCCTCGTCTCGCTTTTCTGTTCCTCCTTCTGGGCTCTCAGCGGCCCCGTCAATGCGCAAACCGCGGAACTCGTTGTAGCGAAGAGCTTCCAGAGGCCCGTGCTGACCGTCAAGTCGCCCGGCGCGGAAGGTAACAAATATGGGTTTGAAGGCGGCAGAGTGCTCAAGCTCAATGGTACCTACCACCTTTTCACGTCAGAAATGATCGGGGATCCGCACTGGGTCAAGATGAGGTTGGCGCATTGGGTCAGCCAGGACCGTCAGCATTGGAAACGGGTAACGACGTTGGTCGAATCGAGTGGGGACTTTACCGGGAAGGATCCGCGCGCCGCGTTGTGGTCTCCCCTGCCCGTTTTTAACCCTGCCGATAACCACTGGAACCTGTTCTACGTTGCGTATCAAGCTGCCCCCGATACGCAGCAGCGGTGGCTGACCAACCATGAAGGGAGAATTTGGCGCGCGGTCTCGCGCACACCGGGTATAGATGGAATTAGTGGCCCGTACACCGATGCTGGAGTGATTCTTGAGCGTGGTCGAGACTCCGATCCCTGGGAGGGCCTGCAAGGAACGGATTCGTTCTTTCCATATCTCGTTGGCCAGCAATGGTATGCGCTGTATGGCAGCGCTCATACCGAGAAGCTTCCCATATCTTTGTGGCAGGTGGGCTTGGCGAAGGCTCCGGGCCTCGCCGGTCCCTGGATGCGTTGCACGGATCAGAATCCACTGATGGTGGAGCGGCGATTCATCGAGAATCCGATTGTCACCAAACTGGAGGACGGCAGTTACGTCGCCGTTTACGATACGGACGCACCGAACGCGATTGGCTACACTTTTTCGCAGGACGGGACCCACTGGTCGGCGGGCCAACATCTGTTGGTGCAGGAGGGCAAAGGAACGTGGGCCAGCGAGGTTCGCACGCCCCTGGGGTTGATTCCGGAGGGAAAAGACTTGTTCACACTGTTCTACACGGCCAATGAAAATGTTTCAGGAATGCGGCCCGATGGGAACGGGATCACTTCAACTCCGGGATCGATCGGGTTGGTAGAAGTGCAACTGAAGAAAGAAGTGGCAAGGCTTCACCGGTAGGCGCGGCGTCGGAATAGTGACTGTTGGCGATTCGATGCAACGACATCACGAGGGGGAGATTCTATGCTAACAACCAGATTTTGTTCTCGAGTATTCGGTATTCGCTCCATCGCGAGAGGAGCCATTGGTACTAAAGAAGAGATGTCGAAGAGAAATTCACGGGTCTCCTGCCTCGCATTGGCGGTGGCGGCATTTCTCTTGCTGTTTCTTGTGTCCACGGCCGTTGCGCAATCCACAACGGGATCGATCTATGGGCAGATAACTGACCAATCAGGCGCCCTTATCGTCGATGCCGCCATAAGCGCAATCAATCAAGCCACCGGAGTGGCCTATACCGGCAAGTCCGACGCGCAGGGTAATTTCTCGATCTTCGGCCTGCCCCCCGGCACCTACGACGTGACGGTGAAGAAAAATGGCTTTGGAGCTGCCAACATTAAGAGCGTCCGCATCGAGATCGATCAAAAGCAGCTCCTCAATTTTCAAATGAAGGTCGGGGCCATGGCCGATGAGATGACCATTACCGCGGCGCCCACCATGCTGCAAACCCAGAGCGCCGAAACCGGGGATGTGATTCAGTCGCACGAGATACTGGATCTTCCGCTGCTGGGGCGGAATTTTACCGATCTCACTGCTTTGTCTGCGGGCGTGACCCAGGCCGGTGGCAGTATCAATAGTTTCAGCTACTCCATCAGCGGACAACGAGAGTACGCCAATTCGATCCAGATTGATGGTGTGGAAGCTACCACGAATCGCAGTGGAGATATCACGGCGCTCCCAAGCGTCGACTCAGTGGAGGAGTTCAAGGTCTCGACATCGGGATATGACGCCGAGTTTGGAAGATCGGCGGGTGGAGTCGTGTCAATCCAGACCAAGGGAGGTACCAACAAGTGGCACGGCAGCGCTTACGAATTTTTCCGGCCGAACTTCACTACCGCGAAAGACTATGGCTTTAACGGCAACTACGTCCCCCCGTCGATCTTGAAGCAGCACAACTATGGCGGAACGTTCGGAGGGCCGATCGTGAAAGACAAGACGTTCTTTTTTGTGTCGTACGAGCAGTTGTACAACGCAAACGCCTACAACTATGTCTACGCGGTGCCACCGATCAACCAGATTACCGTGAATCCTGATGGTTCCGTCGATCTGACAAAGCTCGTGGATCCCTTCAGCGGCAAGCAGATTCCGATCTACGATCCTGCCGTGTCGGCGGCGTGTTATGGCGGATGCTACCAGCAAATTGGATACAACGGAGTTCTCAACGTGATCCCCCCGGACCGCGTCAGCCAGGCGGGCCTGAACACGCTGCTGAACTTCTTTCCTAAGCCGAACCTCACCGGCACGAGCAATGGTTGGTACAACAACTTTGCGGTGCACTCACCGACCTCGATTCACTCGAGGAGCGCCGACGCCCGTCTAGATCAGACCTTTACGAGCAAAGACAGTGTTTCGGTGGTTTTTCACTACAATGACGGCGATAACCTTGTGACCGATCCTTTCCACGGTGCCACGCCCGTGGCGGGTGCTGGCGACGCGGACCAGGCCAACAATCAGACAAATAGTGACCAGGAGTATTCCATTACGGAAACTCACCTGTTTAACTCACGCTTCATCAACGAGGTTCGCGTGGGGTATACACGCTACAACCTGGCCCAGTACAGCCTGCTCAATGGTCACGACTACAGCACCCAGTTTGGCATGGGGAGCATCGCCGTGCCGGGCTTTACCTCGACCGACGCCTATCCCTATATTTTCCTGGGAGCCGGATACCTGACCGGTGGCTCGACCTACAAGCCACTCTATTTCAAAGATCGCAACCTGCAGTTTGCCGACAACCTCATTCTCAGTGGAATCGGTAAACACGAATTCAAGTTCGGCGCGGACTATCGCAAGTTGAATTCGTATCCCAATTTTTCTCTGTTCCCCACGGGTTTCCAGTATTACGGCGGGGCCTACTTTTCCATGACGAGCGACTGGAGCTACACCAGTCCATTGGACGATTTTAGTGGCGCCACTTTGTACGGAACCGGCGGCAATGATGTCGCGGACATGCTGATGGGCTTACCGATCGATGTCTACATGGGACTTCAGCTGACCAACCCGCACACTCAGAGCTGGGAAATGAATTACTACGCGCAAGACACGTACAAAGCGACGCCCCGCCTGACGCTAAATTATGGCATCCGCTACGATTTCCAGGCGCCATACACCGAGGTCAATAACTATGCCTCGAACTACGTGCCCAACCCAAGCAATCCGGCGGTCGGTGGGCAAATCCTCCTGGCTGGCCGCGGCGGGAACTCCCGGACACTGATGAACACGCGGTGGAACCAGTTTGCGCCGCGTTTCGGTCTGGCCTTTCAGATTAACCCCAAGACTGTCCTGCGCGGAGGATGGGGGCTGTTCTACTCACCGGAGAACGATGCGCGCGAAGATCTTCTCACCAAGAACCTTCCTTATGCCATTCAGCAGCAGTGGAACAACATTCCGTATCTCGGGCCCTGTACCGCGCCCCCTCAAAGCGCCTGCGACGGTACCTACTACTATCAAATCGATCAGGGTGCACCCCGAATCACGGTAGTGCCCGTCCCCGCGGGAGCGAGCAGTATTCCATCATCTTCCATTCCAACATTGATCCCGAATGGAAACTCGGAAACTACTTTCTATGTAAACCCGAAGATGAAAACGGGCTACTCGGAGAGTTTCAACATCGCTCTGCAGCGAGAACTGGGATCGAATTTTACCCTGGAGGCAGCGTTCGTAGCCGCACGAGGTCGCCATCTGTCTTATGAGGTTGGTGATCTAAACATGGACCTGACCAAACAGAAAGATGGCCTGATTGACGCCAACCTCGGACAGATCCAGGGTCTCACCGATCTGGGCTGGAGCGAATACAACTCTCTGCAGGTGAAGCTTACCAAGCGCGTTTCCAAGAATCTCAACTTCCTCGCTAATTGGACCTACAGTCATGCCATGGACAACGGACCGGCCCCGTTTGACCTGGGCCATATCAACTCTGACAACCCCCAGAATCCCTATGATCTGAATGCCGAGATCGCGAGTTCGGATTTCGACGTGCGGCACAGCTTCAACTTCAGCGGTCTGTATCACCTCCCCTTCGGGCGGGGTCAAAAGTTTTTTGGAAATTGGGGGCGTGCCGAAGATCTCATAATGGGTGGCTGGCAGTTCAACGGGATCCTCGGTATGCGAACCGGTACTCCGGTCAATGTTATCGCCAATGGAGGCAGCAAGGCCTGCCCTGGGGTGCGTCCGGATATCGTGGGGGACCCGACGATTCCCAAGGGCCAACGTACGTTGGCTAAGTACTTCAACACGGCTGCTTTTGCACCAAACCCAGGCGGTCAGTGCACGCCCGGAGATACCAGCAGAAACATTCTGACCGGACCGGGATTTGTAAACGCGGATGTGTCACTGTTTAAGGACTTTGCGATCACGGAAGGCGCCCGTCTGCAAACCCGGTTTGAATTCTTCAACGTCACCAATTCGCCGCACTTTGCGAATCCGAACTCTGACCTGAGCCAAAGCTCAACCTTTGGTTCAATCACTCGCACTTACGGAAACATGCGCATCCTTCAGGTAGCGGCGAAGTTTATCTTCTAAATCCCGCTTTTTGCGGGAGTGTTTGGGGCTACGCCGGGCGCCTCTAGGGAAGCGAGCTTCATAAACGCTAACGACGCGCCTGCACAAGGCGCGCGTGTTCCATTTGCGTTCAGGGTTCCGAGTGCCTATAACTGATCCAACATGCGATTGACCCATCACGGAGAAGCGTTCAGTCACATCGAAGCGCGGACATGCTGGCCGAGAGTATTGGCTCGGCTCGCCGCGGGACTGTGCGTATTGGTGAGCAGTCTTTGCTGCTGGGCGGATCCTGTCCTTCCCACACTGATTAGCGACCACATGGTTCTGCAGCAAGGGCGGGAGATTCATCTGTGGGGCAGGGCCGATGCTGGGGAGACGATCACCGTGAGCCTTGCTGGCCATACGGCGACGACCACTGCCGACGCTGGTCACCACTGGAGTGTCCGGCTTCCGGCTTTGTCGGCCGGAGGGCCCTTCACTCTCGCGATTCAGGGAAACAAGAAGATTGAGATCAAAGATGTGATGATCGGAGAGGTGTGGATCGCCTCCGGTCAGTCGAACATGACGTTCTCCTTCGACGGCTCCGAGGGCGCGGCCACAGAAGTGCCCAAAGCCAATTACCCGCAGATCCGGCTGTTCACTGTCCCTAGAAAGATCGCGCTGTCGCCGCAGGAGAATACGCTTCCGGCCAGCTGGAAGCTTTGCACGCCCGACAACACCAAGGGATTTTCTGCGGTGGCGTACTTCTTTGCCCGCGAGCTCCATCGGAAGTTGAATGTTCCCGTGGGCGTGGTTGAGAGCGCATGGCCAGGAACTGCGATCGAGGACTGGATTGCCCCTGATGCCCTCCAAGCCGATGCCGATCTGAAACCGGTTCTCGAGGAATGGAACCATGCGACGCCCGATGCGAAAAAGTTCACCGAGAGTTCCCTCCCGCTCGACCTTGAATTCGATGACTTCGAACTGATTCCCGCGGCGTCCGGTTCGGCGAGCAAACTTCTGACGAACTTTAATGACGGAACCGCTCGCGTTTCAACTGGCGGATCTTTTTCTTACACCTGGGAAGACGCGCCCGATGCGCCGTTTGAACTCGTGTCCCCGGGCCGGGGAGGGGACGGATTCGCGGCCCGCATCTCAGGTCGCCTTGACGGGACGCAGGATTCGACTGTGGCCGCCAACTACAAGTTGGACGGCACTGCCATCGACCTCAGCGCTTATGTGGGCATTCGTTTCTGGGTGCGAGGAAGTGGGTCATTTCGCTTTCGATCGAAGCAGCCAACTGTCACCGACTGGGACGACTACGCCACGCCGGTGATGAAAGTGTCGTCGGATTGGCACGAGATCACAGTTTGGTTCCGCGACCTGCGTCAGGATGGCTGGGGCGTAGCGCTGCCCTTTACCCAGGACGCGCTCACTGGGTTCACCATCGAAAGCCTAACGACCGCAGAATACGCGCCGATCCCGGTCTCTGGACTCTACGAAGGCATGATTGCGCCATTGCTGCCGTCGGCGTTTCGTGGCGCAATCTGGTACCAAGGCGAGAGCAACGCGCTCAAGGCTCACCAATATCGGAAGCTGCTTCCTGCGTTGATCGGGAGCTGGCGTGATGGACTACATAATAAGGATTTGGAGTTTTTGGTCGTGCAACTTCCCAATCACGGCGCCATACCTGACCAGCCCGGGGAATCGGCTTGGGCCGAATTGCGCGAAGCGCAGTTGATGACGTTGCAGCACGTTCCACGGACGGGGATGGCGGTTACCATTGATGTCGGAGACCCCAAGGATCTTCATCCCCACCGCAAGTTGGAAGTGGGCCAGCGGCTCGCGTGGTGGGCGGAGGGTACGGTCTACAAGCAGCCAATCGAATATTCCGGACCGCTGTATGAATCCATGCGCATCGAGGGTGGTGAAATCCGGGTGCGCTTTACGCACGTGGGCTCTGGTCTGGAAGTACACAATGGAGAGGTGTTGCGTGGATTTGCCGTTGCCGGTGCGGAGCGAATATTCCACTGGGCCGAAGCCCGCGTTGACGGAGATACGGTGATTGTTTCCAGCCGAGATGTGCCCAGCCCGCTGGCGGTGCGCTATGCGTGGGGCGACAGCCCGAGCTGCAATCTGTTCAACAAAGACGGCTTGCCAGCCTCACCGTTCCGAAGCGATGATTGGGCCGGGATCACCGGCCAGTAGCGAACTTAACCGGTGCATCAATCGCCGCCGCCAATGAGCTGACACCGGGTAGTCAGACCAGCACACATGTCACACCAAGTCCTTAGAACATCTCGTCACATCAGGCCGCTTGGCATACCCTTCGCGGGTATCTTCTGGCTTGCGATGTTCTGCTCCGCCCGAACGGGCCAGCTTGTGCCTCATCCATCAACCTACTTCGTCGATTGCGGCCGCAAAGCGCAAGTGCACGACGGCAGGTCTGCAGATTCACCTTGGACCAGCTTGGAGCAGGTAAACGGGCACGTATTCGTTGCTGGGGATGAGCTACGCTTCAAGCGCGGCAGCGTGTGTCACGGGACGCTCTGGCCTAAGGGCAGTGGTTCTGATTTCTCCCCCATTCGCGCGACTGCGTACGGCACCGGAGTGCGCCCGAAGATCGTCGCGGATTCGGGAAGCGAGGAATCGCTGAAGTTATGCAACCAGGAGTACTGGGATATCGACTCACTTGATCTTTCAGGTGGTAACACGTTCGGCGTGTTTGTCAGCGGCGACAAAGGCGTCCTGCACCATATTCATATGGCAAATCTGTTGGTCCACGACGTGGGCGGAGCGGAGATGAAGCACAAGGAAAGCGGGTTGGTTGTCATCTCTCCCGGAAGCGTCGATCAGCGATTCGACGACGTGCTGGTCGACGGTGTGACTGCCTACAACACGCAGGAGTGGGTCGGCATCATGGTAGGCGGCGGGAATTTTGGGTGGCCTCCGGAAAGCGCCTGGAGCACAAATGTCGTCATCCGCGACTCTATCGTTCATGACGTGCAGGGAGACGGTATTGTTCTTTTTCGGGTGCGAGACGGACGCATCGCCTCGAGTGTGGCCTGGCATACCGGAATGCAGGTAACGGAGAGCATGGGAACTCCGAATGCGATCTGGACCTGGATGTGTCGCGACTGCGTTGTGGAACAGAATGAAGCGTTCCTGACTGACAGCCCGGGCGTGGATGGCGGTGCCTTCGATATCGACTACGGCAATACCAATAACTCTGTCATCGGCAATTTTGGACACGATACCCAGGGATATTGCATCGCTGCTTTCGCTGCCGGATACATCACGCAGCACAGCGAGGTTCGGGGCAACACGTGCCTAAACAACGGGCGGAGCCCGCGAATGGCGCAGTTCCAAGGTGCCATCTTCCTGCATACATGGAATGACGGGAAGGTGAACGGGCTCGTGGTGGAAGACAACACCATCTATTGGAATCCGCCAGGAACCGCTCCCGTATTGGTGAACGATGCAGCTTTTCAAGGCGAGGCTGTCTTCAAGAACAATCGCATTACGTCGACGTCGCCGTGGATGATTGCGAGTAACCGCGCGCTTCATCTCGAGAAGAACCAGTACACCCTCTACTCGCACGATGGCGTGTTGGACGGAAGGTGGAAATACGGGGACGGCCTATTTCATGGGTTCGCAGACTACCAGTCGCATAGCGGCTCAGATGCCGGAAGCACGTTTCAGCAGATTGCTTCGACGAAATCAGGTACGGCCTTTTGGCCGGAGGCCGCCGCCAGCGCGCCGCAGCTGGACACAACTTATCGTGATCTTCTATCGCGGCCTCTGATCGGGATCGAGGACAGCGCTGTTTTGCATCTGCAAGCCCATGGCAAGTGGACGATCTATGCCGAGTTGTCTGGCAGGTGCGACCCCTACGGCCTTCTCAATGAACCCGATCGCGGGCACCTGACGATCCTGAATAGTCTCGCTCGGCAGTTTCGTGGCAACGGACTGGACACGGTGATCGCCTTGCGCGAGAACCCGGAGGGGCCTTCGGAAAGAGGAGCTCTCAGCAACGCAATTTCTGATCTCGGCTTTGCTAACGCTCGGTTCGTCGTGGCACCGGATGCCGGCAAGGACACATCGAAGGAACCGCTGCTGCTGCTCCTTTCGCCGGATGGTCACGTGGTTCGAGCCTGGCGCACTGGCGCTGGAGCAGCCGAACTCGGCATTGCTCTACGCCAAGCGCTGGGCAATCCTGCATACTCGCAAATCGGCGATACGAACTGACGCGGAGCCAGGTCTACAGCACGGGGAGATATCTGAAATAGGGTCAACTAGGTTTTCCCTGCCTTCAGGAGCGTTGCCGCCACTGCGGAGACCTCCATCGTGACCATCACGCTCGCTTCCTTGTCGCCAAAGTTGATCTCAGTCGTTCCACTTCCATAATCGCTGACGTGGTTCACGCGATCGGGATTGACGAAGGTCTCCCTTCCGTTAATATCCTCAAACCTGACCAGCTTCATGTAAGCCTCCTCGGTAGCAACATGTGTTAGTAAATTGACCTCCAGAATTGCACTCAGATCTCGCGCCATTGGAACCGGAGCCATACTGACGATTGGCTACTCACGAAATCAGGACATAAATTCCGAGCCCAACGAAGACCATCGGCACAATCCAATGGCCCCACGGTTCGACGGACCGCAGTATGACCGAGTGATTTCCCAGCCAGCGGCCAACGAAACACCAAAACGCAACTAGGGTGGCGTATACGATCAAGATCAGCCACAGGCTCGCTCGTCCGATGACGAAAAACGGCATGTATACGCTGATGTTGTCGGCGCCGTTCGACAAAGTCAGAAGCGCGATGGAGGCGACGCTCTCCGTCGTCATGCGCGGCTGACCCAGGTCGGTTCGGCGCGCCAGCAACAGGCGCCGGATTCCTAACGCAAGCGGCAGCACTCCGAGAACACGAATCCAGTGATGGGGGATCACCAAGGCGCAGCCCACGCCGATCAGGCTGATGCCGATGATGGCCGAAAATCCGACGTACTGGCCTGCTACGATGCGCCGGGCCGGAATCCGCCGGGCAAAGAACAGAGTCAGGAGAAAGGCATCATCGATGTTCGTGGCAGCGAAGGTTGCTATGCTCGCAGTTAGCAACCCCAGATATCGATTCAACTAAGACTCCATCTGTCGCTTCGCCGGGCTCAGCGGTCACGGGCGTTGCTCACCGACTCCAGGAACCTGCGTGCGAGTTCCGCAATGCGATCAGGCTGACGCCGCCGGATGGCTTCTCTCGGGATCAACTCTCCGCCCACGCCCAGCGCGATTGCGCCTGCAGCAATGAAGCTAAATGCGGTGCGCTGATTTACACCGCCCGCGGCAATCATCGGAACGTAAGGAAACATCGCCTTTAAGTCCTTAATATAACTGTCACCTCCGATGTGCCCACACGGCACGATCTTGACGAAATCCGGGCCCAGTTTCCATGCGGTGATGACTCCGGTCGGGGTGAGGGTTCCGGGAATCACGACGACATTTTCCTGCACCGCGAACCTCACGGTCGCGGGATCAAGGCCGTCACTCGAGAGAAACTTGGCCCCGGCATCCAGGCACCGGCGTGCGGTCTCGACGTCGTGGACACTGCCGGCACCCACAATCACCTCGGGCGCGTGTTGTACCACATGAGAAATGACTTTGATCGCCTCGGGGACGGTCAACGTGACCTCGAGAATGGGGATGCCGCCACGGGCGATGGCTTCGGCAGCAAAAAGGGCGTCCTCCGTAGTGGACACCCGAATGGAGGGAATGATCCCGAGTTGTTCGATCCGGCTCCGCACATCTTGCTTATTCAAGATCCGGCTCCTGGAGCGACCGATGCCCTGGTCGCCGTATAGACGTTAGGTAAAGCGCGCAACCTTGTCGCAAACTCAGGGCAACGTCCTCGCGCCCACCGCCTGACGCAACTGTTCTAGAGCGAGCAAGTATGAGGCCAGCGACTGACGGTAGGCAAGCTGAGTGGCGCGATAGTTGCGCTCGGCGTCGAGAAAGTCAAGTAAGGTCACGGCGCCCCGCTGGTACGCGTACTCGGCGATGTCGCGATCTTTTTGTGCCACGTCGAGATAGCCCGAGCGGTAGAGCTGCACGATACGGTCGCTCACGCGCAATCCTTCATAAGCATCGCGCACATCGGTCAGCGCCTGGCCGTTGGTAGCTTTTTCCTGCTCTTGCGCTTGGGTGACGGCGAAGCGCGTTCGCGCAATTTCGCCCTGGTTGCGATTGAAAATCGGAAGCGGGATGCCGCCAAGGAAGTTGGCAGCATTAATCCCGTTGACGTGCGAGTAGTTGCCCTGGACCGTGACGTCTTGTTTGCCAATCGCCTTCTGCAGTTCGTACTGGCTCTTGGCCGCTGTGACCCCCTGCTGGGCTGCACGGAGATCGGGCCGGTTCTGCAAGGCCTTCAGTTGAAAGTCTTCCAGATTGCCCTTCAGCGCTTGGTAGTCAAAGGGCCCTGCCACGTCATAGTCAGGAGCAACGGATTCGTAACCCAGCAGCTGTCGCAGATCGGAAAGCGCCTGGACTTTCGCGAGCTGGGCCTGCTGATAGTCGGTCTCGAATTGTAGCAGCTGCAATTTGATCTTGAGGTAATCGTCCTCGCTGATTGCGCCCTTGTCGTAACGCAACTGGCTGAGGCCGACTGTCTTCTGGAAACTCCTCAAGTCCTTGTCGGCAAGTTCAAGCGCAGACTCGGCAAGCTGCACGTTCACAAACAACGAAGCGGTATTAAACGAAAGACCGCGCTCGTTGTCGGTTACCAAGGAGCGCGTCTGCGCCGTGATGTCCTTTGCCGCCTGCAACCGGTGTTGCCGCTTCTTGCCACGCTCGATCAGGTAGCTAAGACCAATATCGGCTTCAGTGTTGTTCTTCAGATAGTCATTGGTAGAAACGCCTGCATATAAATTCGGGTTTTGACGCGAAGGTGCGCCGAGAGGCAGGTATTCCCAATCTGCGAAGAGCGTGGGGTTGGGTCGGAGGTTCGCCGTGGTTTCTTCGGCCTCACTCTGCTGAATGGTGGTGCGCGCCGCCAGCAGGTTGTGGTTGTGCTGCAGCGCCATTTGGATGGCTTCATCGAGCGTGATGCTGGTCGCTCCCGTGCTTTGGGCGAGCGCCGCAGCGGTCATGCCGCACGATAACATTGCAGCCAGAATTGCATCCGCGTGAACCTTCCGAAGCAGGGCAAAACTATTCAAGGGCGGCCTCCGGTTCTGGAAGTTGGTCGCCGTCTCTCGCGATCCAGACATAAAACGTGGGCAACAGGACGATGCTCAGGAGCAAGTCGGAAATCAGTCCGCCTACGATCACGATTGCGAAAGGCCGTTGCGAATCGGAGCCGATGTCATGCGAGAGGGCAGCGGGCAGAAGTCCGAGAGTCGCGACAAGCATCGTCATCATGATGGGGCGAAGCCTGAGAACGGCGCCCTCAACGGCGGCGTCCTGAATCGAATAACCACGCGCCCGCAATTGGTTGATGTATTCGAGCATGATCACCCCGGTTTGCACTGATACTCCGAACAACGCCAGCATGCCTACGCCTGACGACACGCTAAGGTACGTTCCGCTAATCAGCAGGGCGAGGAAGCCCCCTACGCGAGCCAGGCCGACGTTCAGCAAAATGAGCAGCGCCCATTTGTACGAACGAAACATGGTGTAGAGAATGATGAAGATGACAAGGATCGTCAGTGGGACGATCAGAGCGAGGCGGGCCTCCGCCCGTTTCTCGCTCTCGTATTCGCCCGACCAGCCAAGGCTGTAACCTGGCGGAAGTTTCACCTTTTGGCCAATCTGCTTGCTGGCGTCTTCCACGGTCGTGCCGAGATCGCGTCCCCGCACATTGAAGGTCACTGCTACGTACCGGGTGTTGCCTTCCCGGAAGATGTCGTAGGCGCCGTCTTTAACTTCTATGCTGGTTAACTGCGCCAGGGAAACGCGTTCGCCTGTGGGAGAGAGCAGACGGATTCTTTCGATCGCCTGTTGAGTGTTGCGGTAGGGAGCCTGGTATCGAACTACCACGTCGTAGCGCTGCTCGCCGATCAGCACCTGACTTACCGCGTTGCCTCCCACGGCCGTCTGTACTGCGTCTTGTATGTCGGTGACGTTGATTCCAAAGCGCGCTGCCCGGCGGCGATCGATGGTCAGGTCGAGGTTAGGCTGGCCGAAATCGCGCAACAGCTTGACGTCATGCATGCCCGGGATCGCGGACATAACGGCGGTGACTTCCTCGCCCTTTTGCTCGAGAGTTTTCAGGTCGTCGCCAAAAATCTTGAGCGCCAGCGAACCCTTGGTGCCCGTCATGGTTTCTCCGACGTTGTCTTCGATGGGCTGGGAGAAGTTCCAGATCGCGCCGGGGTATTTTTCCAGCGCACGGTTCATGGCGGCGACCAATTCCTCTTTGTTTTTGTGAAATACGGGACGCCATTGGTCGTGGGGTTTCAAATCGACGAAATATTCGGTGTTACCGAATCCGCCGGTGTCGGTTCCATCGTCGGGACGCCCGGTCTGCGATACGACGGTTTTCACCTCAGGGAACGACGCGAAGACATAGCGTGAGTTGGTGGTGAACTGCTCGCCTTCCGAGAGACTTGTGCTATTCGCCAAGGTGCCACGGGCCCAGATGGCGCCCTCGTCGAGGTGAGGCAGGAACTCCGCGCCGATGACACCGCCGAAACCAAGATAAAGTGTTCCGGCCAAAGCTGCGATGCCGACTCCGGCAACGACCCAGCGGTGTTGGACGGCCCAACGCAAACGCTCGCGGTAACGTTCCGTCAGATATTCCAGCACGCGGTTGTGCCGTTCCTGGACGCCTTTGCGAAAAAATAGGCCTGCAAGCACGGGCGCCACGAGGACCGAGAATGTCATCGCACCAAGCAACGCGAGGGCCACGGTCCACGCCATGGGCCGGAAGAGCCGTCCCTCCACGCGCTGCAGCGTGAAGATTGGCAAATAGGCGGTGATGATGATGGCGATCGCATAGAAAACCGGCCGCTGCACTTCGTGCGCGGCTTCGCGGATGGCCTCCGCGGGCGTTTTCTTGCTCCCTGATCCATGCCCGTTGTTTAGGCGGCTCATGTGTCGAACAATGTTTTCGACCATCACGACCGCGCCGTCGACCACCATTCCAAAATCGAGCGCTCCAAGAGAAAGGAGATTCGCCGGAATGTGACTCAGGTCGAGCCAGATCGAGGCAAAGAGCAAAGAAAAGGGAATCGTTAGGGCGACGATGAGAGCCGCGCGTACGTTCAAGAGAAACAGGAACAGAATCACGCTGACCAGAATCATGCCTTCGGCCAGGTTGTGCATGACGGTGTGCAGTGTGAAATAGAGAAGATCGCTGCGGTCGAGCATGGGAACGATCTTTACCCCAGGGGGCAGAAGGCCGTTGTTGAGTTCGTCGACCTTCCGGTGGATCGCATCGAGGGTGGGCTGTTCTTCTGCGCTTTTGCGCATCAGCACGGCGCCCTCGATGACGTCGGGCTCGTCGATGATTCGACCGTCTTCCCTGTGATTGGATCTGGCCATATGGCCCAACCGAATTTTCGGGCCCTGGGTAACTTCAGCGATGTCTTTAACTCGTAGGGCGGTTCCGGTCTGGGTTTTTAAGACAGTGTCTTCGATGTCGCGCACCCTGGAGAAGAGGCCGAGTGCGCGGACATTCATCTGCTGCATGCCGACTTCAACGAAGCTGCCGCCGGCGTTGATGTTGTTGTTGGCGAGTTGCTGCTCGACCTGGCCGATGCTTAATCCGTAGGCAACAAGCTTGTTGGGGTCAACGCGCACCTGGTACTCGCGCACGGTGCCACCGAAGTCGGAAACGTCCACGACATTTGGCACGGACTTGAACTGCTTGAGCAGAACCCAGTCTTCGATCGACCTGAGTTCCATCAGGTCATAGCGAGGATTCGTGCTGCGCAATGTGTACCAGTAGATTTGCCCGGTGGTGCTCCAGTCGGTGCCGATCTGCGGCTGAAGGTTTTGCCCGGGCGGGAGGTTAACCTGAGTTAACCTCTCGAGCACTTTCTGCCGGTTCCAGTCGTTGACCGAGGTGTCGTCGAAGATCATGATTACGTACGACAGGCCGAAGATCGACTCGGACCGCAGAAAGCTCATGTGCGGCATTCCCGACATTTGAATCTCGATCGGGATCGTGACCTGTTGTTCCACCTCCTCGGCGGAGCGGCCTGGCCACTGGGTAATAACCGTCACGTAGTTGTCGGCGATATCGGGGTAAGCTTCGACGGGGAGGTTGTGGAACGAGATGGCTCCCCAGCCGGCCAGCAGGACGGCAATGGCCAGCACCACAAACTTGTTATTCAGCGCAAAGTCTACGAGGGCCCGAATCATTCCTTGTCCTGTCTTGTTTGCCGATGCGCCGGCTCAACCGCTGCGGACGGCCGTTGCCCTGGGATGTCCGTCATTTGCCGTGCTTGCGAGGCCGGATGCGCTTGCTTCATCCGCTATTGAGCGAGCACGTGGTCCAACACCAGCGCGTTCGTAACGACTTGTTGCCCTGGCTTGAGCCCAGACTTGATTTCCTGCAAGTTCGTGTTTTCGGTCAGCACGTCGCCACTGACGACTTCGACGCGTCGAAACTTCTTGTCGGGCGCCGGAACAAAAACAAAATCGCGATCGTGCATGCGCAGCACAGCGGATGCGGGGACAAGCGTGTGCATCTCTACGGTTTGACCGCGGAACGTGGCTTTGGCAAACATGCCCAGACGCATGATTCCGGGATTCTCGATTTCAAGGCGCACTTTCGCGGTGCGAATACCGGGGTCGAGGACGGCACCAATGTTGCTCACTCTCCCCTTGAGCGCGCGGCCGGGATAAGCATTCAGGGTGATCTCCGCGGTATCCCCGATTCGGACATTGGGCAGGTCATTCTCGTACACGTCGCAGACGATCCAGACCGTGGAGAGATCGGAGATCGTAAACGGGCTGGGCGATGAGTAGGCTTGTACGGTTGCCGCGTTGGTGACTTCCTGATCGGTGATCACGCCCGTCGTAGGTGCAACGATGTCGACGATGCCCATGGGCTTGTCGGGATCGTTGCCCAGAAGACGCAGATGTTCGGTCGCGGTTTCGAGGGTGACCTTGGCGTCAACCGCGGCGTCTTGCGCAACCTCGAGATCTTGCTGTGCGATGGCCCCATGGGCATACAGGTCCACCGCGCGATTCAACTGCTTGCGTGCGAGAAGTTCATCGGCGATGGCCTTTCGGTAGGCATCGAAGCCGCCGGCCACATCGTCGCTTCGAATCGTCAGCAACAGCTGGCCCTTCTTCACGGTGTCGCCAAGCCGCGCGTGAATGGCTACGACGCGCCCAGAGGCGAGTGAGACTACGGGAACGTTACGCGCGACATCGGGCGTGACTGTTCCTGTAACCACCAACTCGGAAGTCGTGGGACGTTCGACCGCGGTGATGAGCGGAAACTGCTCGGGATGATCTACCGTGAACAGTGCGGGATCCGCTCCCGGCACGATGTTTGCTGGTGGCGGCGCCTCAGCTGCCGGGTCGGCGTGTGCGGTGCAACCCACCATTGCCAGCAGCGCCGGCAAAGAAAGAACAAAGAGGAAACGGAGCAACGCCGCAGTTGGAAACAACTGTCGAGCGCTGCTCCGTTTCATGTCGCGCATGGCCGTCTCGTCTCCTTCGCTGCCTGGACTAGAACTTCACCATGATTGCGTACCTCATGCTGGGTTCATCCTTCCGCAGATCGGGGCAGAAACCCGTGGACCCTGCAACGCACGTGAAACCCGGCGTTGCAGAGAGGAAGGGACCTGGGACGAAAGTGGTATTTCCCACCACAGATCCGGCGCTCGGATTGGGAATCGTGCTGGGGTTGCCGTTGACTCCAGGTGTGATTCCGCCGCGACCCGTCCAGTAAGGCACGTTTGCATGGCGATACCCGTACTCCGTTCGGAAGGTGATGTACTGTTTGGGCATCCAGTCGAAGGTGATCGAACCATCCCAAGCTTTGTACGGATCACCGGGGTTCTGCGTGAAATAGGGCGAGCCGCTGATGGCATCAGCGCCATTGATCGGCGGAAGCAGAGTCAGGTAACGTCCCGGATTGTCCATGACCCCGCCGCCGATGGTCAGGCCATACAAGTCCTTCTTGAACCACCAGCGGTTGTACAGCATCCAGCCGGCGAACGACTGCTTGCTACTGGTCGCCGTGTTGTGGTGGCAATTCACGTTGTTATTGATCGTGCGGCCTTGTGCGCTGACGAACGATCCACTTCCGCCGTATTCGCAGCCGAGATCGCCGGTCACGGAGAAGGCCATCTTGTCGAGAAATTTCTCGGGATGGTCGTAGTACTTAACCTCAACGCTGTCATCGGTATGGATACGCGAGCGGCCGAATTGACCGTTTCCATTACCCAGAGTGTCTTCACCCATGCCGTAGTTGTTGAACACGAGAGAGAGCCAGGGCTTCGGGCGATACAAGATTTGGCCGCCCAGACCGGGCTTGCCGCCCATTCTGCCGTAGGATTGCCATCCATTAATAATCCAGGGCTCAATTTTTAGTTTCTCTGTGGGGAACCACTGAATTCGCAATCCGTTGAAGAACCAGGGAGTGTTGGATGACACGTAGGACGGTTGGTAAGCCCAGTTGTCAAAGTTGTAATAACTGAAGAGACCGATGTAGGAAACGAAAATTCCTGCATCAACATTCAGCCCGTGGTTTACGTCCCAGTGATAACCCGCATTGGCCTCTGAAACGTATTTGTACGCGCCGCGAAGGTCCCACTGACCGCGTCCGGCACTGGCGTCATTCCGTGGCGTGGTTACGCCGAACATTCCGTTCATGGTCAAGATTCGAGCGTTCACATTTTGCCAGTGGAAGTTGCCGCCAAAGCTGATCTGCTCCACTTGAAACTCGTTGGAGCGGAAAATTTCGGTGGAACCGCCCATGGTGTCGTCCCTCGGATGGTTGAAGTCCATCACGTAATGGGCGTCTACCCGGATTTCTGGAGTGAAGAATTGTGAATCCCAGACTGCGTCCTTATTGCGCGGGTTACCATTCAGCCAGGTCCAGTCTGCATAAGCAAACGGAGCCGCCGGCGGCGCCGGCTGTTGGGGCTTGGTGGCCGTGTCGGCAGCCTGCTGCGCCAGCGGGTTCGCAACGGTGATCGCGGGGGTGGGCTGTGCTACGGCCGCTGCTGGCGGCACAGCGGGAGTCAGCGTTAATGCGGACGCCGCATGACTCTTCAGTTCCGCTCGAAGCTGTTCGATCTCCGCCTGCATGGCGGCCAGTTGTTTCGCGACCGCCGGAGATATTTCCGGATCCGGCGTGGCTGCTGGGACGCTCGGTGCGGGATTGCTCGCTGTGTCTCTGTCACGAACTGGCTCACTAGCTGCCGGTTCATGGAGTGCGGCTACTGTCGGCGCAGGGCCAGGCTGAAGCTTTGTCTGAGCATCACAGCGCTGTGCTGGAGCAGCGACAAGAATAGTTCCCAGGGCAAACGTCAGAGCTGCAGTGGTCAAAATCCGATACAGATGAATTCTCATGGTCATCACGTCCCGATCTCCTGCTGATCTAAATTTGTTCTTGCATCTCGCGCGACCGAGGACTGAAGGTCCGTCGATCTGAACTTTTCACATCGCGTTCGCAATCTGGGTGGCGCTAATTACATCCAGAAAGTCATAAAGATCGCGTAAAACAATCGTATGGAGTGCATAAGGTTCGGCCATGAAACACTGCAAATGGTGAAAAATACTGGCGATATTGCCGTCGATCCTTCGCTGCGCATCCACCGCTCTCTTAGTCGGAGAACAATACAGTGCAGGGCGTGAAGAATCCGTGAAGACCAGGATTCATAATTTGTTTGGCCTGGATAAGCGTTTCTTATAAGCCTTGCAATTCTTGTGAGCGGGGTTTTCCCAGAACAAAACAATGCAGCTAACGTGAAGACTCGTCGAGTGCTCGTCCGCGGAGAGACGCAGGGTATTCCTGACCGGGATCGCACAGCCGGTATCCAACCCAAGGCTCGGTCAGCAGGTACTTCGGTCGCGAGGGGTTTTGTTCAATTTTTTTTCGGAGTGCTTTGACGTAAGAGCGCAAATAATCAAGCTCAGTGCCATACTCCGGTCCCCAGATCGAACGCAACAGCTGGACGTGAGTGACGAGAGTACCCCGATGGCGCATCAAGAGCGCGAGCAG
>DATDGW010000531.1:0-6329 GCA_036521895.1 Candidatus Sulfotelmatobacter sp. | reverse complement strand
ACTTCGTGGTTAAGGTGATCGATGTGTATCCGCAGGACGCGCAGAAAAACGCCTGGAGCACCGACGAGGGGCCGAAGCCCGGCCAGTACGCCCAGTCGCTGAATGGATATGAACTGCCGGTCGCGATGGAGGTGCGCCGGGGACGCTACCTCACGAGTTATGAGAAGCCATCTCCTGTGACGCCGAACAAACCCGCGGAGTGGAACATTTCGCTGCGCGACCACGACCACGTCTTTCTGAAAGGCCACCGCATCATGGTCCACATTCAATCGACGTGGTTTCCGTTGATCGACCGCAATCCGCAGAAGTTCGTGCCCAGTATCTACAAAGCGGCGGCGTCGGATTTCGTGTCGGCGACGCAGAGGATTTACTGCTCGCCCGATCTGCCTTCGTATCTGGTTTTGCCCGTCGTGCCGTAGTCCTGCTCTGAGTAGCGCCGCCATCCCGGCGGCTGTAGTGGGGCGGTCTCGGCCGCGCAGGCGAGGCCAGGATGGCCTAGCGACAGCCGGCAAGATGCCCGGGCTACGGAGTGACCCATAAAAAACGGCCCGAGATTCTCCCGGGCCGCGTTCCCTTCAAAACTGCTATTTCCCGCCGGCGGTGCCGTGCTTTCCCAGCCACGACGCCAACTGCGTTTCTTGTTGTGATTTGAGGTCGACGCAGTTATTGATTCGTTCAATGGACTGCTTGTAGGTGCGCTCCGCCGCCGCGACTTTGTGAGCGGAGAAAAATTCTGTCACTTGATCGCGCATGCCGGCATCGCAGAAAACGCTGGTCGCTCCCACGACCTGCGCGCTCGCGAAGGGGCCACCCGCCTTCTCGATTTCAGCCCAATGCTGGCGGATGAAATCCCATGCCAGTTGCTGACCTTCCGGATTGGACATCACACTGGTGACCAAGCTCAGTGCATCTTGCGATCGTACATCGGGAGAAATGGCAAAATTCAACGTGCGCTGCAGCAGCTTGGGATCGCTAAACTGCGGCAGTGTGAAGAGGTACATGTAGTACTCTTCCGGCGATTTTGGATTCTTCGTCGATCCCAGCACCCGGTCGTAAAACGCGGAGTCGCCATTTAGAGCGGCGAGTCCGAGCGCGCCGCCCGCCAACTCGTGATCGACCGAGGACGGATCAGTCAGAGCCTTGTCGGCAGTCTTGCGTGCCTCCGCCAAAGCCTCCGGATCGCGGGCGTCGTAGCCCAGCGTTCCGATCAAGCGCGATCGCATGGTCCTCTGTTCGTCGCTCTCGCCCGGTTTGGGCTCATAGCCTACTTCCTTCATGGCTGGAGCCAGATACTGACGTAGCCACAGGCGATAGGAATCGCGATCGGCGTCGCTCACCAGATATTGGCCGATGTAGTTGAGCCTTCCGAGCACGTCTTCGAGCACGGCTCGGTTACGGTCTGACTGCAGGCCTTGCGCGAATGCAAGATAGTCGCCCACTGGTTCGCGCCCGACACGCACCGATGCCCAGATGTCGCCTTGCACGGTGATGCGCTCTGCAGGAGTCAGCTTGGTTTCGGCGTCGTTCGCCAGCGCCCGGACCGCCTCGGCGGAGTAGCCTGTGCGGTAGTATCCGGTCGCGCCCGCGTTGGCCAGCACCCAGTTCGAGCAACCGGGCAGCGTGAAGGTTTCTTCCTTCTTGGTCATCAGTTCGCACTTCGCGGCATCACCGCTAGCCGAGCCGCGCATACACAACGGGATCTGCCAGAGTTGATCGTTGGGCGCTTCGAACTTGACCCGGTCGATGTAATAACGCTGCTGGGTGAGAGTAACGCTGGTGGAATTACCCGAGCATTGCGCCTTCACATTGAGAATCGGAGCGCCCGGCTGCTTCACCCATGTTGGCATGACCTTGTCGACAGGCTTCTTTGATGTTTTCGCCTGGGCATCCCAGAAGTCGTCTGCGGTTGCGTTCGCATACTGGTGCTCCTTTATGTAGGCGTTCACGCCCGCGCGGAAAGTCTCTTCGCCGAGATAGGATTCCAGCATGCGCAGCACCGATGCTGCCTTGCCGTAGGCGATTCCGTCGAACAATTCCTGAATCTGGGCCGGAGTGTCAGCCGCCTGGTGAATCGGGCGCGTATTGGCCAGAGAATCGGTGTTGAGAGTTCCGCTGGTGCCGCTTACATCGTCCAGCGCATAGTTCCACTCGGGCTTCCACTTCGCGACTGGCTTGCTCTCCATCCACGTGGCAAAACCTTCGTTCAACCAGATGTCGTCCCACCACTTCATCGTGACCAGGTCGCCAAACCACTGGTGCGCCATTTCATGCGCAACGACGCTGGCGATGGTCTTCTTTAGGCCCACCGAGCCTTGCTTCTCGTCGATCAGAAGAATCACTTCGCGGAAGGTGATGCAGCCGGTATTTTCCATCGCGCCCGCCGAGAAGTCCGGCAGACCGATCAGATCGAGCTTTCCGTACGGATACTTGATCCCGAAGTACTTGTCGTAGTAGCTGAGGATGTATTCGGCGGACTCCAGAGCAAACTTTCCCATCTCCTTCTTGCCCGGAGTGCTATAGACGCGGATCGGAATGCCGTCGGCCTGGCCTTCGATGTACTCGAAGTTACCAACGACCAGCGCGGCGAGGTAGGAAGACATTTTCGCTGTCGTGGCAAAGCGGACGGTGTGCTTGTCACCGGGACCGGCTGTGTCCGATACGATCTTTTGGTTCGAGATGGCAACCTCGCCCGGGTCGGCGACAGCCGTGATGTCAAAGGTCGCCTTGTAGTCGGGTTCGTCGAAAGAAGGGAAGGCGCGCCGCGCATCTGTAGCTTCGAACTGCGATGCGGCGTATTTGCGCCCCTGATCGTCTTTGCCGAGGTACAGGCCGCGCATTTCGTCGTTGAGAATACCCGTGAAGGTTATGTGTATGGTAGCAGGGCCCGCGGCCAGAGGCTTATCGACGATAAGGACGACCATCTCCTTTTCCTTCTGGGGCGTGATCTTGGCCTTTTGCGTCGCGCCCCCGCTCGTCACGGTAACTTCGTGGAAATCGATGTCGACGGCGTTCAGAGTGATCTCTGCGGTCGGCTTCAATACACGGATCGCGATGGTTTCATCGCCTTCGAACTTGGCCTTCTCCAGATCGGGAGTAAAGGTGAGGTTGTAATTGTCTGGTCTTGCCACCTCGGGCAGGCGCTGCGCAGCCGCGAGCGAGAGTGTCAGAACGAGAAAGGTCATTACCGCAAGGATGCGCTTCATGGTTTTTCCCTCAGGAGATGGAATCGGATTGTTTTTTTAATGGCGTTTCCTGGAGTGCCCCAAACGCAGCTCTACCACTCCAGCTTGATACGTAGAATGCTTTGCGAAAGTTCATTCGCGCGATGCGGCCACTCCATTCAGAACTGTGATTGCACAGTGATTCGTGCCAAACCAGTAGGGGATTTCGCGGTAGTCTTTCCCTTCAAAAACCGCCAAATCCGCGGCTTTTCCCGGTTCGATGCTGCCTTTTCGATCGGCCACCCGAAGTGCCCATGCCCCGTTGATCGTGGCCGCCGCGACCGCCTCCGCGGGCGACATCTTCATATGCGTGCAGGCCAGCGACATTGCCATGGGCATGCTGATGGTCGGCGACGTGCCGGGGTTATAGTCGGTCGCCAGCGCGACCGGCACGCCGGCGTCGATCAACCGGCGCGCGTCCGGATAGTCCTTCAATCCCAAGAAATAATTTGCTCCTGGCACCAGCGTGGCCACCGTATCCCGCTTGGCCAACTCCCGGATGTCGTTCTCGTTAACGTGATCCATGTGGTCGAACGACGCTGGATTGAAGCGTAGGAACGCTCCCAAAGCTGTTTCTGACAGCTGCCCCATGTGGGCACGCACGCTCAATCCATTCTGTTCCGCGGCGGCAAAAATCTGCTCTGTTTCCTCCGGAGTAAACGCCCCTTTGTCACAGAAGACGTCTACGAATTGGGCGAGCTTCCGCCTCGCCGCCTGAGGAATCATCTCTTTACAGACGATCTCAACGTACTTTTGTGAGCAGCCCTGAAACTCTTTTGGGAGGACATGGGCTCCGAGCAGGGTAGCGACCACGGTGCCGGGCCAGCGGGACGCCGCCTCTTTGATCGCTTCCAGGGACTTCAATTCCGATTCGAGGGTGAGACCGTAGCCGGATTTGGCCTCGACCGTGGTCGTGCCGTGCGAGGCCATTGCTTCCAGAGCGGTCACTACCTTCGCCGCCAGGGCGCCCCTTGCGCTTTTGCGCACCGCGTCGAGACTTGACCGGATGCCGCCACCCGCCGCCGCAATTTCCTCGTACGAGGCGCCTTCGATCCGCTTCTCAAAGTCAACCAGCCGCGGGCTGACAAAGACCGGGTGCGTGTGCGAATCGACGAACCCTGGCAGCACAACCCTGCCGGTGCAGTCGATCTCGGTGAGGTGGCTGCGATTTCGCTTCAGCCAGGGATCACGGAGAGCGTCCTTGGTGGTTCCAACCGAGACGATCGTGCCGCCCAAGCAAAGAACGGCGCCGTCTTGGATGATGGCGAGCGCATTCAGGGCAGGGCCGCGACGCGGGCCCGGCCCGGCCGTCACTGCCCGCAAAGTGAGAAGCTCGTCGGCGTTGATCAGCAGCAGTCCGGCTGGTTGGGGAGGTCGTCGCTTCGCAGTCACGTGTGTTTTAGTCTAGCAGCCCCCGCGACTACCCGGACAAGCCGACGCCGTCGACTAACCCGCTTCGCTCGGTTGTGCGGGATCCCGGAATCAGCCTACCATCGGACGGAAGGTCTCATGATGATCAACTCTTCACTCCAACCTCTGGCCCGGATTCATCTTCGAGGGCGCTTCTGGCGTCGCGCGGCGACCGCGGCTCTACTGTGTGCGATCCTATTTCAGCCCAGCTCTGCCTCGCCGGAGCCGCGGGCTGCTCAGCCGTCCGCCGCGACACTGCGTCAGGCCGCCGAGTCTCGACACATCACCATCGGCGCTGCGGCCGCTTCCAGATATCTTGCGGAAGCGGACTATTCCGCCATCCTCGGATCGGAGTTCAGCCAACTGCAAGCCGAGAACGAGATGAAGTTCGGGCCGATTCATCCGCGACCCGACACGGATCCCAATCCCTACGACTTCAAGGCAAGCGATGCACTGGTTGCGTTTGCCCAGAGTCACAACCTGATGGTTCGGGGGCACACGCTGGTCTGGCATAGACAGGTTCCGCAATGGGTCGGCAAAAGAGACTTCTCGGCCCCGCAATTTGCCGACATCTTGCATGGCCACATTAAAACTGTGATGGCGCGTTACGCTTCCAAAGTCTACGCGTGGGATGTGGTCAACGAAGCGTTCGAGGACGACGGTACGATGCGCCATACGATCTGGTACGACGAACCGGGAATCGGAGTGGGGGCGGGCACGAAGTACATTGAGCAGGCGCTGCGCTGGGCACAGGAAGCCGATCCGAGCGCTAAGCTCTTCTACAACGACTACGACGCGGAAGAGGGGAACAGGAAATCCGACGCGATCTATAGGATGGCGAAGGACTTTAAGGGGCGAGGCGTCCCGCTCGATGGCATCGGCTTTCAGGCGCACGTCTCCTTGAAGTTCGACGATCCGGCGCAGCTTGCATCCTTGGCCAAGAATCTGGATCGGTTCGCAAAGCTTGGGCTCGAGTTGCACATCACGGAACTCGACGTTCGTCTCGACGACCCCAGCCCGGCATCGCTCGCTGCACAGGCAAAGCTGTATGGCGAGATTGCGACTCTCTGCGTACAGCAGCCAGCCTGCAAGCTGCTGCAAACCTGGGGTTTCACCGACAAGCACTCGTGGATTCCGGGTTTCTACAAAGGGCGGGGATGGGCGTTACTGTGGGATGATAAGTATCAGAAGAAGCCGGCGTATGCGGCAGTGCACGACGCGCTTACGAAGTGAGAGATGGTTTGTGGATCCGTTTTACTTGGCAGCCTGTACTGCGGGCGCGATGTGCCAGTCAAGTCGGCAGAAACGGCATTGTCGAGCCGTTGGGGTTCTGGCCAGCTCTCCGCACCGCGGACCAGCAGTTCAGAAATATCTCTTCTGCGTGGTCCGCAAGATCCGCTCTGCTGCTCTCTGCGCAAACGTTTCCCATCCAGGACTGGCGAGTTGCAATATTTCTGGGTCATCCGTTAGCTTGCGTGACCGCTAACTATCGTGTTTTGCATGTTCTTGCGCCAGTCTGTCGCTCCGTCCTTTCGTCGCCTTCATCGTGACACTCAGGTGGGAATATGCGCGTCGTTCGCTCTGGGGTCATGAAGCTCCCCTAGTACGCGATCACGTAATGTGCAAGCGGCAGATTCATGGTTGGTTCATCGGCACTTTCACGCCTGTTTTCTTCGCGAACTCCTTTGCTTCGTCGTA
>DATDGW010000530.1:0-3430 GCA_036521895.1 Candidatus Sulfotelmatobacter sp. | reverse complement strand
CATAGTTCTTTCGACCCTGATTAACGCCGAAATTGGTACTGGAACGAACTTTGCCGATTTGCGGACAAACCAAGACTTAGCGCGCTCCCGTTTGTGTCACAGTCTTGTCTCGACCATGGTCTAGGTCGAAATCAGCTTGAGGAGGAGCTAGTGCAAATCTTGCGTCGTCAATCCCCGTTGTCCCGCTGTTCATCACAGGGAGACCGGGCAAACTTCCAATCGCACGCCTCTGCGCGTCCTCACCGCAAGCCAACCAGCTCGGTGGCGGATTGAATCAGCTTCGCAGGATCGAAACCCGCGCCATCTTTGAAGACCAGCTCAACCTTCTCTATGTTTTCAATCTCCTCCGCCGGGTTGCCGCCCAACACCACCAAATCGGCGGCCTTGCCCGGCGCAATCGATCCGATGTTCGCGTCTCTGCCCATGTAGATTGCCCCATTCAGTGTGGCAATGCGGATCGCTTCGACCGATGAGAAGCCGGCCTCGACCAGCAATTCAATGTTGCGTTGGTCGCCGAAGCCCGGCACAACGCCGCCGTAACCGGTGGGATCGCACCCCGCCATCAGCAGTCCGCCCGCGGCCACAAACTCCCGCTCAAATCTCATCTCTTTTCCCAGCATCGGCCCGCCCACGTCGTGCTCGGCCACATTAGAGCGGCCCACCAGATACTCCTTCGCGGCTTGCGGCGAGAGCGTCTTGAGAGCCGCGCTCTCCCGCTCCATGGGCGGGCGATTCGAGCCGAGACTCTCAAACACCGCCAGCGTCGACGTGATGGCCACATGGTGCGCTACCAGCTCACGGATCGTCTCCCGCACCTCAGGTCCCTCCACATCCACGCTTTTCTCGATATATGCCAAATTCGCCAGAAGACCGGGACACTCGTCCGGCTTCCTCCCCGGGAAGAACTCAGTATCCACCGACAGGCCATGTTCCAGGTTGTCGATGCCCAGCGCGGCCGCCTGCCTGAATCCGATGGAGCAAAGATGCCCGGTGATTTTGAGCCCGTGGGCGTGAGCGTGGTCGATGGCCGCCTTCAGCTCAGCCGCCGTGAGGTAGTTGTATGCCTTGAACGAGGTCGCGCCCTCGGCGGCCCAATAATCCACCGTGCGCGCAGCGTCGTCCGCATCCGCAAGCGCGTGCATCTGGACCGCGAAGCTGCCTTTGCCCTCGAGGTAGGGACCAGTCACGTCGAGTTTTGGTCCGGGCAGCAGCCCCGCGTCGATCTTTCGCTTCAGTTCCAGGTCGGTGTACGGCTCTACGCTGCCCGCAGTCCGCGCCGTCGTCACGCCGCCTGCCAGATAGAGACGCGGAGCGCTGTCCGGTGCCTCGCCATAGAACGCCACGCCACCCTGGGGTTGCTGTGGCGTGGGATAGAAGAGATGTTCGTGCATGCCGACTAGGCCGGGGATCACGGTCTTTCCCGCCATGTCCAGCACCTTGGCGTTGGCCGGATAAGGGCTGTGCGCACTGGCGGCTTTGACAGAAGTGATCTTGCCGCCAGCGATGTCGATGCGCATGTCTTCCTGGGGTGCAGAACCGGTGCCGTCGATAAGGCGCACATGCTCCAGCACCAGCACCGGTGCATCTTCCTTCACATAGGGTGAAAGCGGAGAAGGCTTCTGCTGGGCTGCTGAGGTCAGGCTCAGCAACAAGGAAATGCACAGAATTGTAGTTCGTCTCGCAATCAGCATGCTGGGACCCCCGAAATGAGAGTGGGTTTTCGAGATATGGCAGTTGTTTATTATCGAACGCTGTCTTAACGGTCGCCACTAAGTCTATCTTCGCTTCGCCTCGCCTCTCAAGTCCCGATTAACGGTAACCGGAGATAATTTGGGCGTAGTTGACCGGGTGATGTCATAACGAGGTCGGCCTCACGACGAGCCGAGTAGACTGTTCGGTGTTCACCCTACAGCGCTCGGAACGAAGGAGGCCGAATGCGAATTATAGGATGTGATTTACACGCTCGCCAGCAGTCCGTGGCGATGCTCGACAGCGAGACCGGAGAAGTGGTGAATCGCACGTTGTTGCACGAAGGCAACGAAGTGCGGGAGTTTTACTCCCAGCTTCCGCGCCCGGTGCTGGTGGGCATCGAAGCCATTGGGCCGATGCAGTGGTTTTTGAAATTACTGGACGAACTGGGAATCGAATGCCGCGTGGGCGACGCCGCGAAGATCCGTGCCGCGGAGCCTCGCAAGCAGAAACATGATCGCCGCGACGCCGAGCTGATTCTGAAGCTGCTGGTAGAGAAGCGCTTCCCGGCGATCTGGAGGCCCAGCCAGGAGCTGCTCGATCTGCGTGCATTGCTCTTGCACCGCCATCACTGGGTGCGCCTGCGCACGCAGATCCAAAATGCGCTGCAGGCCATCGCGCTCGCGAATGGCTTGCGGCGAGGCCCAGGTCTGTGGAGCTACGACGGACAAGCCAAGATGGCCTTCTTGCCGTTAGCGCCACACGCCTCGTATCGACGCAGCATGCTGCAAGCGCTGTATCGGCGGATGGAAGAAGAAATCGAGCAACTGACCGCGCAAGTCGCCGAGCAGGCGGAGCAACGCGCAGGGGCACGATTGCTGATGACCCATCCGGGAGTAGGCCCGGTCACGGCGTTGGCCACCGAGGTGTTCCTGGGTGATCCGCAGCGCTTCGCGGATGGCAAGGCGCTGGCCAGTTACGTGGGGCTGATTCCACGAGAGTACTCCAGTGGAGCACACCAGCGGCTCGGCGCATTAACCAAGCAAGGCAGTCCGTTCCTGCGCTTTCTTTGGAATGAGGCTGCCGTTCATGCGGTGCGCCGCGATCCTGAATTGCAGCGGTTCTATCGCCGTAAGTTGGTGCAGAAAGGTCTGGGGAAATCACGCGTGGCAGCGGCCCGCAAGCTGGGCATCCGCCTGTGGATCATGCTGCGCGATCAGATCGATTACCAAGAGTTCTGTCGTCGCGGACAGAAGCAATGCGGTGCCGTCTGTGCGGGGATGCTTGAAGTCGGCTATGGTGCGAATCGTCACCGTCCGGTTGGTTAGGCTACCCGCCTCCCTTCGCAGGAAGGGAGTTCGCATAAGTCATCATGGTCCTGAGTGACCGAAGAGATGGTTGGTGGACAGCACCGCAGCGATGAAGCGACACAAAGGGCTGAGCGTGAAGGGTGAACACGGACGCGCTTGACAACGGAAGAAAGACCCGTCTCGGGAAAGGGCGCTCTTGCGCAAGCGCACGGGTGTGCTCGCTGGGAAGAGAAATGCGAAGAAAAAGATCCTTATAGGTAAAGAAAGAGGGAAAAACCCTCTTGACAACGGCCGCCCTCGTTAGAGAAACCCGACTTCCCAGGGCTTAGTTAGACGCATGCGAGCGAGCAGAGATAAAGTGAGGCTTCACATGCTGCTTAGAAAAATTTCGTTTTCAATGGCTGCGACGCTGCGACTTCGCCTAACTGCCT
>DATDGW010000529.1:0-2646 GCA_036521895.1 Candidatus Sulfotelmatobacter sp. | reverse complement strand
TTAGAAATCCACATCTTCTCGGCGGCGGCGCTACCAAGGCGGATCATGCGTTTCCCCACACCCACGGAGATTGTCCCGTCATAATTCTTGGTCTCCACCGTCAAGTGCGTACCCGGACGAATGCCCTCGTTCTCAAAGAATTCCAGCAGTTTACGGTCGCGCTCATAGACACTTGCGACTTTGTACTTCATCCCGGCTTGCGCCTCTGTCAACAGCATCATTCCACGTTTTCGACGCTCCGCAGGGCTGCACAAAGCCAAGCCGTTCCCATGTGGACACGTGTCCTTGTGCCCAAGCTTTTCTACCAGCTTCTTCTCAAACGCGGGAGAAACGGCATGCTCCAGCCGCTCAGCCTCATCATGAACCTCGTACCATGCCATTCCAAAAACCTCGGACAGCATGCGCTCGATGAGGTGGTGTCGGAGTATCGTCCGCTCAGCAATCTGGCGACCTTGAGACGTAAGCCTTATGTGTCCGTCCGCTTTGACGGACACCAGCCCGTCCCTGCTGAGCCGCTTCAACGCGAAGGTTACAGCGGGTCTCGTGACTGATAGCCAGTGGGATAGCGTGGCGGGGATGACCGCCTGCCCTTCTGCTTCGGCTTCCGCGATAGCCTTGAGGTAATCTTCCTTGGAAACAGTGATCATGCGCTTCCTTGTCGGTTAAAAGAATCTTCGCTGAAATCGCACGATGCCGCAAATGCGGACAACAATTTGGGTAAGACCTCGCCTGCTTTCCCCAGATGGCATTCCGTGAACACGGATGAGTTCGCAGGCTCCTTGGCTCCTACATAGATCGTTCGAGCGCGACCGCCGACGTGAGCAACAAAGCTCGCGGCTGGCTCGACCACGCCCGACGTGCCGACAGCCATGAACACGGTGCATTCGTCGAGGGCGCTGAATACGCGATCCAACTCGAACGGCACCTCTCCGAACCAACAGATGTGCGAGCGTATTCCGCCGCCGCATTCGCATCGGGGAAGTTCTGCCGGAGGATCGTAGGTGCATCCAGACGATCGAGGATTTTGCGCGTCACTTTCACCGCCCTCCGGATCAGCTCACTCCTGAGCACATTCGCGTCACCGCAACACTATTGAATTTGCATAAGCGCTTCCTCAGCGCCGCCTTCCGTCAAACAGCTGTATCGGACGCGCCCCGCACGCCTCCTGCACAGCTACCTGCCACTCACTACTCACTACTCACTACGGGACGCATCCGATAGAGCACTAGCGTTTCTAGACGATTTCCGAGTGTCCGGCGTCAACTATTCTTTCCGATCGGGACTTCTAATTGTCGCCCATCATCCGAGACCCTCGATAAGTGTTTGCAAATGATATCGTCCTTTATCGTTCACTGCTTTGCGTGGCGCTGGAGAAGGTTTCGGGGCTGGTCGGAGGTCGGCGTATCGAGCGCGCATGGGGTGGATTAGTAGTGGGAAGGGCTATCGCCAGGAATGGCTAAATGCTAGGCGACTTTCAGGGACTTATTTTCGAATAAGGGCTTTACCCAACCGTTCCTCTCCCGACATAGTGTTATGAGGGCAAAATCATGGTGCCGCAAGGACCAACACCAACCAACAGGAAGCAGTAAAGACACGGTTTCAGCGTCTGCCGTTTTGGTCTTTCTGGCTCATTTCTGGAGTTCTAGCGCAAAACAGACACAGTCGTTTGCGATCGGCAACAGGATACGGCTCTGTTCACATCCCGCGCTGATCTCACGATGCCACTGTGGCCCGTCCTTTTCCACTCTCGGAAGTCGCCAATGTGCCTCGTGCGACGGAGTGCGGCTGCCATGCGACATCGGTTTCCATGACGGCATTATCGAGGCGGATCGGGACGAGAACCGACTTCTTCTCCCGGCGTTCCCGCTCCAGTGCAGCCTCAACCTCTTGTTCTACCCAGGAACTCACAATGCAGTGTTCGGAGAGCACCAAGAGCAGCTTCTCGAACACTCGGATCGACTAGTCGATGCGGCTCCAAAATTTCTCGCCGACCTTCAAGTCTTCGGGAGCGAACCAGCAGCGCACGCTCTTGGACTGAAGGCCCGAATGGAGCCTCTCTGCAAAATCTTTATCGTTGGTCGAGTAGCTAAAGAGTAGAATTAGATCGGACTCATGGTCCGACGAGCCTTCGTCTGAGTGATGCATATGTCTGGAACTCCCGCGCCTTTTAGGAACGGTTCGGGGATCGCAGCAGGCGAAATGAAGATAGTGTCAATCCCTATTGTCGAGGGTGCTTTGTGAATGCAGAGCTCCAACCCCAACGCCCGGCTCAGCTCTGTATTGCCAAAATCTGTACCTCCAACCACGGCACTAGTCAGATTTGTCTCGATGAGATACGCCCCGAAGAAGCTTGCGTAGAGAAGCTTAGCATCGGAGAGGTCAGCTCGTATAGGTTCGCCCTCGTAAGGCCAGCGATTCCGCAAAGCGCCGTCTGCCCATCGAGTACGCCGCTGATTTGACTCCGGTTGTGGCAGGCAAGGAAGCTTGGGGCGAGTTGGAATGCTGGCGGGATGGAGAAAGCGCTTGATTTTTGGAGTCGGAAGGAATAGAGGGTCAGGGCGTCAGGACGGACACCCGGAAAGATTGCCGGACACGACGAAGGCCACGCGCGGCGGCTAGATCAACTAGTGTTGGACGAAACGAGGA
>DATDGW010000528.1:0-6575 GCA_036521895.1 Candidatus Sulfotelmatobacter sp. | reverse complement strand
AAGATGTTCGAAACCAATCCCGACTTCGTCTTCACCGTGACACGCGACTTCGTGCGCAATTGCCAAAGCCCGATCCTGGTCCTGCCGGACGACGTGCCCCCGCACCCTTACGCCGTCGCCATGGAGTGCGCGATGCTCGCGCCGAAAGCCGAAGTGAGCATCTTCCCTTGGAAAGAGCCCAAAGAGCGGATTCCGCTGGCAGTGCGCCAAATCCATTCCTTCCTCAAGGCGCATCAGTCTGCTTAGACGGCGGTATCCATGCGACAAGCCCCGGGCAGGCTGCGGTCCCTTCGGAGGATGCTCGAAAAATAGTTTCCGGGTTGTCGATTATTACCGGCCAATTCTTTGAATCACACTCCTAAAAGCTGCAGGTGAGAAGGGTTATTCTCTTTCAGTTGGATTTTCTGTGTAGGAGGAGGAGCTCCGCTTCCGGCTGCGATCTTGGCGGTCAACGCCGTGGCAGAGCCCCATGAGCTACGATTCTGTTTATCCCACTTTCCGTCCCGCTGCACAAGATTGAAGACGACTGGGCAGGAGACTGCGACAAGGTCATTCTGCGGCGATGCCCGGCTTGTGAACGCGATTCGATCATCGGCCACGGACGCCGTCGCAAGCAGGCGCACGATGAGCATCACGACTGGATTGGCATTCGTCGTGGTCGCTGCCCCGGTTGCGGCAAGACCTTCACCTTCCTCCCGCTGTTTTCTCTCCCTTACACGCACTACAGTTTGCTGGCGCACTGTCAGGCATTGCGGCGGCGCTTTGTGGAGCACTCCTCCTGGGAAGAGGCCACGCCTACGTTCAAAGACCCGAATCGCGTGCCCGATCCCTGCACACTCCGCCGCTGGGCCCACGGACTGGACCGCTCCCAACCGGCCCTTTCCTTTCTCCGCCAAACACTTGCTCGCATGGCTCACTGGTTGGCGCGCGGTGATCCTGCCGATCACCAAGCTGGGCCTTTGTCTTGTCTGACTCCGGTTCTGCAAATTCTCTGGCCCTTGCGGCGCTGAGAAATTTTCTCCTGCCCACCATCCTTGCCTGGGAATCCCGGCCACCTTCTCCTACGTTTGCCTCCAGAGGCAAAACAGCGCCGTGGGCGAGGATGTCGAAAAACTCAGACAGCGCCTGCCGCTGCTCGATTATCTGCGAAAGCAGAATTGGGTCGCCCAGCCCGCTGGCCACGGCCCCGAGTTCGTGGGACTTTGTCCCCTGCACTCGGAGACTCGCCCTTCGTTCTATGTCAACGCCCGCAAAAATCTCTTCTACTGCCACGGTTGCGGCCAGGGCGGCGATCTGATTCGCTTTGTCGAGTTGTCCCGCCAGCTATCCTTCCGCCAAAGCCTCACCTACCTCGAGCGGCAAAGCGCTCCTCCCACCGAACCTGCCGCCGTACTCGAGAAAACCGCCGCCTTCTATCAACAGCAACTCGATCGCTACCCTGAAGCCCTGCGTTATCTTGCGCAACGAGGACTGCGTGATTCTGCCCTGATCAAACAACTGCGCATCGGCTATGCCCCTGGCGGATGCTTGCGCCGGCATCTCACCGCTCAAGACTATTCTTGCGAGCTCCTGCAGCGCCTCGGCCTGCTCAACCCGCAGGGCTGCGACGCCTTCTACCGACGCATCATCTTCCCGTGCAGCCAAGGCGGACGCATCGTCAACCTCTACGGCCGAAGTATTGCTGCCGCCTTCGCCCATCGATTCCTCCCCGGCTCCAAGGGTGGCTTGTATGCCTGGGAGCAGGTTCAGCAGCGCCCCGAGGTGATTCTTGTCGAGGGGTTGTTCGACTATGCCGTGTTGTGGCAGGCGGGTTTTCGCCACGTCACCTGCTCGTTGGGTACGCATCTGAACGCCTGCCAGTTTCAGCAGCTGTGCGACCGGCCGCGCACGATCTATCTCACCTTCGATGTCGATGCCAACGGCAGCGGTCAACAGGCCTCCGAACAGCTCGCACGTCGTCTCCGCGCGCAAGGTCTCGCCACTCGCCGCGTCCTCCTACCCGATGGCCACGATCCGAACTCCTTCTTCCTCCAGGGTGGTGATGCAGGACAGTTCCAATCTCTCCTGGAGGCTGCTCAGCCATGAAGTTCTGCGTCACCTACCAGCAGACCTCTCGCAACGCACAAAGTCCGGTTCGTGTCGTCGAGCAGACCACCAACCGGGAAATCAGCTGGATCAATCGTTACCTGGATCGCGAATATGTCCGCCGCATAGCGAACACCACCCTGCGCACCTACGCTTACAACCTGCTGCACTTTGTTCGCTGGTGGGAGAGCGTTCATCACACCGGCGACATTGTGGGAGGTGACCTGGCCGAGTCGACGCTGCTGGATTATGTGAGGTTCCAGTCCAGCCAACAACCTCGACCGGGCGCTTCCACCATCAATGACCGCGTGGCCATCGCTGATCGTGCCATTCGCAACGAGTTTCCCGATGCTCCCTGCCAGATTGCCCGCGGCTTTCATCAAGCCTTCTTGCGGCGTAGACCCATGGGCCTCGGCCGGCCACGAGTGGCCATGAGCCGATTGCGAGTGAAGGTGCCTAAACGCAATATTCTTCCACTCTCCGTGAATGAAGTGGCACGTTTCTGGTCCAGTTTCCGCAACGCGCGCGACTTGGCCATCGTGGGCTTGATGCTCTTCGAGGGGCTGCGGTCCGCCGAAGTGTTGGCTTTGAATCGGGACGACGTGTTGCTTTCCGAAGCACAGCTTCGCGTTCCTGGCAAAGGCAACAAACTTCGCTTGCTGCCGCTCGCGCCAGAAACGGTGCAACTCCTCAATCACTATCTGCGACTGGAACGGCCCAACCCTTGCACCGCCGCCGCGCTATTCGTCTCACTCAAAGGACGCGCGCGCGGAACTCGCATGACCCCGGCGGGATTGCGTTCCTTATTCCGCCACCATCGCCAGGTCACCGGCATCCAGCTCGCCAACCCGCATCGCTTTCGACACACCTTTGCCTCCGACATGATACGCGGTGGTGTGAGTCTGCCCGCGCTCATGAAGTTGATGGGTCACTCCGACATCCAGACCACGTTGCTTTATGTGGAAGTCACCCCGCAAGACGTCTACCTGCAGTACGCGCGTGCAGTGGCACAGCACATTCGCCGGCTTCCGGTGACCGCTTCATGAACCGCTTGCGACGCCCTCCGCTCCAACATCCTCTGGTTTCTGTTTTCGACCGTGCGGTCGATTCCTTCAGCGTTTCGCTCAGTCCCGACACGACTCGTCATCACCGCGGGACGGCCCGCAACTTCCTAAGCTATCTCGGCGCTGATCATCCTAATGTCCAGCGTCTGGACCAGTTGCGTCGTGAGCCTCACCTCCTCGGCTGGATGTCCCGCCTGCGCTCGCAAGTGCCGCCGCTCACCACCGCCTCCTTTATCAACAGGCTCATCGCTCTGCGCTCCATCTGCAACGAACTGGCTTGGACCGAACAGCTTCCTGAACTCGCTCATCTGATCCGCCGCGAAGATCTTCCGCGTCCACCGCAAAGGCTTCCGCGACCGCTCACGGCAGAGCAGGATCAACTCCTGCAGCAGGAGTTCCTCCGCCGCAATGATCTGGGCGGCAACGTCTTCCTGCTGATTCGTCACACCGGCATGCGCATCGGTGAATGTGCCGATCTATCCTCCGATTGCCTTCGCTCCACTGGCCCGGATCAATGGGCGATTCATGTGCCGCTCGGCAAACTCAAAACGGAGCGCATGGTCCCCGTGGATCCCTTTGTGTGTGAACTCGTCCAACGCCTCCGATTCTTTCGTTCCCTTGATCCGTTGCCTGCCGATGGACGGCTCCTGGCCCGTCCGGACGCCAAAGACACTCTCCTTCATCACTTTCGTGATTACTTACATCAGGTCTGCCATTCGCTCGGACTCTCCATCCGCATCGTCCCCCATCAGTTTCGCCACAGTTATGCCTCGGAGATGCTGCGCGCCGGTGTTAGTTTTCCCGCCGTGATGAAGTTACTCGGCCACACTTCTCCCGAGATGACCATGCTCTATCTCGAAGTGGTGCTGACAGATCTCCAGCGGGAATTTGAGCTGGCCCGTTCAAAACCTCGGCATCTTGTCCCGCAGCCGAGCGTGCCGTCCGCCCCACTTCGAGCAGGCCTCGGCGGCGTGATCGATTCTTTGCTAGGTACACAACATGTGCTCGAGATGTTTCGCCGCGCGCTGCCAAACGGCACTAATCGCCGTCGCCTCGGTCGGCTCTCCAACCGCCTCACCAAAATCCTCAAAGAAGCGCGCAAGCTCGCGACACCCTGAAAAATGGGCAGCGATTGGCCGGTAATGTCGACCACCCGCTCGGTACTTCCCAGAGGCCCGTTTGTCGGTACTAATGCGGCGGACGAAGCGATAACTGTCGCGGTAGGGACGACCATCGCTGATCGCCCCCCGCACAGATCCGTACAAGCGGGTCTACGCCTACGGCTCTTACGAAGGATGAGTGCCGTAGAAGCGTGCGTCGCGATAGGGGTGCAGAACTCGGGGTGGAGGAATCCATCGGTTCAGGGCTGGGGTAAAACGTTCCCAACGCATCTGTGCGCGTTGACTACGTGGTTGTACCGCGGCTAGCAGCGGCACGGTGGAATGCTTCCTTGGATTCCACCGAATTCGCTCGAATGACCGTTGAACGGTGCGAACATAAGAGCTTTGCATGCTTTGGCGCACCGAATGGCGCCGCTATTGCTTCGTTCGATAAAAGATTGGCGCCGGGGCATCCACGATTTTGAAATCCGCGGGCACCGTGAACAAGGTCGGATTCGGCTCGGCCCGCACGATATTCGTCAGACGGAACGTCTGTTCCCCCATACGCGGATCGCTCCGTTTGCTGGAGACCACCGCCTTGAGTTCCGACGAAGTCCACACTTCGGTAACAATCGTGATCGGCTGCTCATTGCCAATTTGACCCGCCGGTATCGTGCGCGTCATTCGTGTGCCCTTCACCAGGACGCCTTCCATGGTCTGAGAACCAAGGTCCTCGGTATTCGCCTGGCTCTGCCCCTCCGTAATCAGATGTTTCTCGAAGAATACATCCGGGCCTGTAGCCGCTATGATCGTCGGCGTTGCGTCAGGCAGAGGTAATGGCGGCGCCCCGTTTCCGTCGAAGACTCTCATCGTATCCGTGCCACCCGCAGCGCCGCCGCCCGCCACGGCTACGTCCCCGGCATTGGGGGATAGAGGTGGAAGCGAGGGCATTTTGTGCGCGGTCTTCTCCGTCAGATTCAGTGTGTAGGAACTCCCCGAGACGGGGTCGTGGATGAAAACCAAATGCGGGGCATTGTCTGCCGACAGGGTTCCTATCGCCGGTAAGGCCGTATCCTGCCGCGTGCGACCCTGTGAATCGCGCGCCGTGCTTCCCGTGGTCGTCTGTACGATGCGATTGCCGTCCGCAAGCGTCTGGACGTGTTCGCTCGTGGTCGTCGCAGAATATGGCGCACCTACGACGGGACCCGACACTCTGCCGAATGCGCCCGAGGCAACGGCCACCTGGCCCGCGGTTTGATAGAACACGTCCCCCTTCTCTTGCATCCCCTTGTCTTGCGCCCCAATGTCTGGAGCCCCTTTTTCTTGAGCAAGAGCGCAAGATGCAGCTACGAGAACCAGAAACAATGCGCGTGTCATGGCCATGATTCTCCTTTAGCTAAACCGAATTCACTGCCGCAGACGAACCTGTTGGACAGATCCATCCGGAGCAATCCTCAGGTCGGCGATGAAATTGACTCCAGCCGGTATGGCGCCGGGAGGAAACATCGCTTCGGCGGGGATTGCAATTTGGATAGCGGTGTCCATGGGCTGCCCTTGCGTGAACCGCTCCTCAACGCGTGAAGCCTGAGCCATGTGATGCCTGCGCATCGTCGGCTTGCGTGGGCCAGGCACTGCCGCAAGGGAAGGCGCGGGAACAAGCGTAGAAGCAGTCGCCTCCGTCGGCGCGAGAACCGGGGCCGGCTCAACGCGCCCCCGCAGAACTACCAGGAGCATTATCGACGCGGCCACAAGGCTGCTCGCAAGCACGGGCACCCAACGCGAAACCCGGCGAGGCTCCTTCGCGACCATCACCGCATCGCAGTAAGCATCGAAGGTCTGACTCACGTGTCCATAGGTGGCTACCCACCGCTGGCATTCCCTGCACTGTTCGATATGGCGCTCCACTTCGCTGGCTTCGGCTGTCGGCAGCTCCCGGTCAAGCCAGGCAATTAGTTTTCCTTGAACATCACACATTGCATTTCTCCGCGAGCGTCCTCATCGCGCGCTCCACCGTGTCTCCCACCGTGGACGTGGCTATTCCCAAGACTTCTCCGATTTCGCGGTAGCGCAGGCCCCCTGCCCTGAGCAGGAGGCACTCCCGTTCGGACTTCGTTAGTAATTGGATCGCGGCTGCGAAACGCCGCAACTTCTCTTTCTCGAGCACCACCTGCTCGGGCGTCGCGTCTTCCGCCGGGAAATCCTTTCCCCCGTCCAACGTTTCGCCAAATCGCCGGTGGTAGCTCGTCTGACGGTTCCGGGCCAGGTTGTGTGCCACGCGAAACACCCAGCCGCGGATGTTTTCTTGGTCTCCACCCGAGGTCAAATG
>DATDGW010000527.1:0-11401 GCA_036521895.1 Candidatus Sulfotelmatobacter sp. | reverse complement strand
GATGAATCGCACTCCGAATCCGCTGATACATCCCGCACCGGCACAAATTCCCCGCCATCGCAGACTCGATCTGATCGTCGGTTGGATGCGGAGTCTTCGCCAGCAGCGCCGCCGCCGACATGATCTGCCCGGGCTGGCAGTAGCCGCACTGCGGTACCTGCTCGGCGATCCACGCCACCTGCACCGGGTGCGTGCTGTCCGCTGACAGCCCCTCGATCGTCGTAATCTTCTTCGCGCCCACCGACGACACCGCAGTCTGGCACGCGCGCACCGCCTCGCCGTCAAGATGCACAGTGCACGCTCCGCACAGTCCCATCCCGCAGCCATACTTCGTGCCGGTCAAATTAAGTTGGTCGCGCAAGACCCACAACAAAGGAGTGTCGGCGGCGATCTCAACCTCATGCGGACGGTTATTGATCACCAGATGAATCGCAGCCATGGAAGAAACTCCAGAATGGAGGTTGAAACGTTAGAGACAAGGCTACCCCAACCAAGTTTGCCCGCGCAAATGGGTTTGGGCCGGCCCCAAACCGCGTAGCGCCGTAACGCCGGCGTCCCGTCGGCTGTCGCCAGCATCTGCCCTGAGCTTGTCGAAGGGCGTCTCGCCCTCGGCGTGCATCACCGGCGAAGAGCGGCCCTTCAAGCGCCGTGTTACAGCGCCCAGAATTCGAAGGGCTTTAGCCCCTTTTTTCATTGTCTCTAATTCGCCGGCTTCTTCGCCTCCTCTGCCGCCGCCTCAATCCCGGGCATCACATTCTTCAACGGAGCCTTCTTCTGCTCCTCCAACTCCGGATGCGGCAGCGGCTTCCGCGGCAGCATCTGATCCCTCATCGCCGTGTTATACACGAAGATCGCCTCCACCACCGCCGCCTGCGCCAAATCATCCGGCTGCAGCCGCTCATAAGTATCCATATTGGAATGGTGCGTGCGCGATCCGTAGTCGAGCGTGTCCTGAATAAACTGGAATCCCGGGACGCCGACCGAATCAAACGCCTCGTGATCGGTCCCACCCGTATTCCTCATCGTTATCGTGCTCACTCCCAAGTCCTGCAACGGCGCCATCCACTGCTGGAAGATCGGTCCCACCGACGCATTCTCCTGCAGATAAATTCCGCGGATTTTTCCCGAACCGTTATCGACATTGAAGTATCCCGAGATTTTCTGCTGCTCCGGCTTCAGCTGCACAGGGCCGGCAGGCTTCCGCAGAAAGTCCGGCAACTTCACCTGATCGGGCGCGGTCGAGAGCGGCACAAATCCGAAATGCTGCTTCACATACCCGTACGACCCAAACTCTCCCTGCTCCTCCCCGGTCCACAAACCGACGCGGATCGTGCGCCGCGGCTGCACATGCAACGCATTCAGGATGCGCATCACTTCCATCGCCACCACGGTGCCCGCCCCGTTGTCGGTCGCGCCGGTCGCAGAAGCCCACGAATCCAGGTGCCCGCCAACCATCACCACCTCGTCCTTCAGCTTCGGATCGGTGCCGGGAATCTCCGCGATCGTGTCAAACCCGTGCTCGTGATCGCCCGTGAATTCCGTCTCCACATCCATGTCGACTGAGACCGGTACATTTGCCTTCAGCAACCGGTACACGCGCCCGTAACTCTCGATCGCCATCACCATAATCGGCAAAGGCTCGGCATGGTCACGCTGGTATGTGAACCAGCCCATCCCGCCGCCGCCATCGTCAAAGATCGTCCCGCCCGATCCTCCATTGTTGCGCCCATCACGGCTCGGCACTACGATCCCCGCCGCGTGCTCCGCCGCAAAGAACTGTCCAGCCTTCTCGCGGAATTCCAGCCGCTTGATGAACGTCAGGAAGAAATCCTCTTGCGGTCCCACATGCACCGGAAATTCAGAGGTCGTCTTGAGAGTAGCGTCGTCCCGCCGCTCGAACAGCGGCTTGTCCACCGGCTTCACATCGCGCATATCGCCAAAGAAAATGATCTTGCCCGCCAGCTTGCCCTTGTACTTCTCCAAATCCTTCTCGTCCTTCGCATCCACCCAAACCGCGCGCCCGTTGACGGCCCCGTGGCTCGACGGAGACCAGGGCAGCGCCTGCGCGATGAACACCGCTGTATCCGGCGCCGACATGCGCACCCACGCATTCAGTTGCCGCCATCCCATGCCGAACTCGCCCCAATCCTCTAGGTGCGCATTGCTGCATCCCATGACCGTGAGCTGCTCGCGCGTCCACTCGTTGGCGCGCTTCAGGTTCGGAGACCCCGTCAGCCGTGGCCCAATCCCATCCATCAGCCCGGAGGCAAACTCCATCACGTGCGAGTGCGAAAGGCCCTCTTCGCGAATGCGCTGGTACATGGTGTAGTCCAGAGTCTCGGTCGCAGGCTGCGCGAGTTCGTAGGACGGCTTGCTCGCTTCATCGGCTTTCGCGTCCTTGGACTTTTTCTCAGCCGCTACCACCGAAAGACACAGACACAAAACGAGAACACAAGTTGAAAACGCTTGCTGACGTGATGGCATTTATCTGGCTCCTCCGCAAAAACGGAACCCGCAGAGTAGCAGATACACCATGTATTGTGAATGACAGAGGACAAAGATTGCAGGGAAGGGTGAAACAAAACAGATTGTTAGCTGGTGTCTATTTGTTCACCGAGACGTTTCTTAACGACGCAATCAGATGCTCCGATACCCCATCCGTCTTGGAGAGGACTTCCTTAATCCCAGCTGCGTATGCTTCCTGCGTCAGCAGCCTGTTGTCGTGGAGCGTAATCATTAGCATAGTGGCGTAAGGGGCGATGCGGCTGATTTCCCTTGCAGCCTCCAGTCCATTCATCACCGGCATCTGCCAGTCCAGCGTCACCACGTCCGGGTGCAACTGCCTGACTTTCTCGATCGCGACCTCTCCGTTCTCCGCCTCGCCGCACACCTCCCAGTCCGTGTTGTGCTCAATGCAGACGCGGATTGAGTGCCGAATGATCGCGCTGTCATCGACGATGAGGACCCGGTGCGCCATGCGATTCGTGAGTGCCTGGCCCGACCGCTGGCCCATTCATGCGAAAGACGGACGGGCGAGCTAGAAAGGCAACTGCCTTCACCTTATGCTCCCCGCCCCGAGGCACCAATACAGCGAACAAGGTAAGGGACCACACATTATCTGACAGGACACCTCACCCGTAGCAGAGGTCAAGTCCTTCCCTGCATGACAGTTAGCGGGTTTCTCTGACCGGTCCTCTTATGATTATTTCACTTTTTTCTCGCGGCTTGCCCCTTCGCTATCTTGCCCTGCAGGGCGCCAAAGCTTAGGCTGAGTCAATGGGGACCAATCCCTCATTTGCTCGAACGTTGCTGGCTCGAACTTTGAGCCGCAACCTTCGCCCTTACGCCCTCGCAATGGCTGCCGTGGCGGCCGCGTTCCTGGTCAACAGCGCGCTGCATCCCTTTGTGGGTGACCGCGTGGGCTACATCCTGCTGTTCCCAGCGGTAGCCTTCTCAGCCTGGTACGGCGGCGTCGGGCCTTCCATCCTCGCGACCACACTCGCTCTGCTCGGCACGACCTATGGATTCGTTCCGCCCATCCAGCGGTTTCGCATTTTCTCCGTGGCTGAGGTCGGGCGCGCCCTGGTCTTTCTGATTGGCTGCGCAGCGATCGTCATCATGGGAGAGCTGCGCCGCCGCGAAAACCAGAATCTGCGGAACCAGCAGGGCGAACTCGAAAAACGCGTCCAGGAACGTACTTCCGATCTTGACACGGCCAACGGCAACCTGCGCGAACTTTCTGCGCGGCTGCTCCAATTGCAGGATGACGAGCGGCGACGCATTGCCCGGGAGCTGCACGACAGCGTTGGACAGACCTTGGCGGCTCTGGCCATGAACCTCTCCGCAGTGCGCCTCGACTTCGAACGCCTTGCCAAGACCGCGCACGCCCTCACCGACAGCGAAGATCTGGTCCGTGACATGAGCACCGAAGTCCGCACCATCTCGCACTTGCTTCATCCTCCGCTGCTCGATGAAGCCGGACTGTCGTCCGCCCTCCGCTGGTATGTCGAAGGATTTGCAGTCCGCAGCAAAATCAAAGTCGATCTCGATCTCCCGGAAGACTTCGGCCGCCTGCCGCGCGAATCGGAGACCGCCATCTTCCGCGTGGTGCAGGAATGCCTCACGAACATCCACCGCCATTCCGAGAGTCCCATCGCCAGAATTCGCCTTCGCCACCGCGATCACGAAGTGCTCGTCGAGATTGCTGACAACGGCAAGGGCATCCCGGCAGAGAAGAAACAGCAATTGGCTTCCACCGGAACCCCCGGAGTCGGAATCCGAGGAATGCGCGAACGCCTCCGGCAACTCGGCGGCACACTCGAAATCAACTCGAACGGCTACGGCACCGTCGTGACAGTCCGCCTACCAATCCCAGACTCTTCCTCAACGACGAAAGCGCTACCTTCCTCCTCATCCGCCGCGGCATAGCACGATTTGCATCACCACGAAAGAGGCCGCCCCGGCTCTCGCGATTTTCGAGAGCCCGGTGCCACGGACCTGGAAACAATGAGCCGCCGGGTTCCCCACTTCTCGCGTCCTTTCTGAGTAGTGGGAATCACGGAACTTCTTGCCGCGTGGTCCCTACTTCTTGATGACAACTCGTTCAGGATGGAAAAACAATGAAGGTATTCTCTGTCGCTTCCACCTCGCTGTTTTCAATGCTGGCCTTTGCTGGCTCCGGATCGAATCAGCCCGCGACGCGGGTTTGGATCACCGACGTCATCATCGTCTCCCCTGAGAACCTCGAGCACATCGGGAAAGGCAGCTTGCTCATCGAAGATGGGCGGATCGCAAAGGTCGAGCACTGCGATCCCGGGCAAGACGCCGGCGGGAGCAACCGTGGTCTCCGGACACGGACAATACCTGATTCCTGGATTGATCGACTGGCATCTCCACCTGGCCGCCGTGCCGGGAATGTCGTTTGATTGAGTGACGGCAAGCAGCGGCCGAGGGTGCTGCATTATTTCAAGCCGCTCCCCCGTTCTTACCTTTACTTCGACTACACCACTCTCGTCGATCTGGCTGTGGTTCGCCCACAAGGGTTGGACGACTTCCGGCAGACTCCGCTGCATCCGGATTTGTACGTCTGCGGTGGGTCGCTCCCCTTTGCCAATGGATACCCGATGTCGTTCGCGCCTCCAGCCGTGCGCTTCAAGCCTTTTCCGAACTTTAATCTACGAAGCCCAACGCGCGGACCGCATTCCGCCGGAATATAAGCCCGAGGACCACACTCCAGGAGCCGACGTCGCCCGGGTAAAAAGCTCCGGTGCAATTTGCATAAAAACCTACTTCGAACGAGGCTTTGCCGACGACAAGAATCTGCCCGTGATGGGCCCGGATGTTCTGGCCGAGATCCGTAGCGAGGCGACCAAAGACGGCCTGGTGCTCAGGTTCCACGCCAACGGATTTGAAGCACAAAAATTTGCTGCCGACGGAAACGTTGACCTAATCGCGCACGGATGGCACTGGGGCGATCTCGATAAAAGGACGGAACTGCCCGACGCCTCAAGCGCGTACTCGATCAGATCGGTGGAAAAGAAAATCGACTACCAGCCAACCGTCGCGCAAGTCCTTTGTTCTCAAGATTTTGACCTCTAACCCCAAGAGGCTCAAGCTTTTGCAGACCATTTTTGGCAAACCCCGCGCCAGTCAAGGCTTTCAGAGGGGAGTGAGGATCCCCGAACCCGCCGTGTTTCCTAAAAATGAACCTCGCTCGCGCAACCCGAATCGTTAGCGTCGAGCAATTCTTTTCGTGAGTTATTCATAGGGTCGATCCCGATTTTTGACGCCTTGTTTTGCCCCTGTTAAACTGCTTGTTTGTCATAACTAATCAGCCAGCCCACCGTTACAATCAGAAGGGAAATCCGTGCGTGCAGAAACCCGCCATCAACTGAAGCAGGATGCTTTCAGCCGTGTCACCATCGACGCCGCCGAGAAAACAGCACATTGGACGGTCGAACACCGCTCGACCCTCCTCGTCTCGGCCGTCGCCGTCGTCATTGTTCTCGCCGCCGTGACTGGCGGATGGTTTTACCTGAGCGCACAGGACGAAAAAGCCAGCTTCGATCTGTCCCAGGCAGTCCGCACCATGGAGACGCCACTGCGTCCCGCCGGCACGCCGGAACAACCCGACTTCCCGACTTTCACCTCCGCTAAGGACCGCGCTCAGGGCGCGCAGAAGCAGTTTCAGGTGATCGTCGACAAGTATCCGCACACTCGCACCGCTGACTTGGCCCATTATTTCCTGGGAGTCACTGCAGCCACGTTGAACGACACCGCCGCTGCCGAGCGCAATTTCAAAGAGGTGATTTCCGCCGGCAACCGCGAAGTCTCCGCCGTCGCCAAGTCTGCCCTCGCCTCGCTCTATGGCCAGACAAACCGGGTGAAAGAAGCCGCCGCGCTCTATCAGGAACTGATCAGCAAGCCAACCGCTTCCGTGGGCAAGGTCGCTGCGCAATTGCAATTGGCCGAACTCTACCAGAGTTCGAACCAGCCACTCGAAGCCAAGCGCATTTACGAGCAGATCAAGAAAGAAAATCCGGGAGCGGAAGCCGGACAACTCGCCACGCAGAAATTGGCCGAGATCAAGTAGCAGCCGCGAATTCCTGATCGGCTCTGGCTTCGCACTACCCCTTCTGCCATTCCCCTTTTCGCTCGGGTTGAGTACCATGTTGTGCAGTTACAACACTGCACAACTGGATACCCATGGCCGATCTCACACTCCGCGTCAACGGCAGTGAAAAGAAAGTCAGCGTCTCTCCTGAAACTCCACTCCTATGGGTTCTGCGCGACACCTTGGAACTTACTGGAACCAAATTCGGATGCGGCGCCGGATTGTGTGGGGCCTGCACCGTTCACGTCGATGGCAACCCCATCCGCTCGTGCTCGACTCCCGTTTCGCAAGTCGCAGGCAAGAGCGTGCTCACGATTGAGGGTCTCGGAGCCAACGGTCTGCACGTGCTGCAGCAAGCCTGGATCGCCGAAGAAGTTCCGCAATGCGGCTACTGCCAGACCGGACAAATCATGTCCGCCGCAGCGTTGCTGGCGAAAACTCCGAAGCCGACCGACGAACAGATCAGCGCGGCCATGAACGGCAATCTGTGCCGCTGCGGAACCTATGAGCGCATTCGCAAAGCGGTGCATCGAGCCGCCGGCAACGGAGGCGCGCAATGAGCCCACTTTCCCGCCGCGAGTTCGTCGCCGCCGGAGTCGCCGCCGGCGCTGGACTGGTGATCGGCTTCTACCTGCCGCACAAATCTCGCTCACAGCAAGAAGCCTTCTCGCCCAATGCGTACCTGCGCATCACACCCGACAACAAGGTCACCATCGTGGTCGCGCGCTCCGAGATGGGACAAGGCGTGCGCACCGCGCTGCCCATGATCCTCGCCGAAGAACTTGAGGCCGATTGGAAGCAGATTGAAATCGAGCAGGCCGGAGCCAGCACGCTCTACGGGGATCAGACCACCGGAGGCAGCGCCAGCATTCGCACCACCTGGGATCCCATGCGCAAAGCCGGCGCCTCCGCGCGCGAGATGCTGATCTCTGCCGCCGCGTTGACGTGGAACGTTCCGCGATCGACCTGCACAGCTGAGAACAGTCACATCAAGCACGCTGCCACCAATCGCAGCCTGAGCTACGGAGAACTCGTCGGCAAAGCCTCGAACCTGCCGATCCCGACCGACGTCACGCTGAAGCAAAGCAAAGACTACAAAATAGTCGGGCAACCTCTGGCGCGCGTCGACTCGCCCGCCAAGGTGAAGGGCGAGGCAGTCTTCGGCATCGACTTCCGCATCCCCGAAATGAAGTTCGCGGTGCTCTCGCGCTGTCCCACGATCGGCGGGAAAGTGGCAGCGTTCGATGACAAGGAATCGAAGAAGATCTCGGGGGTAAACTACGTCGGCAAGATTGGCGACTCAGCCGTCGCGGTGGTCGCCGACAGTGTATGGAGCGCGATGGAAGGCCGTCGCGTTCTCCACGTCACGTGGGACGAAGGCGCGAACAAAGACCTGAACACCGCCGCAGTCATGGCCTCACTGAAGGCCGCGTCAAAGAAACCGGCGAACCTGTTCTTGGCTGGAGATCCGGCGAAAGCTGCGGGACGGAAGATCTCCGCGGAGTATCAAGTGCCGTTCATGGCGCACGCGCCGATGGAGCCGGGCAATTGCACCGCGCACGATCAGGGCACGAAGTGCGAACTGTGGGCGCCGACGCAGGTTCCGCAGGATTGCCGCGACTCGGTCGCAACCGCCATCGGTCTCGATCCCGATCAAGTGAAGGTAAACGTCACGCTGATGGGCGGAGGCTTCGGCCGCCGCCTCGAGCACGACTACGCCATCGAAGCCGCGCTGGTGTCGAAGGCGATCAGCGCGCCAGTGAAGGTGATCTGGACGCGCGAAGATGACATGCGCTTCTCCACGTACCGTCCGGCGAGTCTGCATCAACTCAGCGCCACGCTCGACGGATCAGGAATGCCCATCGCGCTGACACATCGCCTCATCGCGCCATCGATCAGCGGACAAAAAGGCCAACCCACTCCGAACGGCGTCGACCCTGACTTGCCCGACGAAGCCGGACCTGTGTACGGAATCCCCAACTACTCCATCGACTACGTGATGGCAGAAACGCCGGTGCCGCTGGGCTGGATGCGCTCGGTCTACGCTCTGCAAGCGGCGTTTGCGCTCGAGAGTTTCATCGACGAACTCGCGGTCGCGGCGAACAAAGATCCGCTGCAGTATCGACTGAAGCTTCTGGCGAAGGATCAGGACCTGCCATATTTCACCACGACCTGGCACACCGCCCGCATGCGCGGCGTGCTGCAACTCGCCGCCGAGAAATCGGGATGGAACAAGCCCCTTCCCGCCGGCCATTATCGAGGCGCCGCCTGCTTCGGCTGCTTCGCGTCGTACATGGCGGAAGTCGTCGAGATCACCATGGAGAACGACCAGCCGCGCGTCCATCGAGTCGTGGCGGCCGTCGACTGCGGACAGGTCGTGAATCCAGCCATCCTGGAGCAGCAGATTCAGGGCGGAGTCGTTTACGGACTTGGCAATGCGCTGCGGGCGAAGATCACGATTGAGAAAGGCCGCGTCGTGCAGGGCAACTTCGACGACTACGCTCCGCTGCGCATGGAAGAGACGCCAGCAGTCGAGGTCTACGCCGTTCCCAGTCCCGAGGTCCCAACCGGAATTGGCGAGCCATCGGTTCCGCCGGTCGCCCCAGCCCTGTGCAACGCAATCTACGCGGCCACGAAGAAGCGAATCCGCGCGCTGCCAATTCTCGGCTAGGACGACATTAGCGACCGACGGCACCGCGCAATTCGCGCCCAAAAAGAGCCTTGTCATCCTGAGCGAAGCGAAGGAGCTATGCACTCTGCCGGCAGCAGCAAAATGCAGAGGTCCTTCGCGGCAAAGAACGCCGCTCAGGATGACAAAATGAGCTGATGCCTCGTGTTCTCGGAGGTATCCGACTCAGACCCCGCAGCCTGAAGGAGTGTTCATGATCCGCAAGGGAATCGCTGTCTTCATATGCTTCGCTACCCTACCATTAGCTCTCGCTCAGACTGCCCCGACATCCTCGGTTCCCGCCGCGCGTCTGGCGCACACTCGCCACGGCGTAAATCTCAGCGGATGGTTCGCGCAAGTCTACGATCCCAAGGGATACACGAAAGAGCACCTTCAGACCTGGACCACAGCGTCCGATATCGCACTGATCAAGTCGGCCGGGTTCGATCATGTGCGTCTGAGCGTGAACCCGCAGCCCTTCATGGATGCCTCCCGCCATGGCGACGGCAACGCAGAATTATTCGGTTATCTCGATGCCGCGATCAAAATGATTCTCGACGCGGGCCTCGCCGTCGAGATCGACATGCATCCCGACTCCGACTTCAAGGCGCGGCTGGCGAAAGAAGACGAATTCGTCGAACGCTTCGCCGACTTCTGGACCATGGTGGCAAGGCGCTATGCACCGTTGGATGCTGACCGCGTTTTCTTCGAGATGCTGAACGAACCGGAGATGCGCGACGCCTACCGCTGGTATGGAGTGGAAGCGAAGCTGGCCGCGGCCATTCGGCGTGGCGCGCCCTCAAACACCATCATCGCCGCCGGCGCGCGCTGGGACGACGATGACGATCTGCTCTTCCTCGAGCCGCTCCCCGATTCCAACGTCATCTACGTTTTCCATTTCTACGAGCCCCACATCTTCACCCATCAGGGAGCAACCTGGGGAGCGTACTACTGGCACTGGTTGAAGGGCCTGCACTATCCTTCATCGCCCGAGAATGCAGCGCAGGTCGCGACGCTGCTACCCGAGGCACGCGACCGCATGCAGGTGATTCGCTACGGACAGGATCACTGGGACGCTGCACGCGTCGAGGCGGAAATTAATCAGGCTGCGGACTGGGCCAAGCAACACGGCGTGCCGCTGATCTGCAATGAATTCGGCGTGTTCCGCGATTTCTCCGAGCCCCATGACCGCAACGCGTGGATCAAAGACGCACGCACTTCCTTCGAACGCCACAACATCGGCTGGGCCATGTGGGACTACTCCGGCAACTTCGGCGTGGTCACCCAGAAAGACGGCAAGGCGACCCTGGATGAAACGACCGTGCGAGCGCTCGGGTTGCAAATGCCGTCGGCGCGATGACGCACGTCACTCACTTAGCCTGTGGGCCCATGTCCTGTCCGAAATTCTGAAACGCCGCCAAGTCCTCAGCCGGAGCGGAATGCAGATCGTTCTTCCTTCTCAGCGCATCGCGGACGGCTTCTTCCGCGGTCCGGTATTTGAGAAAAACACCTTCCCGCAGATACCTGATCTCCTGCAATGTCGAATCGGAAGCGCTGGCATATTTATCCGTCTGTTGCAGAAAGAAATCAAAAAGCGCCTGGGGCAGTTCGAAGTTATCGGCCGCGTCGAGGCGCGTGTACTCGAAGATCGTTTTCTGATGCCACGGATTGAATTTCTTTGTGCCGAACGAATCGTTGACCTCTAGAAATATCTGCGAACTAGGCACAACGCCCCGAATTTCAGAACTGTTCGCCGGATGGAGCACCCATACTGCGACCGTGTGGTTTGGGTAGGGCCAGAATCGTCCGACCCTTCGCACTCCTGACCGCTCGACCCAGAAAGCGAGAAGCGAGGAGAGCTCATCGCATTCCGCAGAGGCTGTCGGGGATAAGGAGGTGTTAAGAAATAAACTTTGCAAAGTAGATTGGGCCTCGCTATTCTGCCGTCAGTGCGAGACTATACAGCCATGGCGACGAACGCGAGACTTCCGGAGACTGAGCGACACTGGCTGCGTGTGCTGGGTACGTTGAACGAAGCGCAGGCGCGGGTGTTTGTCGCTCAGAAGGCGCTCGCCGAGGGACGCGGGGCGGTCAGTCGCCTGGCTCGGCTGACTCATATG
>DATDGW010000526.1:0-1694 GCA_036521895.1 Candidatus Sulfotelmatobacter sp. | reverse complement strand
CTCCAACACTCGAAGATTGGCTTGCCATGGGTGGAATCCATACAGCGGATCCTGATCCGAGCTGACGTATTTTGGCAGACTGTGCCCTTGAATCTCTCGCTGGAACATCCAGCACCGTGACGGTTGATCGACCGCTGCGCGGTGCATGCCAAATCCGATGATACGCCCAGTGAACTGGTCCATAACCACCAGCACCCAATGCGTTCGTAGGCTCAGCGATTCACAACGAAACAGGTCGGTGCTCCACAAACTGTCCTTCGCCTGACCGAGAAAGGTGAGCCAAGACGGACCGCCAGATCCGGACTCTAGCCCGTAATGTTTTCCAAGAATCCGGCGCACCACGTCCTTGTCGATGTCCACGCCGAAGGCCAACGTAATTTGCTGGGCAATTCGCGGACAACCCCACGTAGGGTTACGTCGTTTCATTTCAACGATGGCATCGATCAATTCCTGGGCCGGCCCCTTCGGACCGGGCCGACGTCTGCGCTTGGACGAAAACAGCATGTGGTACTTTCGTTTCGTCAGTACGTGATGGAAATGCAGCAGCGTGGATGGCTTTAGGACAATACCGCATCGCAGCATGCGAGATGGGTGCATGAGAAGGGTGCATAAACCGGCGATAATGCGATCGGAAACGCGCAGGTTGGGAGCTCGCTTCCGACTGCGATTCAGGATGAGGATTTGATGCCGAGTGAGCGCCGATTCCGCGACGACAGCACGAAGGCCACCCCTCGGGGGTCACCCAAAACCGGCCAGTTGGGGTCACTTCAAAACCGGCCAGTTGAAGCCGTGATCTAGGACATTGATCGGGGCGCGAGGACGCTATCCTCCGTCCTCGTGAGCAATGTCTTGAGCGAGGAACAGAAACAGCAAGTCATAGCCTTAGGGCGTCTGGGATGGTCGCTACGGCGGATTGAACGGGAAACCCGCGTTCGTCGCGAAACCATCTCGACTTATTTGAAGGAAGCAGGGGTTGCGTTGCGGCCACCCCGCGGCCGCCGGATTCGGGCAAAACCGGCCAGTCGGGCCGGCGAGGTGACCCCCGACCCTACGCCGGCAAAACCGGCCAGTGAGACCGAGGAGGTGACCCCCGACTCTGGCGGGGAAGCGACCGGTGAAAACCCGGCGCAAGTAGAAGCCCAACCGGGCCGAAGCATCTCGACCAGCGCCTGCGAACCTTATCGGGAAGCCATTGAAGTGGGACTCTCCAAAGGCCGCAACGCCAAGGCAATCTGGCAGGATCTGGTGGATGGCCACGGTTTCCCCGGCGACTATCAGAGCGTCAAGAGATTCATCCGTAGGTTCCGTGGGAAACAGTCGCCGGAAGCCTGCGCGGTAATCGAGACTGCACCCGGCGAAGAGCTGCAGGTTGACTATGGCAGCGGGCCCATGGTCCGCGATGCGCACACCGGAAAGTACCGGCGCACACGCCTCTTCGTGCTGACGCTCGGCTACAGCCGCAAGTCGGTTCGCTTGATGGTGTTCGGCTCCAGTTCACAAACGTGGGCGGAACTGCACGAGAAAGCCTTTCGGCGGCTGGGCGGCGTGACCAAGGTGGCCGTGCTCGACAATCTGCGCGAGGGGGTGCTCAAACCAGACATCTACGATCCCACCGTCAATCCGCTGTACCGCGACATGCTCCGACACTACAATGTCGTCGCACTGCCCTGCCGCGTCCGCGATCCGGATCGCAA
>DATDGW010000525.1:0-10826 GCA_036521895.1 Candidatus Sulfotelmatobacter sp. | reverse complement strand
AGTCGCGCTGGTGGTAGGCGCCAGCCTGGTCGTGGCGCTGTGCGCCCGGATCACAATTCCCTTGATGCCGCTTACGCCCGTACCGCTCACAGTGCAAAACATGGGTGTGCTGCTGGTCGGAATGATGCTGGGCAGCCGTCGTGGCTTTGCTGCCCTCGCGCTCTACTTGGCCGAGGGCGCCGTCGGCCTGCCGGTTTTCAATCCTACTGGTTTGGGCGGGATCGCCCAATTGTTCGGCCCCACTGGCGGATTCCTGATGGCGTACCCCTTCGTCGCATTTCTGGCCGGGTATGTTTTCGAGCGGGGCACGAAGAGCTTTCTGCGTGCAGCCACGGCCGGACTCCTGGCTGAAGTCCTGCTCTTCGCCGGAGGCCTGAGCTGGCTCTACGCCTCCACGCACTCGCTGACCAAGGCCGCCTATCTCGGCCTGTACTGGTTCCTGGCCGCGGAAGTGATCAAAGTGATGTTGGCCGCCGGCATTGCGACTCGTTGGCGCGGTACGGAAGCAACCAGCGAAGTCAAGCAGTAGATTCCTGGAGACAAGATGACCGTCGTATCCGAAACAACCAAAGCGCCGGGCGGCAGTTCCGCTGGGCAGGTGCGCGAGATTACCGTGGCCCACAGCCCGGATTCCGATGACGCCTTCATGTTCTATGGCCTGGCCACGAACAAGGTCCGCACTCCGGGCCTGCGCTTCCGCCACACACTCTGCGATATCGAGACGCTGAACCAGAAGGCGCGCGAGGGCGTCTACGACGTCAGCGCGATTTCCTTCCACGCCTACCCGTACGTGCAAGAGAAATACGCGCTGATGACCTGCGGCGGCAGCGTAGGTGAGGGCTATGGCCCCATGATCGTTTCGCCGCGCCCGTTCAGCGCCGCCGAAATCAAGACCAAACGCATCGCCGTGCCAGGCACGCTCACCACGGCCTTTCTGGCGTTGCAGTTGTTTGCTCCCGGCATCGAAACGGAAGTCGTCTCGTTCGACCAGATCATCCCGCAAGTGCTCGAAGGTAAATACGAAGCCGGCCTGATCATTCACGAAGGCCAGTTGACCTACGACAAGTCGGGACTGCACCGCATCGTCGATCTCGGCAAATGGTGGGGAAAGGTGACCGGTCTGCCATTGCCTCTAGGCGGCAATGCAATCCGCCGCGCCCTTGGCCCGGAACTGATGCCTGTAGTCACGGCCGCTTTACGCGAAAGCATTCAGTACGGACTCGACCATCGTGAGGAAGCCCTGTCCTACGCCATGCAGTTCGCCCGCGATCTCGACACGTCGTCCGCCGACAAGTTCATCGGCATGTACGTGAACGAGCGCACCCTCGACTACGGCCCCGACGGCCGCGAAGCCGTCCGCCGCCTCCTCGACATGGGGCACAAAGCCGGCATCATCGGGCCGGAAGCAAAAGTGGATTGGGTGTAGCTGCGAGCTCGGAGTCGCGAGTCCTGAGCTATGAGAAGCTCTCGATAGTCATCTCGCCATGGCCATGAGTCGCGAACTACCCGTTAAGAACCGCAGCGAGTAACTGCTCCTTTTTGCTCACAACTCGTAGCTCAAAGCTCGCCGCGCGTAGAACGAATGGTCGCCATGCCCAGTACCGTGCTTCCCCAAACCCTCCTCATCGACGCCGACGACACGCTCTGGGAGAACAACATCTACTTCGAGCGCGCCATCGCGCGCTTCATCTCGTTTCTGAATCATCACGAGTTTTCTCCTGAGCAAGTGCGGGAAGTGCTCAACGATGTGGAACGCGAATGCATCGTGAAGCACGGCTACGGACTCCACAGCTTCGCGCACGCGCTGGTCGATACCTTCGAACGCCTGAGCGTCGGCCCGGTCACGCCTGAGGCCCACGCCCAGATTCACAGCTTCGCGCACACCATCTCGGCGCATCCCGTCGAACTGTTGCCTGAGGTGCCTGAGACCCTGCAGTATCTATCGCAGCGCCATGACCTGATCCTGATGACCAAGGGAGCGATCGCCGAACAGTCCGGAAAGGTCGAGCGCTCCGGCCTGAAGGAATATTTCGCCACGGTCGAGATCGTGGCCGAGAAGGATCCCGCAGCCTACGCGTGCCTGGTCGAGAAGCACGACCTCGAGCTCGATACGACGTGGATGGTCGGCAACAGCCCGAAGTCCGACATTAATCCCGCTATGGCCGCGGGCTTGCATGCCGTCTTCGTGCCCCACGGTAACACCTGGATCCTCGAGCACGAAGAGGTCAACCCCGCTCCTCCGACGCAGAAACTCCTCATCGTCGGTGGCTTCGCCGAACTGCGCGAGCACTTCTAGGATTTCTGAACCCAAGCGGACACAAAGGACACAGAGAAGAAAAACTCTGAGTCCTCTGTGGCCGCTGTGGTGAAAGCCCTTTAACGCTGTAAAAGCAACGTAGCGTCGCCCGCGATCGCCCGCCAGTGGCGGAATCAGCCTCGTCACCTTGTTTTCATTTTCGTCACTACCGCATCAAACTAACCAACACGCGCTCTCGCGTTCATCATTTGCCGCGTGGTACCCTCGTCTTGCTCTGCGATCTGGCTCCCACTTCGTCAGTGGCGATTCAGACCCACAATTTACGGCGGCTGTTGCACACGGTTGAGGCGCTTTCCGAACTCGGTCCCGCGCTCACGGCGGAGCGCGAGTTTTCGGAAACGTCGCGGCTCATGCTGTCAGCCATCATGGAAGCGGCGGGCGCTCGCGAAGGTACGCTCCTTCTCTTCAATGACAAGCCCGCCATGCTGACCTCGGCCTCGGCACAGGGATTCGCCCTGATGCCCGATCCTGCCTTCATTCCTCTCCTTCCCAAACATGTTCATGCGCTCACCGCGGCGCGCGGTCCAATTGTGCTCAACTCCTCCACGTACTCGGTGTTCCTGAGTTCCAACGGCAACGTCGCGCCAGAACTGTTCAAGTGCCTCGCTCCCCTGAAAGCAGGAGGACGCCTGGCCGGAGTGGTTGCCCTCGGACGCCGTCCCGGCGATTCGCTCTATGAAGACAGCGAACTCGACGCCCTCGAACTCCTCTGCAGCTACATCGCGCTCGCCGTCCAGAACCACGCGCTCACGCAAACCATCGCGCAGCGTGTTTCCGAAAATCTGCGGCTCATGGCGGCGTTGCACGGTTTCTACGACAACGCACTCGAAGCCTTCGCCACCGCCATCGACGTCAAGCATGTCAACATTCACGGGCACTCTCTGCGCGTCGGCCGCTATGCCGCCGCGATCGGTGAAGCGATGGGGATGGAATCGAGCGACGTGGCGGCCCTGCGCAGCGCCGGATATCTGCACGACATTGGAAAGGTCGCGGTCGATCGCCGCCTGTTCGGCAAGCCCGGAGCTCTCAATCCGGAAGAGATCCGTGAGATGGCGGATCACACCACCGTCGGCTACCAGATCGTGAGCACCGTGCAATTCCCCTGGCCCAGGATCCCCGAGACGGTGCGCTGGCATCACGAGCGCAGCGACGGCTCCGGCTATCCCGACAAACTCGGTCAAGACGACGTGCCGTTGGCCGTTCGCATCGTGGGCGTCGCTGACTCGTTCGATGCCATGACCAGCGCCCGTCCCTATCGCGCTCCACTCTCAGTGGGCAGCGCGCTCAGCGATCTGGTTCGCCTGGCTCCCGACAAATTTGATCCCAACGTCGTGCAGGGCCTCCTGATTCAAGTCCGCCGCGATGCTGTGGGCAGCAACCGGACTCCGATGCTCGACTCCATGTCGGTGAACATTGCGGCGGCCGACATCGATCAACTCGCTGCCACGCTGCAGCACAAAGTCTCGCGCGGCCGCGTGTATCTGACCAAAGAGAGCGGCCACTAGCTCTCGTTCGCGCGCGTTCGCTTCCGAAACCCTTGTCCTACAATCACTTTCAAGCCCTCCCCGAATCCCATCGGACAGCAACTTTTTCGCCGGTGAGGGTTCATAATTGTGAAGACCTGCTCGGTGGGGGAGTCTCGATGAGATCCAGTTTCAGGGCCGCGAGCTGGGGAAGGCTGGCGCTGTTCGCTGTATGTCTGAGCCTCGCGTGCGCCGTTCCGCAACTGCTCGCCAGGAAAAAAGACAAGACCGATGCCAGCCCGAACGAGCAGAGGCGGGCAGTGCAAGCGCTCAATCGCCTGACGTTCGGCCCCCGACCCGGCGACGTCCAGCAGGTGATGGCGATGGGGGTCGAGCGCTGGATTGATCTGCAGTTGCATCCGGAAAGAATTCCAGATCCCGCCATCGAAGCTCGCCTGGCGCCCCTCCGCACACTGCGCATGAGTTCAAAGGCAATCGTCGAGGAATTCCCCGACAACCAGATGATCAAGCAGTACATGGACGGCAAGCAGTCCATGCCCTCCGACCCCGCAAAGCGCGCCGTGATTGAGGTGCAGATCGCGCGCTTGCAGGAAAAACAGCAAGAGAAGGGTGATCGGAAAGAGAACAATCGAAGAGCGAACCCCGGGAATGAAGTCGCTACTGCTCCCGCGCCCTCTGCACCCGCCGCAAACGATACCGCTAAGACGGCTGAGGAACTCGCCGCCGCGGCCGCCGCCAGTCCAGACGCCACGCCCGCTACCGGGACAGATGGCAACTCGATGAACTCGACGAGCATGAACGGCATGAGCGCGGCGAACGAAACATCCATGGCGCCGGCCAACGCGAAGACCACGCCAAGGGATGATGCCGAAGCCCGCCGACGCGAAGATCGCCTCTACGCCGACTTGAAGATTCAGGGACTCATCGATCTCCCGCCCGACCAGCGCTACAAGAAAGTGATGGCGATGTCGACCGCCGAGCAAGTGATCTTTGTTGATTCTCAGCGCGGCGGCAAGGGCCAGGAATTTCTCGACGGCATGGAGCCCAAGCAGAAAGAAACTCTGATGGCCATGAACAATCCGCAAGCCGCCGTGCTCTCGGAACTGCTTCAGGCCAAGGTTCTGCGGGCCATCTACTCCGACCGCCAGCTCGAACAGGTAATGACCGACTTCTGGTTCAATCACTTCAACGTCTTTGTGGGCAAAGGTCCGGAACGCGTGATGATTGCCAATTACGAACAGAACCTGATCCGCCCGCATGCCCTCGGCAAGTTCGAAGATCTATTAGTCGCGACCGCAAAGAGTCCCGCGATGATGTTCTATCTCGACAACTGGATGAGCGTTGGGCCGAACTCCATGCAGGCGCTGGGAATCGCGGCGCGGCCGATGCGTCCTTATGGACCCTACGGCCGACCGCGCCCTTACCCGCAGCACCCCAATCCAAACGCGAAACGCAAACAGGCCAGCGGTCTCAACGAAAACTACGGCCGCGAGTTGCTGGAGCTGCACACGCTCAGCGTGAATGGCGGCTACTCGCAGCGCGATGTCACCGAAGTCGCCAAAGTCTTCACCGGCTGGACCATCGAGAAGCCTTACGAAGGCCTAGGATTCAAGTACGATCCGCGCATGCACGAGCCCGGACCCAAATTTGTTCTCGGACATCGCATCAAGCCCAAGGGTGAAGACGAGGGCAGGGAAGTGCTGCACATGCTGGCCACCAGCCCGCAAACCGCGCACTTCATCTCGTTGAAGCTGGCGCAGCGCTTCGTCTCCGACGATCCGCCGCCCGCGTTGGTCGATCGCATGGCGAAGACGTTCCAGAAGTCGAAGGGCGACATCCGCGACGTCCTGACGACCCTGTTCCATTCGCCGGAGTTCTGGGCCGACACCACGTATCGCGCCAAGGTCAAAACGCCCCTTGAGTTCGTGGCCTCGGCCGTGCGCGCCACCGGCGCCGATGTGGACGACGCTTTTCCGCTTACGCGCCAGATCGCCAACCTCGGGATGCCGCTCTACTCCGCGCAACCGCCCACCGGTTACTCCATGAAGGCCGATTCCTGGGTGAGTTCGTCCGCGTTGCTGGGCCGCATGAATTTTGCGCTGGGAATGACTTCGGGCAAGATCCGCGGCGTGAAAGTAGATGCCGGGCAGTTGGCCGGAGGTCCGCCTCCGCCTGCGGATGCAACCATGGCGTTGTCCGCGCTGGAAGCCAAGCTGCTGGCGGGCGATGTGTCGAAGCAGACGCACGACTCGATCATGGCGCAGATTGAAAGCCCGACGAAGAACGCCACGCCGGAGGGGCAAGACAAAAAGGGTCCACAGGGCAAGCCGGCCGGCCCGCCAGACACGAGCACGATCGCGGGCCTGCTGCTGGGTTCGCCGGAGTTTCAGAAAAGGTGAGAAAGCGGTTAGCTCTCAGCCGTCAGCTGTCAGCTTTTCTCCAGATAGATTGGTTTCACGGACAGCTGAAAGCTGATAGCTGAGAGCTGGGGTACACCATGTCCATCACACGTCGCATCTTCCTTCGCAACAGCGCGCTGGCCGTCGTCGGGACGGCGGCGGTACCGAGCTTTCTCACCCGCGCCGCATTCGGTGCGGTTGAAAACGGCGGCCGCACGAAGCGGCTGGTCGTCATTTTCCAGCGTGGCGCTGCCGATGGACTCAACATCGTGGTCCCTTACGCCGAATCGCAGTACTATGCGATGCGGCCCAGCATCAATATCCCGCGCAAGTCAGTGATCGATCTCCAAGACTTTTTCGGGTTGCATCCGTCGCTATCCTCATTTCAGCCGCTCTGGCAGCAGGGGCATCTCGCCATCGTTCACGCCGCCGGCTCGCCCGATACGACGCGCTCCCACTTCGACGCGCAGGACTTCATGGAAACCGGCACGCCGGGTGTGAAGGTCACCGAAGAGGGATGGCTCAACCGTTCGCTGCATAGCATGCCTGCGACAGCGCAGAGCTCGCCGTTCCGCGCGATCGCGCTGGGGCCGTCGGTGCCCCGCATCCTCAGCGGTTCCGAGCCTGTCGTTGCGATGAACAACATCAACGACTTTGCAGTCGGCGGAAAGAAAGCCTCGCCGGCCGCCAGCGCGTTTGAAGCGATGTACGATCACTCGTCCGACAGCGTGCTGCATGGCACCGGCGAGGAAACGTTCGACGCAATGAAGATGCTGAAGACGGCCGATCCCGGAAAATACACGGCGGCTCCCGGCGCGAACTATCCCAAGGGACGCTTCGGCGACAGTCTTCGACAGCTGGCGCAACTCATCAAAGCAAACCTGGGCGTGCAGGTTGCGTTCGCCGACATCAGCGGCTGGGACCACCACGTGAACGAAGGCTCGACCGAAGGCCAACTGGCCAACGTGCTCACCGAGTTTTCGCAATCGCTTGCTGCGCTCTGGATCGATCTCGGCGATCTGATGGAAGACACCGTCGTCGTTACGATGTCGGAGTTCGGTCGCACGGCGCGCGAGAACGGCAACCGCGGCACCGACCACGGCCACGCCAACGTGATGTTCGTCCTGGGCGGTCCGGTGAAGGGTGGCAAAGTCTACGGCCGCTGGCCCGGTCTCGACCAGTCGCAACTCTACGAAGGCCGCGACCTGGCCCTGACCACGGACTTCCGCCAGGTGATCGGAGAAGCCGTCGCCCGCCACATGGGCAACAAGAACCTCGCGAACGTGTTTCCCGGATATGACAATCAGCCCGCGAAGTTCCTGCACTATCTTGGCTGAACGGAGGACCGATCGCTCAACCCTAGGCCGCTAGCGAGGCGGCGTCTACAGCGCCTGCCTGATCCGCACTTGCATGTTGCCGAGTGTAGTCCACCCAGGCCTCAGCGGCGAGAAACGTAATCGTGAATCCCATCCAGAACGCGATTCCAAAGAACTCGTGCGGCGTCAGCCGGCGAAACGCGAAGAACATCCCAACGATCGGCCGCGTCGTGGCCACGCCTAGGCCGACGCCGTACATGCGTATCATCCACTCGCGATGACGCGCCACTTCTTTTCGCCGGATGTGCAGGTATGCCTTGCTCAGGCAAAACAGAAACACAATCGCGTAAAGCGTGGTTGCAGCGGTTTCATTGGGCCCGCCAATGTTCATCTTGTGACTCATGACCAGCGCCGAAATTCCGACAATCAATCCGCAGACGACCAGGATTCTTCCCATGGAGCGGTGAAGCTGCGGGTGCTTGTGTCGGACTCGGGGCATGAATTGCAAGGGCGCGAGGACAAGAAACAATCCGGCGGGAAGAATGTGGACAAGTGTCAAAGCCATGTGCCGCGCGAACCCTGCGTCCAGGGCCGCGGCGGGAGATGCTCTTCCACCCCCGACTGCCGGCCAGAACAGAACCAGCGTGCGCCGCGTTACCGCAGCCACGCCGATCACCACCAGAAATATCACGGCGGTCCACAGTAAGCGGCTCGCTGGTCTGGAAACAGACATGACCAAGACCTCCGCACGAAACGTTCGAGGAGCTACAGATGTAGACGGATTTCGAAGCCTTTTATTGTGGGGGCTGCGTCGTTTCTTGGCACTACACTTCGACCAGCACGTCGCCGTTTTCAAGCTTGAGAGGATACACCGCGACCTTCGCGCTGGCGTTGTGCACGGCCTCGCCGGTATTGGGATCCCATGCCCAGCCATGCCACGGACAGACCACCTTGCCATTCTCGATCATGCCCTCGCCGAGCGGTCCGCCGCGGTGCAGGCACACATTGTCCATGGCGCTGTAGGTGCCGTTGAGGTTGGCGACGCAGATCATCTTCGCGCCGCAGGGGAATTCCTTGGCGGTGTCGGCGGCGGGGAGTTCGGATTCGGTAGTGAGCTTGATGAAGGTCGGCATATGAGTGTAATGTCACCCAGTCAATACGCAGGTTACAACGACTGGGTTATCGCCCGCATGGTGCCAACCACGGTGATCGCAACCGACAGCAAGACCAGGCTTGACCAGACGAGGGCGGCAATCTTTGGAGTCCCCTTGCCTAAGAACCCCAGCACGATGCCGGCTGTTCCCAGCAAGAGCCCTGCCACAACCGCAATCACCAAGAGTGCCGGAGCGAATGAGCCGTCTCCGCGGTAATGCATCACAGGTGAGGACCAGGTCGCACACTACAGAAATCGTCGCGCACAGAAAGCCCGCAAGAGCCGACTTCTCCCGCCATCCGGAGCAAACGCGCTGGCCTCGCAGGACCCATGCCCACGTGCCAGCCAGAAGAACTCCTTCCGAGATGGCGATGAAGTCACCGGTATCTATCATCCCAATTGGGCGGACCGCCGAAGGCGGCTCTCCCCACATGGAGCCGACAGCTGAAGGCTGAGAGCTGACAGCTTATTTCGGTTGCAGCGTTTGCGCGATCATGACTTGGCGCTTGAAGTTCTCGACCATGTTGGGATCGAGGCGGACTTCGGTGGGCTTCCTCGCCAGCGTCATGGTGTCGATCTTGTCCTGCAGTTTGAGCAGCGCATAGAAAAGGTTCTCGGGGCGTGGCGGGCATCCCGTGACGTAGACATCGACCGGGACGATCTTATCGACGCCCTGCAGGACGGCGTAGGTGTTGAACGGGCCGCCGACCGACGAGCACGCGCCCATCGAGATCACCCACTTCGGGTCGGGCATCTGGTCGTAGATGCGCTTCACCACCGGCGCCATCTTCAGCGTGACCGTGCCGGCGACGATCATCAGGTCGCTCTGGCGCGGGCTGGGACGGAAGACCTCCGAGCCGAAGCGCGCGATGTCGAAGCGCGACGTGGACGAGGCGATCATCTCGATCGCGCAGCAGGCCAGTCCAAACGTCATCGGCCACACCGCCGACTTGCGCGCCCAGTTGAAGACGTAATCAACGGTGGAGATCAGGAAGTTCTTTTCAAACTTGTTCTGCAACCAAGCCATGAATAGCCCTCTCGAAGCTCTACACAGGCAGTCTAGGTAACGCGGGAATCGGTGTCAAACCCCCTTTGGGAGAAGGGAAAGAGATAGTCCCAGATCCCCCCCGAATGAAATCATGTTTGGACCGCGATCGGCCATGTTCTGCATCACATCCTCTCATTCCAACTCGTTCATGTCCGGAAGGATGTCCCTTTGCTTTCGGGGCGCGGGGGCACGCCGGCAACGGTACACTTCCCACGAATGACAAGCCGAATATCTATCTCGCACCCACCTATACAACTCTAACCCGGAGTTTTGAGGCCACCATGTTCCTGATGTGGAAGTCGAGCACATCAAATTCGATTCCAGTTCCGTTGGGTTATCAAACCTGGTAATTCTCGGCCACAGCCTCCTGCTCCACATCCTGCGGGACCGCGAGCAACTGGAGTGTAACCAGCAGCAGCTCAGGACTCGAGGGTAGTTTCACTGCAAGCAGTTCATCAGAGAGTTCCGTAGATCAGAACACTCTGCAATATGGCTATCCGACTTGGACTAGCGTCTCATACTGAAGACGGATTCACGCCATTTTTCAATTATCCGCCCGACATTCGCCGCGCGATCTACACCACCAACAGCGTGGAGTCGCTGAACCGGTCGCTGCGCAAGATCATCAAAATCCGCGGCGGATTCCCCAACGAAGAGGCAGCGATGAAGTTGCTGTTTCTGGCGCTGCGGCAGGCGACCAAGAAGTGGACCATGCCGATTCATCACTGGCGCGAAGCCTTGAACAACTTCACGATTCTGTGGCTGGAACGGATGCCGGCCCCTGGAGAGAGTTACGCAATGAAAACTGCCCCCTTCCCCGGCACCCCATCCCCAAAAACAAAACCGGGCCGTTTACACAAAAGTCTTGACACACCTCTCGAAACTCGCGCTGAGGAACCGCTCGCCTTTAAGAATGGCGTCTACGGCTACCGATAAATCACTTGTGGCATCCGACTTGACGACGTAGCCGCCTGCACCCGTATTCATGGCTGCTTCTGCGATATCTGCCGAGCGGCATTCACTGACGAAGAGGATTTTGGAGGTAGGCGAAACCTCTCGGATTTGCCGGGCAGCTTCGATCCCATTCAGCTTCGGAAGACCGATGTCCA
>DATDGW010000524.1:0-14293 GCA_036521895.1 Candidatus Sulfotelmatobacter sp. | reverse complement strand
TGAAGGAAGCCCTGCCAGCAGAAATCACCTATGACGAAATACGCCTAGTCTTGGCTTGCTTGCGCCGGAAAAAGATCCAGAATAGCGCAGGAATTCCCGCTTAGGGTTGACGCCAAAATAATTGCACAGATTGGGTGAGATAGTGTTAGTTCCACTTGGGCAGGGTTTGGTGAGGCTTGATGCGAAGTGCTTGAAGTTGTTGGGGTGTGGGTTCGGTGCCAGTGGGATAGTGGCGACGGTCGAGGTGAGCGTAGACGGACAAGCCGGATCGAGTTGTGGTGGAGCGAATGAAGCGGAGGATCTTCGGATAGCGGTCGAGCGGTTGGCCAGCCCAGTTCTTGGAGATCTCAGAGAAGAAGCGATGCTCGATGGGGGTTCCATTTGGAAGCACCCGTGGGGATAGTGGGCGACGGTGAGGTTAGGCCGTGGGAATCAGCGAGTTGCATCTGCAGTTGGTTTTTCCCTCTTTCCCGGAATATTTGCACGTAGGGTGTACAATCCTTTAGGTTCTATATTCCCATCAAATCTAATCACGAAACATAAGTAGATTGTGCCAATTTTTGGCATCGCTCGTGACGCTTCCGTGCGGTGGAGCACGTTAGTACGTGCGGTAACGTACGTTGTCCTTCGAAGGGAGCAGTCATGAGAATTCTTCTATATAACCCCGACAATGGGGTAACTCGCAATTTCATGCCGCACCTCTGGATGTTTCTGCTCCAGTCGCTCACGCCGCCGGAACATGAGGTGGTGCTGATTGACGGCAACGCCAAGCCCCTGGACGAGGTGCAGATCGCGCAGTATGTCCGTGACGAGAAGATCGATTTGGTCGGCATCGGCGCCATGACGCGCATGATTGCCAAGGCGTACCGCATCGCTGACGCTATTCGGGCCACCGGCGTGAAGGTGGTGATGGGCGGGCCGCACGTCACCGAGCTGGCCGACGAAGCGCTGGGACGCGATGGCGGGCCGCGCCATGCGGACGCGGTGGCCCTGGGCGAAGCCGATGAGACCTGGCCGCAAATCGTGAACGATGCGGTGCGCGGTGAGCTCAAGGAGGTCTATATCCCGGTCGACGAGACGGGCAAAGAGCGCAAGCCGTCTTTGAAGCAATATCCCGTGATTCCGTGGCAGTCGATCGATCTCGAGCAATTCAATCTGGTGCCCAAGGCCGCGACCAAGATGCTGCAGAAGGTCGGAGAAGGCTGGGGGACGTTTCGCATTATCCCTGTCGAGTCGGGGAGAGGGTGTCCGTATGGGTGTGAGTTCTGCACGGTGACGGGATTCTTCGGCGATTCGATTCGGTTTCGCACCAACGAAAGCGTCGTGAACGAGTTGCTCCTGCTGAAGGCTCGCGCGCGAAAAGAAAAAGGGCAGATGGCGGTATTTTTCATCGACGACAATTTCGCCATCAATGTGAAGCGCACAAAGTCTTTGCTGCGCGACATTATTGCCGCTGGCGCGCAGGTGCATTGGGTGGCGCAGATCAGTGCCAACTTGTTGCGCGATGAAGAACTGGTGGACCTGATCGCGGCCTCGGGGGGCAAGTGGGTATTCATCGGCATGGAGTCGATCGATCCCACGAATCTGAAAGACGTCAACAAAGGGTTCAACAAGCCCGGGGAATATGCCGAAGTGCTGGAACGGCTGGCAAAGCGCAACGTCTACGCGATCACGTCCTTCATCTTCGGCATGGATAATGACACGACGGGCGTGGCCGAGCGGACGTTGTCGCAAGTGCGCACCTGGCCGCCGGGTTTGCCTATTTTCGGATTGCTGACGCCGCTGCCCGCAACGCCTCTATACAAGCGTCTGAAAGATGCGGGGCGGCTGACACGTGTGAAGCACTGGCAGGAATTCATCCCGTTCGCCATGGCGCACACGCCCTTGAAGATGAGCATCGAAGAGGCGCATGCCGAGGTGAAATACGGCTGGGCGCATGCCTACAGCCCAGAAGCGCTGGCGCAGGCCGTCGACTCTCTCGATGACCAGCCACTCGGCTTTCGCATCAACATCTTCCTGGCGCGGATTTGTTTCCGTGGAATTTATTTCCCCATGATGGGGAAACTGGCGTGGTTGAAAGTGGTGGCGGAGAACCGGCATACCATTTTGAAGCTGGTGATCGCAGCTGTGTGTGGGCGCAAGGAGCGGCCGCGGGTTCCAGCGGTTACCTTTGAGAAGGCTGCCCCGGAGTCCCAAGTGAGCGCGTAGGGCTCGGGCTCATGCAAGACCGCCGAGGCAGCGGTCTCCGCACGAGAATTGCTAGGGGCTGACGAGTTGCTTTGCGGCGTCCCTGCCAGAGCGGACGCAATCGGGCACGCCGATACCGCGGTAGGCGTTGCCGGCGAGAGCGAGGCCTGGCAACTGCTGGCGCAGGCGCTCCATGCGGTCCAGCCGCTCGAGATGTCCGACGCCGTACTGTGCCATCGCTGACTTCCATTTGTAGAGGCGCGCGAAGACCGGCTCGGCGCGCACTCCAAGGATCTGCTGCAGTTCGTTGCGCACGATTCCAATGATGCGATCGTCGCTGAGCGGCCAGACGTCTTCCGCATTCTTTCCAGCGAAAAAGCAACGCAATAGAGCGCGGTCTTGCGGAGCGCGATGGGGGAATTTGTTGTGCACGAATGTCGCGGCTAACAGTTTCTTGCCTTCACTGCGGGGCACAAGGAATCCAAAGCCGGGTGGGAGCGACTGGCGGACGCCGCGATCGTAGCCTAACCCTACGGTGATCGAAGAGCTGTACTGAATGGCGCCAAGTTCGGCCGAGAGTTCAGGGCTGACGATGCCCAGCACTTGGGCCGCTGCGGGCGCAGGCAGGGCGATGATGACTGAGTCGAATTCGTCGGATTGCATACCGGCCGAGACCATCCAACTATCGGCTTCGTGCTGAACCGCTTGCACCGGGGCATTGGTGAGTAACGCGGTCGGAGTAAGTCGCGATACGACCGTCTCGGCCAGGTGCTGCATCCCGTTCTTGAGAGAAGTGAAGAGCGTGAGTGCGGGCTGGCGCGGTCCGGTCGGCATTTTCTTCCCCGCGGCGAGCATGGCACGGCCGAGACTGCCGTGCGTGCGTTCCATCTCCGCAAACCGCGGAAGAACAGCGCGCACGCTGAGGCTGGCGGCTTCTCCTCCGTAGACCCCAGAGAGCAGCGGATCGGCGAGGCGGTCGACCATCTCAGCGCCGTAATGTCGCTCCACGAAGTCGGCGACGGACTCGTCGTGATCGACGGCGCGCGGCGGGTGGAATAGCTCCTGGGTCATCCGCAGCTTCGCCTTCCACGAAAAGAGCGGCGAGAGGCCCGTGGACAGAATCTTTGTGGGGACCATGAACATCAGGCCGTCGGGCATGACCACGAGGCGGCCGTTGGTCAGGATGTAGGTCTTGCGATCGGCGTCGTTTGAGCCGATGAGCTGATCGCCGAGGCCCAGCGCGCGGCAGAGATCGGCGGCCCATGGCTTTTCGGTGATGAAAGAGTCGGGGCCGGCTTCGACGACACATCCATCGATATATTCGGTGCGGAGAACACCGCCGAGGCGCGTGGACGATTCGTAAAGAACGTAGTCGACATCGCCGCCGCCGCGGCGATGTTCTTCGATGGCGAAAGCGGCGGCGAGGCCGGAGATGCCCCCGCCGATGATGGCGATTCGTGTCATGAACTGGGGCTTCCGCCTTTCGGCTTTCGGGTTCCGGAAACCGGGAGGGAATATTCCTGCACCCATCGAGCCAGATTCTTCACGTTGTCGACCGGCGTTTCGGGCAGGATGCCATGGCCGAGATTGAAGATGTGGCCGGGGCGTCCGGCGGCGCGGCGGAGGATGTCTTCCGCGCGCGCCTTCAATTCCCTCCAGTCGGCGAATAGCAGGACAGGATCGAGATTGCCCTGCACGGCGCACTTATGATCGAGGCGGGCCCAGCCCTCATCGAGCGGGATGCGCCAGTCGAGCCCAATCACGTCGGCCCCGGTTTCTTTGATTGCAGGAAGAAGCGTCGCGCTGTCGGTGGCGAAATAAATGATAGGCACTCCCGTTTTCTGCAACTGTTTCACCATGCCGGTGACGTGGGGCAGCACGTAGCGGCGATAGTCTTCCGGGCTGAGGCATCCGACCCAACTGTCGAAAATCTGGATGACGTCGGCTCCGGCCCGCACCTGATCGGCGGAGTAGGCAGCGGTCACCGCAACCAGCTTGCGCATCAGAGCGTCCCACTCGGCGGGAGAGTTGTACATCATCTTCTTCGCGTGGATGTAGTTGCGCGAGCCTCCGCCTTCGATCATGTAGCTGGCGAGGGTAAAGGGAGCGCCGCAGAAACCGATCACGGGCAGGCGGTCGCCGAAATGTTTGGCGACGAGAGCGACGGCTTCGGAAACGTAGCCTAGTTCCGAGGCGCGGTCGGTGCGCAGGTTCGCAATGTCTTCTTTGCTGCGTACCGGCTTCTCGATCACGGGGCCTTCTCCGGCAGAGAAGTGAAAGGCCAGACCCATAACTTCAAGCGGAAGCAAGAGGTCGGCGAAGATGATGGCGGCGTCGATGCCCAGGATTTCCGCAGCCGTGATGGTGACCTCGGCGGCGACCGCAGGCTTCTTGCAAATCTCCAGAAGCGAGTGTTGTTGGCGGACCGCGCGGTACTCGGGCATGTAGCGTCCGGCCTGGCGCATGAACCAGACAGGGGTGCGGTCGACGGGTTGAGACTTGCAGGCGCGAACGAAGCGGGAATTAGGGGCTGACATGAATTCCTGAATGTAGCACTTTTTCTGCGCGGGTGCGGTGATTCGCGGGCCGCAAGGCAGGTCATCACAGAGGACACGGAGGGCACAGAGGAAAACCTTTGGCTTGTAGAATCACAGCATGAATTACGGCGCCCTCGGTACGATCGCAGTGATGACCTTGACCGTCTGCCTCGGCGGCGCTGCTTCGAAGCCCGAAGCGACCGCGGCGCCTACATTCTACAAAGATGTGCTGCCGATCCTGCAGGATCACTGCCAGAGTTGCCATCGGGCCGGCGAAGTTGCGCCCATGGCGTTCGTGACTTATGCGCAGACGCGCCCGTGGGCGGCAGCGTTGGCGCATGCCGTCGAGATGAGGATGATGCCGCCGTGGTTTGCGGATCCTCGATATGGGCATTTCGCCAACGATATTTCTTTGACTCCGCAGCAGATCGCGACGATGGTCGCGTGGGCCGAAGCCGGAGCGCCCGCGGGCGATGCACATGAGGCGCCCGCGCCACGCAAATGGACGGAGGGCTGGAACATCCCGCCGCCTGATCTGGTGATGAAGATGCCCAAGCCAGTACAGATTCCGGCGCGCGGTGAGATTGAGTACACCTACGAGATTGTGCCCACGCACTTTGCCGAGGACCGGTGGGTGCAGATGTCGGAGTTCCGCCCGGGCAGCCCCGCGCATGTGCATCACGCCGTCGTCTATATTCGTCCGCCGGACTCGCCGTGGCTACGGCATGCGCCGGTGGGGGAGCCGTTCACAGCGTCGGCCTTGAACGATCCGCTGGAGCGGCGTGAGGCACACGAGACGACTAGCGACCTGCTGCTGGTATACGCCCCGGGCAGTTCGCCCGACGAGTGGCCAGATGGAATGGCGAAATTTGTCCCGGCTGGATCGGATCTGGTGTTTCAGATGCACTATACGACGAACAGCTCGGTGGATCAGGATCAGACCAGCATTGGCCTGGTGTTTGCCAAAACGCCGCCGAAGCAGCGGGTCATCACGCTCCAGTTAAACAATCATGCACTGATTATTCCGCCGGGCGCGGATGACTTTCGAGTGGAGGTGCAGGGAACGCTGCCCAACGATGCCACGCTGCTGAGCCTGTTTCCTCACATGCATCTGCGGGGGAAGCGGTTTGAGTACGACATAGTGCACGACGATGGCAGCCTGGAAGTGCTGCTGCGAGTGAACTATCACTTTCACTGGCAGCTGAGTTACCGGTTGGCGGAGCCGCGCCCGTTGAAAGCTGGAACGCGCCTGAGGGCGATAGCGTGGTACGACAATTCGAAAAATAATCCGCACAATCCGGATCCGACGAAGACCGTGACCTGGGGCGATCAGACGTCCGACGAAATGATGGTGGGCTTTTTTGACGTTGCGGTGGCAGCAGGACTGGATAAGTGGAAATTCTTTGTGCGGCCCGGGAAGCAAGACTCGGGACAGGGGAAATAGACATCTAAGTCCTCTTCACATAGCAAGCCGGCCGCGAGTGTCGCTGTTACCAAAGTGTATCGAATAACCTTGGCTACTGGGTTCGATCGCTTCCCCTGAGTTATAACAAACTGAACTCATCAGCACCATTTTCACTTATCCCGGGCGAGGTTCCATGGAAGTTGCGCCAGTCGCTGCCGTGTTGGCTTTTGATTTTCTCTTGCTGCTGGTTGTGCTCTTTGGCGCTCAGACGAAGGGCAGCCGAGCCCAGTCCACCCTGATCGCAGCGCTGTTTTTCTGCTCTGGTTTTCCGGCGCTGATCTATCAAATCGTTTGGCAACGCGTGCTGTTTTCCATCTATGGCGTGAACGTTCAATCGGTGGCCGTCGTGGTGAGCGCGTTCATGCTTGGACTTGGAATCGGCAGCCTGGTGGGCGGGAGGGTATCAGAAAAATTCCCCGACCGAGGCATTTCAATCTTCGGTGTCTGTGAACTGGCCGTCGCGGGGTTTGGGCTGATCTCGTTGCGGCTGTTTCATTGGGCGTCGGGATTCACGGCTGGAACGAGCCTCGGCTACATCATCCTTTTCAGTTTTCTGCTTCTCATTGTGCCCACGATGCTGATGGGGGCGACGTTGCCCCTGCTGGTCGAACAACTGGTGCGAAGTTCACGCAGCGTGGGGTATTCCGTTGCGACTCTTTACTTCGTAAACACGCTGGGTTCGGCGGTGGCGTGTTACGTCTGTGCTCAAGTGCTTCTTCGAGCGTTCGGGCAGTCGGGATCAGTGACTTTGGCAGCGTGTTTGAACACCGCGGTGGGAGCCACAGCCTTTCTTTACGGGCGAAGTCAGCGACGCCAACCGGAGGCGGCGGTTGCCAGTGAGACTATTGCTGACGTCGCATCCAAGCCAGCTCTAGGCCTTCGAACCGCCGCGGTGATTGCTGGGATCGCCGGGTTTCTCGCTCTCGGCTTCGAAATTGCGTGGTTTCGCATTTTCGCGTTGGCGACATTCGATCGAGCCCCGGCATTCGCATTGCTTCTCTCCACGTATCTCGCCGGCATCGCGGCCGGATCGTTTTTAAGTGAGACGCTGTGCCGAAAGAAACACATCCATCCTTTAACCGTGGCGGGTAGTGCGATGCTTCTGGCTGGGGCAATCTCCGTATACCTGCCTCCTCTGATGGCCGACCTGTCCTGGCACAACGTTCCGGTGCTGATGAGTGCCCCGGCATTTTTTCTAACTGCGGGCTTGCTGGGTTCGGTGTTGCCTCTGCTGTGCCAGGCGTCCGTTTCGGCCAACGGTTCAGCCGGACGGAGCGTGAGCCTCATCTATCTTTCCAACATCATTGGCTCAGCTCTGGGTAGCCTCGTGATTGGATTCGTTTGGATGAATTATTTCGGTACGCAGGCAATCTCGGTTCAGCTGGCCGTCGTAACCGCGCTCACCGGTTTGATTGTGATTATTCTCCGCAACGGCCATTTCCAGTCAGCTCCGAAACGCGTTTGGGCGTTGGCGCTCGTGGCCATTGTAGCGATTGCTTTGGCGGCTCCGGCTTACGGCAATCTTTACGGCAAGATGATTTTTGGGCCGAAAGCGGCGGAGGTCGGCTACATGAAGCACGTGGTCGAAAACCGAAATGGAATTGTCGCAGTCACCGCCGACGATGCCGTGTTCGGAGGCGGCGTTTATGACGGACATTTCAACATTGACCCCGAGAACGACAAGAACTTTGTCATCCGGGCGTATGTTCTAAGCTTGCTCCATCCTCACCCGAAGCGTGCCTTCATGGTGGGCCTCGCGTCTGGATCGTGGGCGCAGGTTGTCGCCAACAATCCCGATGTTGAGAGCCTGGATATCGTGGAAATCAATCCGGGATATATTCAATTGATCGCGCAATATCCCGAGGTGCGCTCTCTGCTTCACAATCCTAAAGTTCACATCTACATCGATGATGGCCGGAGGTGGTTGTTGGCACACCCGGATATCAAGTACGACGTCATAGTGGCCAATACCTCATTCCATTGGCGCGATCATAGTTCACAGTTGCTCTCGACCGAATTCCTGCAGATTGTTAAACAGCACCTGCTCCCGGGCGGGATCTATTACTTCAACGCTACCGAGTCTGCAGATGTGTTCGTCACAGGACTGCACGAGTACAACTACGGTCTACGCGTGATTACTTGTCTGATGGTCAGCGACTCGCCCATTGTTCTCGACAAAGGACGCTGGTTCTCAGTGCTGAACCAGTATCAGATCGATGGGAAGAAGATGTTCAATGCGAGCACTCCCCGTGGACAACTCGTGCTCGCTGCCTACAATGCATTCGCAGACAGCGTGAAAGAACCTCCCCGTGTATTGGGCATGGAATCCGGCGACGTACTCGCCCAACGGCTGGGGGCGCGCCGTCTGATCACGGACGACGATATGGGTGCGGAATGGACGCCCGGCCCAAAGCCGGCGTGGCGGTAACCTGGCAGGAGCCAGTCAGCCGGCCTGCTCACTCTGATGTTTGAATCGCTCAGCCCGCCGATCCGTCCGAACTGGATGTTGCGCATTGCCTCCGCAGCCGCGGTTGTCGCGCTTGCTGCCGGTATCATCTCGCTCTGGCGAATGACTCAAATGCCGCTCCGGTCCTACGAGGGGCCCCTTCCGCCATTGTCTGAAGCGCAGCCCGACTGGTCGGGCCGCCTGGGCCTTGCATGTCAGAGATATGTCAGAGACGATCGCTGAGGGGAACATTCGGCGAGCCGGGTCGTTAGGGGCGACAACCGACTACCTGCGTAGTCAGCTGGTACAGGCTGGGTATGCGGTCGCCCAGAAGTCTCATGCCGTGGAAGGCCACGAGGTTACGAATCTGGACGCTGAACTGATCGGAAGCGGGGGCGCTGCGGGCACCATTGTGGTGGGCGCTCGGAGTGGCAGCTGTTCTTGAGTTGGCCCGGCTTCTGAAGGAGAATCGGCCGCGGAGCGCCAGAGCCTCCATATTTTCACACACCGAGGATGGGCAGCTTCGTCGATGCGCAGGGGCTAAGGCAGAGCGGCACTCGAGTTTCGGCGATGATCTCGCTGGAGACCATAGGCGATTACTCCGACGCAGCCGGCAGCCAGAAATATCCGGCCTTGCTCAGCCTTTTCTATCCGAGCCGGGCAATTTCATTGGCTTCGTCGGAGATTCCGAATCGCGCGATCGTGTGCGGCGAGCGATCCGAAGCTTCCGCGCGTCCGTCCGGTTCCCGTCTGAAGGTATTGCGGCGCCTGCGAGTTTGCCGGGCGTGGGATGGTCCGGCCAGTGGTCGTTCTGGCAGCAGGGTTATCCAGCGATCATGATCACCGACACTGCGGTAATTCGATATCCGTATGATCACACTCCGCCCGACACGAACGACAAAATGGACTTCCAAAAATGGCGAGGGTCGTGGAAGGAGTCCGGAATGTGGTTGTGTCGCTGGCCCATGAGCCCTAGGCATTGTTAGACTCTAAAGACTCCAACCGAGGCAAACATTTGATGAATGCAAGACGCGTGGACGTTGTGGCAGGTATTGTTTTCTTTCTGGCATCGGGACTCATGATTGCAACCGCGAAGACGCAGTCGAGCACCCCTGCACATGCTGCGTCTCCAGGTCAGGTTACAAATCCTGCGGGGAAGAAGGCCGAGGAGCAATTCAAGAACATCCAGGTGCTCAAGGGAATTCCGGCCGAGGAACTCTTCCCGACCATGCAATTCATCGCAGCCTCGCTCGGTGTGCAGTGCGACTTCTGCCACGTGCAAGGCGCGTTCGAGAAGGACGACAAGAAGACCAAGCAGACCGCACGCAAGATGATGGCGATGATGTTCGCCATCAACAAGGACAATTTCGACGGACACCGCGCTGTGACGTGCAACTCGTGCCACCGTGGCAGCGCGAAGCCTCAGCCGATACCGGCGGTCATGACCGAGGAGCCCAAAGAACCCGTGGGCGCGCCAACACCGGCCACAGCCAAAGAAAACGCAGGACCGTCAGCCGAGCAACTGCTCGGCAAATATGTGCAGGCGGCGGGCGGAGCGGCGGCGATCGACAAGGTGACCAGTCGCGCCATGAAAGGCACGATCGATTTTGGCGGGAAATCGCTGCCCATCGATATTTATTCGAAGGATCCGGACCAGCGCATATCGTTCACGCACATGCCGGAGGGGGATAGCGTCACTGCATTTAATGGACACGAAGGATGGCTGGCGGCGCCCGGGCGGCCGGGTGTGCGCCCGATGCAAGGAAGCGAACTGGACGCGGCATCGATCGACGCGGATCTGCACTTGGCGACGCATCTCAAGCCGATGTTCACCGAACTGCGGTTGCTCGGTACCGAGAAGGTCGGGGACCATGAGGCTTACATCGTGGTGGGCCAGCGCCAGGGGAAGCCCCCGATCCAGTTGTATTTTGACGAGCAGTCAGGACTTCTGCTGCGGTTGGTGCGCTACGGAGAGACCGCGCTGGGATGGCTTCCGACACAGATTGATTACGCGGATTACCGCGCCACGGATGGCGTGAAGATTCCATACCGCTGGACGCTGGCGCGGCCAAGCGGGCGGTTCACGATTCAAGTGAGCGAGGTGAAGCAGAACCTTCCGGTCGACGATGCCAAGTTCGCCAAGCCTGCCGAGGAGCAAAAGCCGCCGACCAAATAGGTCCAGCGTACTGCGCTGCCTTCTCGCGCATCAGCGTCGGAAACGGAATTAGGGCCTGGGATTGGCGCCCTCGTCGTGATGCGGTACCGTCTTGGTGACCACGGGTTCCGCTTCGATTTTGACTTCGACGTCGGCTCCCTCTTTGAGCTTCACTTCGCCTCCGTTAGCGTCGGCCAGACGGTTCGGAACGCGGATCTCTCGATAGAGGTGATCCGCCCCCTCAACGGCGATCTGGGCTTTTTCGGGTTCGCCAGAACTGGGATGAGGATGGATGACCTTTTCGACTCTCCCTGGGAGCGTAGTACTTGCCTTGGATGCTTCACTCGACACGATGACCCTCCACTACCCCTGGGCACACTTCCAGCCCGGCTTTCGACGGAAGCGGCAATCGATCACAATTCTCTCCGGGCTTTTGCCTATGTGCCATCCGGGAAACACGGTAGAAGGCTTTGCTGATTTGAAGCCATTACAGTCCCAGCTTCGTTTTTCAGAGCGCTTTCAGGTTCCTCAGGTACCCTCCATATCGATGCAGGCTGCCGAATCACCCTCAAGGTTTTTGATGTCGAACTGGCGCCTGCTTGGCCTGCTGCTGGCCGCGCTAGTCGGTAGTGCACTGCCCTGCCATGTTTTCGCCCAAGGACCCGATCAAGCTACCAATTCCGGTGCCGCGGCCGACCGGACGGCACTGCATTCCATCAGCGGAACTCTCCTGGATCCTTCGGCGGCTGCGATCGCCAAAGCGGACGTATCCCTGCTGGGGATCAGATCTGAGATTCTTGCCCGGACAACGACCGACGACGTCGGCGCCTTTCGGTTCGACAACATCGCTCCCGGAAAATACACGTTGCAGTTTCGTGCGGAGGGCTTTCGCGATGCCAGCGTCACGGTCGTGGTCACGAACAAGCGATTCACACCGATCCGCACGGTGATGCAGATTTCCGTTGACACCGAGAACGTCACCGTGGCGACGGGAATCAATGTCCCCCTCGTAAGCACGGAGACCTCTGAGAATCAGAACGCCAATGCCATTGATCGCGACGCGCTCGACCGGGTCCCCGTCTTCGACCAGGACTACATCACGACCATGTCTCGCTTCCTCGACGATAACGCAATCGGGACCAATGGTGTGACCCTGGTGGTGAATGGGATTGAAGCCAACGGACCGGGAGTCACTCCCTCGGCCGTGCAGGAAGTGAAGATCAACAACAACCCCTATTCTGCGCGCTTCTCGCGACCAGGGCGCGCCCGCCTGGAAATCATCACAAAGAGCGGGTCTCCCGCCTACCACGGTGAGTTGAATTTCATGTTTCGCAACTCCGTCTTCGACGCGAGCAACGCCTTCGCCACCGTGAAGCCTCCCGAGAGCCGGCAATATTACGAGGGCTCTGTGACCGGGCCCGTCGGCCACAGCAAGCACACCAGTTTCCTGCTGTCGCTCGACGATGATGTGCTTGATCTGCAAGGGATTGTCGATCCAAGCGCCATTGCGGCCGCGGAGGCTCTGGGCCTCGGCCCCATCGCCCCGACCGTGGCCAACCCTTCACGTCATTTTTTCGGCTCCGGCCGCGTGTTTCACGATTTTGCCAACGGGGACCAGTTCTGGATGGGCTACTCGTACGAACATCGCTCGAGCCAGAATTCAAACGTGGGCGGCACCATGCTTCCGAGCACGGGCACCGACACAAGTTTTCTGGAACACGAGATCAACGTCAGCTACTTCCACCAGTTTTCGCCTCACTGGGTGAACCAGGTGCGATTTCTGGTGGGGCACTTCGACGCGTCGGTAAACAGCATTCAACCTGAGGCACAGATCGGAGTCTCGGGGCTGTTTACCGCGGGCGGGGCGCAAGCCGATAGCCGGCGCACCGAATACCATTTCGACGGCACGGATTTCGCAACCTACGCCAACGGCAAACACCAACTCAGCTTTGGCGTCGATATCCCGGATATCAGCCGACGCGGACTCGATGACTTTACGAACCGAGCCGGCACCTATACCTTCGCCAGTTCCACTGACTACACCGCGGCGACGCCGGCTACCTACCTGGTGCAGACAGGCCAGGGCCACGTCGCTTTTCTGGAAAAGGTCATCTGCGCATTTGTAGAGGACAACATCCGAATGCGTCCGAATTTCTCTCTGTACCTCGGACTGCGTTACTACTGGCAGAACTATTTTTACGACGATCCCGACAACTTTGCGCCGCGCGCCAGCTTTGCCTGGGCTCCGACCGCAAAAAGCAAGACTGTGATCCGCGGAGGCGCGGGCATCTTCTACGACCGGACCGGCCCTAGCCCGATCGGCGACTTGCTGCACTTCAACGGCGTCAACCTCCTGCGCTTCATCGTCAACCAGCCCCTGGTTTCATACCCCATCAATCCAGCGGTGCTGTCACAGATTCCCGTCAGCCTGGTCGTACTGGATCCGCGGGCCCATATTCCGTACGTTCTGCAGTACAGCGCAGGTGTGGAGCGTCAGGTCACCGCCAAGAGCACGTTCAGCGCGGTCTTTATCGGCACTCGTGGCATCGGCTCCTTCCGGTCGATTGATGCGAATGCCCCCGTGCTGCTCGGCGAGACCTATCAGTATCCCAACCCAGCACTGGGGCAGGTGCGGGAAATGCAATCCCTGGGATACTTGAAGGGCAATGCGCTGGAGCTTACCTTCCGCGGTAAGCCCACCAAGTACTTCTCCGGGCAGATCCAGTACACGCTGAGCCGCACCGATAACAACACCAGCGGCATCACGTACTTTCCCGCCAACAGCGATAACGCCGCGGCGGACTGGGGACGCGCCGACAACGACCGCCTGAACAAGTTTGATCTGCTGGCGTCGACCCAGCCCACGCGATTCTTCACGCTGGGTGTCGCGCTTTCCCTCTACTCGGGCAAGCCGGTCAACATAACCACCGGAGGCGACGATAATCACGACGGCATTCTCAATGATCGCCCCGCGGGTGTCGCGCGCAACACCATGCCTGGCCCCGGCCAGATCAGCCTCGACTTGAACCTGTCCCATGATTTCCCCCTCACGAAGGCGAAGAAAGAAGCCAAGGTGCTTTCGGTTTCGCTGAATTCCTTCAATGTGCTGAATCACCCGAATTACGTCACCTACATTGGAGCGCAATCCTCGCCTCTGTTTGGCCAGCCAGTCTCGGCCCTGCCTCCACGGCGCATGCAATTGGACGTGCAATTCAAGTTCTGAGCCGAATCAATAACAAAACCTGATAGGCACGATAAATAGTTTCGATTTCCGTGAATCTGCTCTGGACGGTACAGTGAGGCGGTCCGGGATTGCGGCGCCTCGTAGCCCTAGCATCTTCGGACCGGGACAAGGTGACAGTGTCGACTGGGAGAAGTGTGGTCGCCGGGCTAGCAACTGCCCTGCTGGTCTTAACGCTCGCACCGTTCCTTACCGCCCAGAACTCAGCCACGACGCCGAGTCCGGCGACAGATGTGAATTCTCGGCTGGCCCGGCTTGAACA
>DATDGW010000523.1:0-2222 GCA_036521895.1 Candidatus Sulfotelmatobacter sp. | reverse complement strand
ATATTAAGGGGCCACGGGGCTGAAGATGGCCACATCGTAGTCGTAGCTAAAGCGAACGGTACGGAGAAACCGAACGGCCTCGAACTGGCGCGACGCGCGGGGGTGAAGTGATGGCCCGCGTCACCAGAAAACGTAAACCAGAGCCAGAGCCGCACTCGCCGCTGGGCCAGTTCATGGAAGAGCACCTGGAATGGCTGCTGATCAACAACTACTCTCAGGACACTGCCGATCACGCGCGTTGGTCGATTGCCGACTTTATCCGCTGGGCCGAGCAGCGCGGCTTGCAGCACCCGATGGAAGTGACGCGCCCGATTCTCGAAAGCTACCAGCGCTATCTCTACTACTATCGCAAGGGCAACGGCCAGCCGCTCACGTTCCGCACGCAGCACTCGCGGCTCACGCCAGTGCGCCGCTGGTTTCGCTGGCTGGTGCGGAACAATCACATCCTGCACAACCCGGCCTCTGATCTCGACCTGCCGCGCATGGAGAAGCGCTTGCCGCGCACCATCTTCTCCGAAGATGAAGTCGAGCGCGTGCTGCTGCTGCCCGACATCGAGACGCCCGTGGGACTGCGCGACCGCGCCATGCTCGAAACGCTCTACTCGACGGGAGTGCGGAGAAAAGAACTCGTCGGACTCAAACTCTACGACGTGGACCGCGAGCGCGCGACGCTCTTAATCCGCCAGGGCAAGGGCAAGAAGGACCGCATGATCCCGATCGGCGAACGCGCTCTCGCTTGGGTGGAAAAGTATCTGCGCGAGGCCCGCCCGCAGCTTGCCTTAGAACCAGATGATGCCACGCTGTTTCTGACGCAGTACGGAGAACCGTTTCATCCTGACGCGATGAGCAACCTGGCGCGGGACTTGATCGCGCAGGCGAACTTGGGAAAATCCGGTTCCTGTCACACGTTTCGGCACACGATGGCGACGTTGATGCTCGAAGGCGGCGCCGATATCCGCTATATCCAGCAAATGCTCGGTCACTCCGATCTGTCCACGACGGAAATCTACACGCACGTGGCGATCCGCAAGCTGCAACTGATCCACGCGGCCACGCATCCCGGCGCAAAGCTGGAGCGCAAGCCATTGGCAGGCGAGAAAGACGACAACGCCCACGGCGAGGAAGAGAAAGCCGCACTGCTGGCCGCATTAGAAGCCGAGGACGAAGAGGAAGACTAAAGCTGTTCTTGACGAAATATACCATATCTGGCATATTCGAGAGGTACGATGAAACCACTGATCTTCGTTGCCGACTCACACCGCGCTCTGTTGGAGTTTCCGAAGGCCGTGCAGCAGCAGGTTGGCTTTGCTCTCTATCAGGCGCAGATGGGAGGCAAGCACATCGAAGCCAAGCCGCTGAAGAACGTCGGGGCCGGAGTGCTGGAGGTGGTTTCCGATCATCGCGGCGACACATTCCGCACGATCTACACGGTGAAGCTGGAAAGGGCGTTGTATGTGCTGCACGCCTTTCAGAAGAAATCGAAGCACGGCATAGCCACGCCGAAGAGCGTCATGGACCTTGTGAAACAGCGGTTGCAACGTGCCATCGAGATCGACCGAGAAAGAGAGAAATAGCGATGCTCAAACGTACAAAAGATTACGCTGTCAGCAGCGGAAACGTCTTCGCCGATCTTGGACTGCCAAACCCGGAAGAGGCCTTGGCCAAGGCCGAGCTTGCCCACAAAATCGCCCTGCTGATCCAGAACAAGGGGCTGACCCAAGTGCAGACCGCGAAACTGCTGGGCGTCGATCAACCCAAGGTCTCAGCCCTTCTTCGCGGGCGTCTCTCCGGCTTCTCTCTGGAGCGGCTGATGCGCTTTCTGCTGCTGTTGGGACAGGACATCAAAATCACGGTGCAAGCCTGCCCCCGCTCCCGGTCCCAGGCTCGCGTGCATGTGGCATAGAGAATAGCCTCGCATCGTTTGGTAAACCGCGCACTCGACTGCCCCCGCCACGGTCTCTCTCCCTTGGAACCCTCTCGTCCGGGCACCCCCGAGTTTATGGAATCCCCAAGGGAGAAAGACCCTTCTCCCGCGCCTGTTCGTGTTGGTGTGCGCTGTGGCGCGCGCAGGTGCTCCTGTAGGGGGCTGTCGAGCGGACCACGGGCCCCGGTCCGGCTGCGCTGCGCGGCGAATCGAACAGAACACTGGTCTGAAGTACCTGCCTCGCGCGTCTCCAAAGTTACTTCTTCGCGCATGACTCACTGACTACAATCAGCGGTGA
>DATDGW010000522.1:0-4176 GCA_036521895.1 Candidatus Sulfotelmatobacter sp. | reverse complement strand
CCCTCTCAGCCTCCGACGGGAACCCATGGAAACCCTGCATTAGCCTCCTGCGTTTGGAGCACGTGGTTGGTCACTCTCGGCGAGCAAACCCGGGTTATTTGTCGCGAGTGCCGACGCGCCACAACTATCTCGGCGTCTTTTTCGTTGAGCGGTAACACGACCGAGAACTTCTTCCGTTGTGATTCAAGCGATACTCAGGCACGAGGACATCAGAACGATTCAGCGGAGCTACATCAAGACTGTGCCGCGAGTCGTCACCGAAGCCATGAAACGGCTTGAGTCTCAGATCGCATGTACAGCAGTTGTACAGCAGCAACCACCAAGCGATTTGGTAAACTAAAGAAAGCAAACCAGAAGCCGACGTAGCTCAGTTGGTAGAGCAGCCGATTCGTAATCGGCAGGTCAGCGGTTCAAGTCCGCTCGTCGGCTCCATCCTAACCCCAATCTCTGGTTAGTTTACGAATCCAAGCGTTGCGCTGGAATCCGGTTTTACTGTCCGATCAGTGTCCTGAAGACTTTGAAGGGTTAGCTTTTCCTCAAACTTTCCCATCGCCGCCAACACGTCGGAGCTTGCGCTCTTGATGTAATACGCCAACGTGACGTTGACGTTTGAGTGCCTCAGAATCGCCTGAATCACCTTGTCGTGAACACCCAAGCGATAGAGATTGGAGCCCAGGCCGCGTCGTGCCGCGTGCCAGCCATGCCATCCTGGTAGCCGCGAGTCACGCTCGTACTTGTGTTTTTCTTTCGAATGTTTCTTTCCTTGCGGCAACCGGCAATGTACGCAGCGATTCAATGCTGGCAAGATTGCTCGAGTGCGAACGTTGTCCATGCTAAGTGGTCCGCCTAGCGAATTAGCGAAGATCGGGCCAGAGTTGGGATTGCCACTCAGCCGATGCATTTCCAAACGATCGGCAAGTTGCCGAATTACTGGGACGGGTGCCTCGGACTGTTTGGTTTTCGGCTTCACGACCTGGCCGTTCCAGATGGCACGCGAAACGTGCAACGCTCCGTCCCGGTAATCATGCCACTCAAGCCCGGATAGTTCCCCCTCTCGTTTCTCAACTTTTCAGGAAACTACGAATTCCAAACCCATTTGATGAAGAGAATGACTCCCATTACCCCCATGCCCGCGCTGGCCAGGCCCAAGGGAACCGCTATCAATAACGCTAGGCTAGACATCCAAAACCGGAAGCCTTTTCGCCTCCGTCAGATTTCACAGCATAGGTGCCGTAAAGAATGGCCGCAACTATGAAAACGCCAACGGAACAGAGCAACCAGCCCCACCACGGCAGGTCGGATGGACCTATCGGCATTTTGAAATCCTGTTCCCTTCAGGACAGTGCAGTGTTTCGCTACATTTCCACTCTATTGTTTCGGCTTGCTGACGGTTGGAATCACTCTGCTGTCCGAATAGTAGTAGAGGAAGTCCGCAATTTCCCTTGTCGCATTGCAGTTCTGCTATGAAAACCGTTTTTAGGTAACGAGGGGATTCCATTACCGGATTGTCTTTTGGACCGTGATCTGGAGATTTCTTGTCTAGTGAATAATTATTGGCCTGCTTGCATTCTGGGCATGCAACTCCAAAAGAAACGCCATCCGTATACCGGAGTACTTGATGACGAAATGTTCGTCGAAGCATTTCAACTTGGAGCCACATGGGGTTGCCACAACTCTTGCAACGAACAGCGTAATGCAGAATTCGATCCGTCAATGTTTAACTCCCATCAAGCGACCAATTCTTCCAGCTCGCGCAGGAGCCATTAAGTGTCTGGAGTTTTATCTAAGCGTCGTGCTCGCCGGACTTCTTTCCAGACTTCAAAAACTCAATGTAAGCCCCGACCTGATCCCAAAATTCTTTCTGTGGATCAAATTTTGAAGCAGCTACCTGAGCATCGTCGAGAAACTTCGCAACCTCTTCTGGTTCTGGCGAATTGGCTAAAAGGTAAACCTTTATTGCCTGCAAAGAGTATTTCAAAGAATTTGCGTTCAGCATTTGTTCGAACAGAGCTTGTTCGAGTTGCCGAATCTTTTCCAGAGGGTCATCCATCTTCTGAATACCTCGCTAGGACAAAAGCTGATGCAATTGCGATATTTCATTGGTTAAGCCTGCCGCTATCGCAGGCGTCATCCGTAGTGAGGAATGCATGCGGCAGAAATTATAGTGCGCGAAGTGCAAAGCGCAAGCGGCCTTCAGGCTCTGGAGTCGCTTCGAGAAAGCGTTCGTGAGCCGCGTAAATCGCCGCATCTGCATTCTCATCTGACCGCTTCTTTCGAGAACACATTTTGTCAGCCGCGCGGGAACCTCCGGCTCATCCCGTTTCTCGAACGCGATCCACAGCCGGACGCTATTCGCGCCGGTGCCGGGTGTGCTCGTGGCGAGTGCCGAACTGCCTCAGCCGTTCCGCTCTGCGGCCCCGTCTTCGCACCTCCCGGCACAAGGTGGCAGTCCCGCAAAAGACGCGGGCCTGCGTTCTTGCTGTCGCGCGTAAACCCACGCGCTCCCAAACCCGCACGCGGAAAGCCGTGGGTTCCCCCCGCCGACGCCGCAGCGATAGTTCCCAACTCCCGATATCGGGGGGCACCCACCGCGTGCGGGAGGTCGCCACCCCCCTCCCGAATTCAGGCGACAGAACCAACGCCAACAGCAACACCGCGCGGGCGTCGCCTCTCACAGGAAAACAAGGTGGTGGAACTAATCGAAAGGAGTCGAAATTTGAGTGTTAACGCCTGATAACAACAGTTTGAAACGTGTTATACAGGTCCCGTCATGAAAATCGGGCTTTGGGCGGTCATCCTTCTAGAAACGTCGGTGGTCGGCCTTGCACAAGTCTCGCCGCCGTCATCACCGTGGAAAGAGTACGTATATCCACAAAATAGTTTCGCTATCACCCTCCCAAGCGATCCCCATCCGCACAAGAGTACGCAAATGCCAAACGGCATGGCCTACTCGGTGCCATTGTCCAGTGGAGCACGCTTCTCCCTCGTAACGGAGGAAGCGAACGACAAATGTGTGGATACAGTGCGCGGTCAACTCGATAACGCCAAGAATACAGCCGAAGCCCGAGGCTTCACGGTAATTTCGTTCCGAGAGGTTGAAGGCACTGGGTATGCAGGTGTCGAGTTCGTTCAAAAGGTACCGACTGGCAAAATCGACTATGAACGATGGACCTGTGCTGCAAAAAGATTGTACGTGTTCGCGTCGGATTGGGACCCCGGTGAATCGGAACCGAAGGAGCTTCGGCGCATCGTGGATTCGTTTCGGATTGTCACTGGGAAGTGACTATCACCACCTTGGTTGACGATCGCGGTAGGGACAGCCGTCGCCGGCTGCCCCCCGCACGGACCCGGACGGGCGCTGATTAGCGCATCCGGTTCTTATCTCGGATGAGTGGCGGCGAAGCGAGCGTCAGGAAAGGGATGGAGCGCACGCGGTTGAGGGAGCCAGCGCTGAGCCAATATAAGGAGGCGCGTCCAGTTGATCCGGTGTTTCTGGCTCCGGCGGCGAATGGTACGCCACCAGAGAGCAAGCACCCGGTCGCGGAACACGCCCAGACTCTTGAGGTTTCCCGGTACCGCGTAGTAGTTGAAGTAGCCTTGGACGATCGACTGGAGCCACTGTCCGGTATGGGGCACGGGATCGTGCATGCGCTCGCGCAGTTGCTGCTTAATCTGTCGCAGCTTGGCTCGCATGCGCTTGCGGATCGTCGTGCGCCGCACCATGAATCGCCCTAATCCGTTCTTCCCGCTGATGTGCTTGAAGCCCAGAAAGTCGAACGTTTCCGGTCTGCCTTCCCCTCTTCGTTCCCGGTTTTGTTCGGCAAACCGACCGAACTCAATCCGGCGCGTCTTGTCGGGATGGAGCTCCAGCCCAAACTTTCCCAGTCGTTCTCGAAAGTTCTCCAAGAAACGATCCGCTTCGGCTTGGTACTGGAAACCTAAGATAATGTCGTCCGCGTAGCGGACGACCACCACTTCGCCTTGCGCGCATTTCTTGCGCCAGACGTCCACCCACAGATCGAACGCGTAATGCAAGTAGATGTTCGCGAGAAGCGGTGAAACCACCGAACCTTGCGGACTCCCTGTCTGCGTGTTCGACCATTCACCTTCCTCCATCACCCCAGCGTTGAGCCACTTCTGGATCAGCCGTAGGATGCGGGGGTCGGCGACGCGATG